>CAMBGJ010000041.1 GCA_945865805.1 Bordetella parapertussis
GTGCCGCGGCCAGCGCTTTTTCCGGGCTGGTGAAGGTGCTCACGCGATAGCCCTGGCGCTCGAGCAGGCGCTGCATCAGGAGCAAGATGGCCTCTTCGTCATCGATGTAGAGAATGTGCTTTCCCTGTCCGTTGGCGGGTGTGGCGGCCGAAGCGACTGAGTGGATGAGGTTTGTCATGGCAGTGCTCAAAAGTTTTTTCGTATTGCGATCAAAAATTAAAACGGTTTGTGATTCGAGCGTGATCAACGCGCTGGATTGTGATGCGTTGACACGGGGTTGTTTGGTGATTGGCGGCGGTGATTCGCAGCTTGTTTATTTCACGATGAACGCGATATTAAACATCGCCAAACTTAAAGACAATCATTTAATGAAAAATATTTTCGTTTAATGAAAAAATTCTACACTCGTGCCATCGATTTGTGAGGGTCGATCCCATGACTGCGAAAACATCCGGTGCAGCGGCCACGCCGCGCGCACCAGCCCAACCATCTTCAACCGCAAAATCCAAACCCTGCCGCCTGCTCTGGCGCACCCGCGTGGTGATGGCTGAGCGCGGCGTGCGTTCGGTCTCAGCGCTACGCCGCCAGCTCGCTGCACTGGGCATCGAGATTTCCGAGGCGCAACTGGGACGTATCGTCGATGGGCGTTCCAGTCACTTCAACACGCACGTGATCGCCGGTTTGCTAACCGCGCTGAACTGCGGGCTGAGCGATTTGATCGCGGTACGCTGAGCGACTTGATCGCGATCCACCAAGCGACTTGATCGTGGTGCATAGCCCTCAAAAACAAAAAGCCCGGAGCGCTTACACGGTCCGGGCTGAGGAAGGCATCAATGGCACCATTGAAATCACCTAGGGGTTAACACGAACTCCAAGCCCGGTATGCGCAAAACGTGCGCAAGCACGCCTCGCGGATCCACCCGCGAGTACGTGTTTTGTTGTTTCCACGAGTTGCTCATCATTCTCCATCCGGTTGCCGTAAATGGCCTGACTATTACGAAGGGCGCGAATTCTGCCGCAATGCCCGATTAACGTCAAGCGCGTAGCCTCAGTCGTTGCCCGCGTATTTGCCGGCCGTCTCCGGGAACAGATTCTTCACGATCTTGAATTTGGTGACGTCCACTGTGCCATCCATGTGCAGATACATGGTGGCGTCGCGGTAGAGTTTTTCGATGCCGAAGTCGAGCATGCAGCCGTTGCCGCCATGCAGCTCCACCGCGTGCTTGCACACCTCGAGCACCGATTCCGAGGCGTACATTTTCACCATATTGCACAGCACCTCGGCGTCGTCGGCCTTGGCATCGACGGCACGCGAGGCTTCGTTCAGCAACGAACGCACGGCACAAATCTTGGTGGCCATTTCGGCCAGTCGAATGGCCGTCGCCTGATGTTTGATCAGCTTTTTGCCGCCCTGTGTGTAGTCGTGCACATACTTCACGGTTTCTTCGTACGCGCGCACGCCGACACCGAGATTTTTGGAACCCTGAATGATCTTGCCGGGACGGAAATACACCCCTGCCTTGGTCAGCGCGATATCTTCCACCAGACAATGATCGAGCGGCACCGCCATGTCCTCGAACACCATTTCGCCGTTGTTCATGAAGCGGCCGCCCAGTGTTTCATTGCAACGCGCCACCGAAAAACCCTTCGTTTCGCGCGGCACCAGAAAGCTCGACGTGCCCTTGGTCAAACCGGTGCCCGGCTTGGTGGTGGCATACACCACATAGAGTGATGCGTCGTAGCCGTTGCTAATGAATTGCTTGCGGCCGTTGATCACCCATTTGTCGCCTTTTTTCTCGGCGCGCGTGTGCATCATCGCTTCGGGCACATCGTACGGCAGCCAGCGGTCGGAGGCGCCGCGCGGCTCGGTCAGGCAATGCGCCAGCAAAAACTGCGAATCCGCCATGATTTTCGGAAACCAGATTTTCTTCAGATGCTCGGGCAAAATATTACGCAGCAGCACCGACACCTTCCATTGCTGCACCATCTTCTCGGCCAAACCGCAATCGCCGCGCGAGATTTCCTCGGAGATCACCGCGAAGGTTTGCGTTTCGGTCTTCGGATCGAGCGCGATGCCGCCGTATTCCTCGGGCACACCCAGCGTGCGGATGCCAATCTGGTGCGCGACATCCAAAATCTTGCGCGGCAAACGGCCTTCGGGCTTCATGCTCCACTCGGCCTGCCAATTCTGACGCGTGAAAGGGATCACATGCTCGTTGACGAATTTGCGCGTCACGTCGCGCATCATGATGGTTTCGTCGGACAAGCCTCTTTCATTGTAAATCATTGTTTTTATTACCTTTTCTGTTATTCCGCTTTTAACCCTATAGCCTTGATCACTTTCGCGTTCTTGGCCAGCGAATCCGCAATCACCGCGCGGAACGCTTCCGGCGTGCCGATGACCATTTCCGTGGCCTGCGCCGCCAGCAAGGTTTTCACCTCTGGCAGCGTCGAGGTCTTCATCAACGCCGCGCGCAGCTTTTCGATGATCGGGCGCGGCGTGCCCTTGGGAATCATAAAACCCTGCCAGCCGCTGTAATCAAAGCCGGGAAGGGTTTCCGCGATCGACGGAATATTTCCCATGAGTTGCGATTTACCCGGCAGGCTGTGGCCCACCGCGCGCAGCTTGCCGCCGTTCACATGCGTCATCACCGCCGCCGCCGGTGTCAGCGTCCAATGCGATTCGCCCGCCAGCACGGAAGCGACGGACGGCCCGCCGCCCTTATACGGCACATGCAGCGACTGGATATTCGCCACCGACATGAAGTACGCGCCCGACAGATGGCTTTGCGAACCAGCACCCGCGGAAGCCATGTTCAACTGTTTCGCTTTCGCTAGATCAATCAAATCCCTGGTCGATTTCACCGGCTGGCCTGGATGCACCACCAGTACGTTGGCAGTTACCGCGAACTGCGCCACGTGGTCAAAATCGTTGACCGGGTGAAACGTCGGATTTTTCATCAGCAGCACCGCCACAGTCGATGCGGCGGTCGTGGCGCTGATCAACGTGTAGCCATCGGGCGCGGCGCTCTTGGCGATTTCCATGCCGACGATACCGCCGGCACCAGCGCGGTTATCCACCACAATTTGCTGGCCGATCACCTCGCTCATCTTGTTGCCGATGATGCGGCTTAACGTATCCACCGAACTACCCGGCGCATTGGGCACCAGCATGCGTATGGGGCGAGCGGGATAACCCGCTGCAGCGTCCGCTGCCCAGGTGTGTGTGCTCGCGCAAACCCAAAGCAACGGCGCGCACGCAGCAAAGCCGCTTATCCTTCTCGATAACAATTTCATGTTCTTATTTCTCCTCGTAAACCAGCGCATCATGTGTGCGCTATCGCGCCATGCCGGAAAACGGCAAGGGGCGAATTGTTACCTTTCCCAGCGCGGCATGCAACTACGTGACAACTGAATGCCGCCAATTTGGCTTGCGTGCAGCGGTGGGCACGCGCACACTGGACGAGTTGCTGGAAAACAAGACCGTGATCGACGATGTGGTGAACACGCACATCCGGCGCCGCGTGGAAGACTCCGGGGGATTTGGTCTTGAGGTGGAAAGCGTCGGGGTGAAAGACATCATCCTGCCAGGTGACATGAAGATCATTCTGGCCAAGGTGGTGGAGGCGGAAAAAGCCGCGCAGGCGAACGTGATTCGCCGCCGCGAGGAAACCGCCGCGACACGTTCGCTGCTGAACACCGCGAAGGTGATGGAAGTCAACCCGATTACGCTGCGTTTGAAGGAGCTAGAAACGCTGGAGAAGGTGACCGAAAAAATCGATAAAATTTCGGTGTTCGGCGGCCTCGATGGTGTGTTGAAGGATCTGGTGAAGATTCGGGTGTGATGCGCCAGCGTTTTCTGTATTGTAAACGTCAAACCCTTCGACACAGATTAACGCGGATGAACGCAGATACATCATGGGTGAATCTGCGTTCGTTTGCGTTAATCTGTGTCAAGGGTTTTCAAGGAGCTTCAGTTGAACTACGTACTCGCACTCGATATTGCTGGCACACCGTTTCGCTGGATGGAGCCACGCGAGGCGATTCACTATCATGCTTCCGGCAAAGTGGCGTGGGAGCTTGGCACGGAGCTCGCGGTGTTTCGCGGTGGCGTGTCGCGCGCGGGTATTCGTTCGCAGATTTCCACGCGTTCGGTGATCGCGCTTGCCAAGAGTGAGGCCATGGTGAAGTGGGCGCGTGCCACGTTGCCGCTTAAGCACGACAATCGCCTGCTGTTCAAGCGTGACCGTCATCTGTGCGCCTATTGCGGCGATCCATTCGACCGCCGCGATCTCACGCGTGATCACATCCTGCCGCTTTCACGCCATGGCGCGGACACCTGGGAGAACGTGGTCACCGCGTGCAAGCATTGCAATCACACGCGCAAACGTAATCGCACGCCCGATGAAGCGGGCTTGCCGTTACTCTATGTGCCCTATGCGCCGTGCCGTTCGGAATATTTCATTCTGTCGGGCCGTCGTATTCTGGCCGATCAGATGGCGTATCTGCTGGCGCGGGTGCCGCGCGATAGCCGTTGGTATCAAAAGGCAGCCTGAGTACATCTTGACGCACGCTGCGGCTGTTCAGACTTTTATCGGCGTCGACTTCGGCACCACGAATACCGTGGTGTCGCTGGCCGATGCCGCTGGTGCGGTGCGCACGTTGGTGTATCCGTCGGCACAGGGGCCACTGCCGACCTTTCGCACGGTTCTGTGTTACGTCAGCGAGGAGGGTGAAAGTCAGAGCACCACGGCGCGGGTGTATTGCGGCCCGGCGGCGATCGAGGCTTTTTTGCAGCAGGGCGAAGACGCGCGGCTGATTCAATCGGTGAAGACGTTTTTGTCGAGCAGGGCGTTTGCGAAATCCACCATTCAGGGGCGCGAATACACGCTGGAGCAGATCATCGCCGATTTCCTGCGCGGGCTACTGAGGGCTGCACAGTGGCCGACGGGTACGGTGGATTTGTCCGGGCCGGTCACGGTGGGCCGCCCGGTTAAATTCGCGGGCACCGGCGAAGATGCCCTGGCAGAGTCGCGGCTGCGCACGGCATTCACGGTCGCCGGTTTTACGAATATCAATTTTGCCCTGGAGCCGGAAGCTGCCGCGTATTTTTTTGCCAAGCGCCTGCGCGAGCCGGCGACGGTGCTGGTGGCGGATTTCGGCGGCGGCACCAGTGATTTTTCGATTGTTAAATTCAATCCGCAAACCGGCAACACACAGGCGCTGGCGCATACCGGCGTGGGCATCGCGGGCGACACGCTCGACTATCGCATCATCGACAAGGTGATCGCGCCGGTGTTTGGCAAGGGCAGCCGCTTTCGTCCGCAGGACAAGTGGCTGGAGGTGCCGAAGTGGATTTACTTCGAGTTCGAACACTGGCACCGGCTGTCATTCCTGAAGCGCCCGGCGGTGTTGCGTGAGTTGCGTGACATCGAGTTGACCAGCGACACGCCGCAAGCGTTGGCCTGGCTGCGTGAATTTCTTGAGCAGGAGCTGGGCTTTCATTTGTATCAGGCGGTGAATTGCTGCAAGACGGCGTTGTCGTCAGCCGATCACGCGGAGCTGGCGTTTGAGTTCGCGCCGATTTCGTTGCGCTGTCAGGTAAGCCGCGCGGATTTTGAACATTGGATCGCACCGGATGTGGCCCAGATCGAAGCCGCCTGCAGTGACGCCCTGGCGCAAGCCGGGTTGAGCGAGTGCGACATCTCGGTGGTGTTCATGACTGGCGGCACGTCATTTGTGCCACTGATACGGCGACGCTTCGAGTCGCGCTTTGGCGCGGAGAAAATCGTCGCGGGCGACGAGTTTGTGTCGGTTGGCAGTGGTTTGGCGTTGTTGGCTCGGGAACGGATGCTGAGTAAAAAATTCAATAAAAACAAATAGTTATGGAGGTCTCTCAAGTTTACTGTCATTCCCGCTTTCGCGGGAATGACAGTGGGGGGTACAGTTTTCCCTCCAAGTCATAGTAGATGTTGTTAGAGGTTGCCGCCCGCCCCATCACAAAGATAGCCTGTGTTCACGGAGGAATCGATGCAAAGACTCATTCAACTTGCGGCACTGATGGCGCTGACGAGTGCGGCCCATTGTTTTGCGCAAATCGGCAGCGCGGGCAATTACCCCAACAAACCCATCCGCTGGGTGATCCCCTTCGCCCCCGGCGGCGGCACCGACATGGTGGCACGCCCCATCGCGGCCAAGTTGACCGACCGCCTGGGCCAGCAAATTCTCTACGACAATCGCGGCGGCGGCGGTGGTGTGATCGCGGGCGAGATCGTCGCGAACGCCAACCCGGATGGTTATACGTTGCTGGTGGCGGCGGTGGCGGTGATGACGGTGAACGTCAGTCTGATGAAGATGCCGTTCGATCCGGTGAGAGATTTCATTCCCATTACCAAGTTTGCCAACGTGCCCAATATGCTGGCCACGCGCGCGGGCTTTCCTGCGGCAAAAGTGCAGGACGTGATCAACTACGCCAAGGCCAATCCCGGCAAACTGCGCTGGGCGCTGTCGGGCACGGGGTCAGCGGGCACGCTGTCGATGGAGCTGCTGCGGATTACGTCGAAAATCGATGTGGTGCCGATACCTTACAAGGGTGCGGGGCCGGCGATGATCGGCGTGTTAAGCGGCGAGGCCGAGGTGATGTTCGCCAATCCGGCGGTGTTCATGCCGCATATCACCGGTGGACGGCTGCGTGCGCTCGCTGCCGCCAGCATGCAGCGTGTGCCAGCGTTGCCGGACATGCCGACGTTTCATGAATCGGGCTTCCCGAACTTTGAATCGCTGTCGTGGTACGGTCTGGCCGCACCCGCGCGCACGCCGCAGGCGATCATCACGCTGCTGCATCGTGAGGCTGCCGCTGTCGTCAAGCAGCCCGATGTGCTGACGCGCATTACGGCGGAAGGTGGCGTGCCAGTGGCTAATACACCGCAGGAATTTGCTCAGGATATCCGCAACGACATCGCGAAGTGGGCGAAGGTGATCAAGGACGCGAACATCAAGATGTGATGGTTCGCGTTCCCGGCGGTAAGACTCAGCCAGCAAATTGAATCTTCGCGTCCTTCACCACGCGCCGCCAGCGTTCGATGGTGGGTTTCAGCACGTTGTGAAACTGCTCCGGCGGGCCGCCTGCGGGCTCCAGGCCTTCGCCACGCATCTGTTTGGACATTTCTTCGGTGAGTAGCAGGCGTGATACTTCACGATTCCACAGCGCAACGATGTCTTTGGCTACGCCCCTCGGCCCCCACATCGCGTACCAGTGCGGCACGTCGAATCCGCCGACGGTTTCGCCGATGCTCGGCACATCGGGCAGCAGCGGCGAGCGTTTCGCGGTGGACACGCCGATGGCGCGCAAGCGCCCGGATTTGATATGCGGCTGCGCCGGTACTACGCTGAGCGACGCGATCTGTACTTCGTTACCCAGGATGCCCACAAGCGCCGGGCCCGCGCCCTTGAACGGTATGTGCACCGTGTTGATGCCGGTTTCGAGATTGAACAACTCTTGCAGCAGATGGGTAACGCTGCCCACGCCTACTGTGCCGTAACTGATTTTGCCGGGATGGGTTTTCGCATGGGCAATGAGATCCTTCACGCTTTTGACCGGCAACGCGGGGTGGGTCAGCAGCGCCATCGCGGTGGTGCCAAGCAGGATCACCGGCTGGATGCCGCCTACCGGGTCGTAAGTGAGCTTGTGATAAGCCGAGGTAGCCGCGTAGCTGCTCGACACGGTGATGAAGGTGTACCCGTCGGGCTCGGACTTCGCGGCGATTTCCGCGCCGAGTGCGCCGCCCGCGCCAGGGCGATTGTCGACAACGACCGGCTGGCCGATGGACGCCGACAGCGGCGGGCCAATCACGCGCGACAGGATGTCGGTGCCGCCGCCGGGCGCGAACGGCGAAATCAGGCGTATCGGTTTGGTGGGGTATTTTTGCGCGAGCGCGGGTGACGCCGCGCCCAGCGCCGCTACCAGTGCCATCATGGGCAGGGGGTGTTTGTTCATACTTTTGCTCCCGGTACCTCTAACTCTGACGTGGGCCTGACGTGGGACTTTCCGCCCACACTTTTTCCGGAGTCAATTGTCGCATGCAGTTGAAATGTCCGAGCGGACATTCGCGTTTGAAGCACGGACTGCATTCGATATCGATTTTGATGATCTTTGCGTGGCCCGACAACGGCGGTGTAAACGCCGGGCTGCTGCTGCCGTAGAGCGCGAGCGTGGGGCGATCCAGTGCCGCTGCCACATGCATCAGGCCGGAGTCGTTGGTCACCACCAGCGCGGCGATGGCGATGAGATCAATCGCGTCTTCGAGCGAAGTTTTACCACACAGGTTGACGCAGGCGCCGCCGCTCGCTTGCACGATGGCCTCACCGATGGCGGCGTCTTTTGGCGAACCGATCAGCCACACGGCGTAGCCGTTGTCCGATGCCTGTTTCGCCAATGCGCCGAAGTGCTCGGCGGGCCAGCGTTTGGCGGGGCCATACTCGGCGCCAGGGCAGAAAATGGCTACGGGTTTGTCTTCCGTAAGTATTTGTTTTTTAACGATTATTTTTTTGTTATCGGGGTGCGCGGCAAGCCGTGGCTGCGGTAGTGTCCTGGGTAACGATGCGCCCTGTTCCAGTGCCAGCGCGGCGAAGCGTTCGACCATTTTGGGCAACGCTTTAGGGTCGAGGCGACGTAAGTCATTGAGTAAACCGTAGCGCATTTCGCCGCGAAAGCCGGTGCGCAGCGGAATCTTCGCCAGCAACGGTATCAACGCTGACTTCAACGAGTTGGGCAGCACGATGGCCTGGTCGTAGTACTCGGCCTGCAGCTCGCGCGCGAGGCGGCGGCGTTCGGTGAATTTAAGCTCGCCGTGGCCAAAACGCGCGACGATGCCGCGGCGTACTTCGGGCATGCGTGCCAGCAGCGGCAGGGTAAACGGCGGCGCGAGTACGTCGAGTTCGAGATGAGCGTGGCGCTCATGCAGCAGCCGGAACATCGGCTGCGCCATCACGGTGTCGCCGACCCAGGAAGGGGCGACGACGAGAATTTTCATCGGCCGGAGTTTAGTGACCGGATTTCACCGGCCCGCCCGCCAGTGTGTACAGCGTGCCGCAGTAGGGGCATTTCGCCGTACCGGTTTTTGCCACGTCGAGAAACACGCGCGGGTGGGCGTTCCACAGCAACATGGCCGACGTGGGGCAATGCAACGGCAGGTCGGCTGCAGTGACTTCAATATGCTGCGACTTGTTGTCAGTTTGCTCGGCCATGATGCGTTTTTACGCCGCTACCGGTGTCAGCCACTGGCTGTATTTGGGCGATTTGCCATTCACCACGTCGAAAAACGCTGCTTGCAGTTTGGCGGTGATCGGCCCGCGTTGTCCACTGCCGATGCTGCGGCCATCGAGTTCGCGTATCGGCGTGACTTCGGCGGCAGTGCCGGTGAAAAACGCTTCGTCGGCGATATATAAATCGTCGCGCGTGATGCGCTTGGTGCCGACGGTGTAGCCCATGTCGCGCGCGATGGTGATGATGGAATCGCGGGTGATACCGATCAGCGCGCTGTTTAACTCCGGCTCGAATATCTTGCCGTCTTTCACCATGAACAGGTTTTCGCCTGAGCCTTCGGCGACGAAGCCATCGACATCCAGCAGCAGACCTTCGTCGTAACCGTGTTCGGTGGCTTCGAGGTTGGCGAGGATCGAGTTGGCGTAGGTGCCGGAGTACTTGGCGCGCGTCATCGACACATTGACGTGATGACGCATGTACGACGAGGTTTTAACGCGAATGCCTTTTTCGATGGCGTCCGCACCGAGGTACGCGCCCCACGGCCACGCGGCGACCGACACATGCACGGTGTTACCCTTGGGCGACACGCCCATTTTCTCCGAGCCGTAAAACGCGATGGGGCGCAGGTAGCATGATTCGAGCTTGTTGGAGCGCACCACTTCTTTTTGCGCTTCCATCAGCGTATCGAGGCTGTAGGGGATTTTCATCATGTAGATGTGCGCGGAATTCAGCAGCCGCTGTGTATGCTCGCGCAGGCGAAAAATCGCCGTGCCATTGACGGTATTGTAGGCGCGCACGCCTTCAAATACCGCCAAGCCATAGTGCAACGAGTGAGTCAGCACGTGGGTTGTTGCCTCGCGCCAGGGCACGAGCTTGCCATCGTGCCAGATAAACCCGTCACGGTCCGCCATCGACATATTGCCGCTCCATCAGAGATCGTTCAAAAACAATATTTTAGCGCATTTGCTGCTGCCGCTGTGACAGCATCTGCTTTTGGCCTCTAAAACCGACGCTCTGCCGAAGCCAAAGTTCATGGCGGAACAGAGGGGCATGTATTAATATGCGGCCAGCCATTGATACCTCTCCAACGTCTGGCAGTTCCCGAAAGTTTCCAGATCAACTCAGGATGCGGATGATTCAACGATTACGCCAGCAGTTGGCCGATCTTGGCGGACGTGTTATCTCGGACACGGATAGCGAGCAGGAGCGTCTGCAAAAATCACTGCTGATCTTCGCCAGTGCGATGATGGGCGTGGGCTCGATGCTGTGGCTGGTGATCTACTGGGCGATGGGCATCAAGTTTTCCGCGACGGTGCCGTTTCTCTACATTCTCGCCACGGCGCTGTCCCTGGCGTACTACCTGTGGTCGCTGAATTTCGACGTCTTTCGCCTAGTGCAGGTGAGCCTGTTTCTGTTCGTGCCATTTGTCATGCAGTGGAGCATCGGCAGTTACGTGAGTTCATCGGGGGTGATGCTGTGGGCCTTGTTAGCACCCATCGGCGCCATACTGATTTACGGCGCGCGTGAATCGATACCGTGGTTCGTCGCTTACGTGGTGCTGGCTACGGTCTCCGGTGTGTTCGATTATTACCTGGCGAGCGAACTGCCCAAGAATGTCAGCATGCAGACCATCGCGGTGTTTTTCGCGCTGAATTTCGTCGCGATGTCGACGATTATTTACCTGTTGGTCACGTATTTCATGCGTCAGCGTGAAAAATTGCAGGCCGAGCTGCATGAAAAACATCTGCTGCTGCAGGAAGATCAGGCGCAGATCGAACGCCTGCTGCTGAATATCCTTCCCGCACCGATTGCCAAGCGCCTGCAGGCGAGCAGCAACACTATTGCCGACGGATTTTCGGATGTCACGGTGATGTTCGTTGATATCAAGGATTTCACCCGCCTGTCGGGCGATCAGCCGCCGATTGTGATTGTCGAATCGCTCAATCGCGTGTTTTCGTATTTCGACGGACTGGTCGAAAAATACGATCTGGAAAAAATCAAAACCATCGGCGATGCCTACATGGTGGCGGGCGGCCTGAGTTTGCCGCCGGGTTGGGCTTTCTCGGCGGATGGCTTGAAGCACACCCACGCCATGCTGGGCATGGCGCTGGAAATACTCGACTACATGAAAACCCTGCCGCCGGTGGGCGGTACGCAGTTGCGGCTGCATATCGGCTTGAGCACCGGGCCGGTGGTGGCCGGCGTGATCGGCACCAAAAAATTCATCTATGACTTATGGGGCGACACCGTCAACATGGCGAGCCGCGTCACCGACAAGGCGCAGGCCGATACCGTGCTGGTGGATGTCGCAACCTACGAACGCATGCAGGCGTTTTACGCATTCGACGCGCCGGAAACGCTGGACGTGCGCGGCAAGGGGCTGGTCACGGCGTACCGGCTGTTACGCGCCCGCGATGGCACGCCGGAATATGGGACGGCACGCACGCTGAATTGATTTATTGGGCCTGTGGTGGCGTAGCGCCCATCATCTCGCGCCACAGTTCGCGTACGGCTGTCGTGTGTTCATGCACGGATTCATGCGGCACACGAGCGTAGCGCGCTTCCTGCAGGCGCAGCGCGTGCTGCAAGCCGCGAAACGTGCGGTACGCCGCGTGTACGGCGTTGGCGGCGGTATCGGATATCAATCCGAGTTGGGCGGCCCGTTTTAACAACGCCAGATTGCCGATATTGCCAGTGAGGGCTGCGTATTCATGCGCGTGGCCCAGCACCAGATATTGCACGATGAATTCCACGTCGACGATGCCGCCGTGGCCGTGTTTGACATCGAATTGGCCGCTGGTGTTGGGGTGCGAGGCGTGCATTTTTTCGCGCATATCGGCGATCTCGCGGCGTAGTGCCGCGCGATCGCGCGGGCGACGCAGCAGTGTTTCGCGCAGGGCCTCGAATTGCTGGCCGATCGCCGCATCGCCCGCGACAAATCGCGCACGCGTCAGCGCCTGATGCTCCCACACCCAGGCATGGTTTTCCTGATAATCGAGAAACGCCGGCAGCGTGCTTACCAGCAGGCCGCCGTCGCCGTCGGGCCGCAGCCGCAGATCGGTTTCATACAGCTGCCCGGCGGGTGTAACGCTGGTGAGCCAGGTGTTGATACGTTGCGCGAGACGGGTGTAATTTTCCGCCGCTTCATCGGCGCTTTCCTGGTATAAAAAAACCAGGTCGAGGTCCGAGGCATAACCGAGCTCCTTGCCGCCCAGTTTGCCGTACGCGATGACAGCAAACACGGGTTCCGCGCGGCTGCGTTGGCGCAAGCCCTGCCACGCCAGCCGCAGCGCCTCTTTGATTACGATGCAGGCGAGATCGGAAAGATGATCGCTGAGCGTTTCGAGCGGCAGCGCGCCGGATAAATCCTGCGCGATCAGCCGCAGCGTCTGTGCGTGCTTGAAATGCCGCAGCGCGTCCATCTGCTTTTCGGTGTCGCCATCGGCGGTGTCCAGTGTCGCGCGCAGATGGCGTGCCAGCGCCGGCCAATCGGGCGGTGCGCTTAACGCCTGTGCGTCGAGCAGTTCATCGAGCAGGATCGGATGCTGCGTCAGATATTGCGCTACCCAGGGGCTCGCGCGCATCAGATCCGCCAGATGTGCGCGCGCATGCGGGTATTCCTCAAGCAGGGCGAGATACGATTCGCGGCGGCTGACGTTGTCGAGAAAATTCAGCAGCCGCAACAACGTGGCGTCGCGGTTGTCGCCTGCAGCGGCGGCTTCGATGGCCAGCGGCGCAAGCCGGTCGAGGCGAGACTGGCTGACGGCGGGCATTTGCCGGTAACGCGCCGAGCCATGCATTTGCGCCAGACGTGCTTGCATTTCGTCAGGCTGTTCAAACCCGAGTGCGGCAAGCTGAAGCGTGACGGCTGGCGCGCCGTCGGCTTGCGACCACAGCGGCGCGAGCGCATGCGTTTCGCTGGCAACCGTATCGGCGAACAGCGTATCAAACTGGCGTGCCACGCTATCGCGGTGCTGGTTGATCACCACCAGCAGCGCGGCGTAATCCGCGTGGCCCATGCTGCGTGCCAGGGTCTCGCGCGGGGATTCGTCCACCGGCAGCAGGTGCGTTTGCTGGTCGTCGCGGTATTGCAGCCGATGTTCCAAATTCCTAAGAAAAACATAGGCTTGCGATAGCTCCGCGACGGCGGCGGCGGGCAATATCTGGCGTTCGGCCAACAGCGTCAGCAGATCCAGCGTGGGTTGGCGGCGCAGGCTGGCGTCGTGGCCGCCGCGTATCAATTGGAATAACTGCGCGACGAACTCGATCTCGCGGATGCCGCCGCGGCCGAGCTTGATGTCACCGCTGCGTTCGCGCCGTTCGACTTCGCGGCGTATCTGGCCGTGCAGATCGCGCAAAGAAGCAAAGGCGCTGTAGTCGAGGTGGCGGCGGTAGATGAACGGGCGCACCAGCGCCATCAGGGTGTCGTGATCGCGTGGCGAGCCGGTTAACGCGCGTGCCTTGATCCAGGCATAGCGTTCCCACTCGCGGCCCTGCGTGATCAGGTAGTTTTCCAGCATGTCGAAGCTCATCGCCAGCGGCCCGCTGTCGCCATAGGGCCGCAGCCGCATATCGACGCGGAAAACAAAGCCGTCGGCGGTCAGCTCGGACAGTGCCGCGATCAGCGCGCGCCCGACGCGTGAGAAATATTCGTGATGGGCGAGCGGTCGCGCACCACTGGTTTCGCCCTCTTCAGGGTAGACAAACACCAGATCGATGTCGGACGATACATTCAGTTCCGCGCCGCCGAGTTTGCCCATGCCCACCACGATCAGCGGCTGCACTTCGCCATTCGCATTGCGCGGCGCGCCCACGCTGTCGGTGAGATCGCGGGTGATCCAGTCGAGTGCTGTTTGCAGGGCCGCCTCGGCCAGAGCGGTCATCGCGTGCGTGACTTCTGTCAGCGTCGCCCAGCCCGCGAGATCGCGCACGATTAACGTGGCAAGGGTGCGTTGGCGCAATACGCGCAGTTGCTGATACAGCGCTTCTTTTGTTGCGGCGGGCGGCAGATTCTGTGCAACCACACAGGGCGTGCGCAGGTCTACATTCTCAAGCAGGCCGGGCGCGGCTGTCAGTAGCCGCGCGAGATACAGGCTATAGCTTCGTGCGTAGGCGATGGCGCTGTCTACGCTGTTGACGGGAAGGGAGGCTGGCGCGTTACTATCGGGCATGGTGAAACCCGGTAAAATCTCTAAGTAATTGTTAATACTAATATTTTACAGACATTTAACACGCATCGAGCCGCTAATACGGAATCAACGCGGTATTCTGCGTAACAGGTAAAACAGACATAGTGGGCAATATCAGGTGACATTGGGTGACCATTAAGCCGATTTTCAGTGCTTGCGCGCGCGTGCTGGCGTGGCTATGGCATAAGGCCGTGTGGATTTCCGTGGCGTGCGTGCTGCTGGCTGCCGCGGGCGTACTAGTGTTGCGTTTCTGGTTATTGCCGAATATCGGGGATTACCGCGAGCGCGTGGCGCAGTCGGTCAGCCAGGCGGCGGGGCAGCGTGTCACCATCGGCGTGATGACGGCAGATTGGGATGGTCTGCATCCGCGCCTGAATCTGGGCAATGTGGTGGTCTACGATAAGGCGGGCCGCGCCGCACTGACCCTGCAACGCGTCGACAGCACTTTATCCTGGCTCTCGGTGCCGATGCGCAGCCCGCGCTTCCTGGCGCTGGATTTTTACGAGCCCCGGCTGAATATCCGTCGCGACAAAAAAGGCCTGATTTCCATCGGCGGCATCGAAATGGGCGGCGACAGCGGCGAAGGCGGCTTTTCGGATTGGGTGCTTTCCCAGCGCGATATCGAAATACACAACGCGGCGGTCGACTGGTCAGACGAAATGCGCGGCGCGCCGGTGCTGCAATTGCGCAAGGTGCGGCTGCATCTGGTGAATCGCGGCGAGCGTCATCGGTTCGGCTTGAAGGCCGATCCGCCCGAGGCGATTGCCGGCCCACTGGATCTGCGTGGCGACCTTACCGGCCGTTCGCTCAAACATCCGGCGGGATGGGCTGGGCGCGTGTACGCGCAACTCGATTATGCCGACATTGCCGCGTGGCGTACGTGGGTGCCGTTTCCGTTCGAAATGCAGCGTGGCGCGGGCGCGGTGCGCGCATGGGCGACGGTGGGGAATCAGACGCTGCGCGAGTTGATCGCTGATGTGCGGTTGTCGGATGTCCGCACGCGGCTAGGCAAGGATTTGCCCGAGCTTGAACTGTCCGCGCTGGGCGGCCGCGTGGCGTGGAAAAAATCGCCCAAGAGCGTGGAGTTTTCCACCCGGCAGTTGAGCTTGTCGACAGCCGACAAGGGCGGCAAATTGACTCTGGCGCCGATGGATTTCACCTTTAAGGCCACTACCGACGTCCAAGGGGCGCTGCTCGCCCGCGAGGCGAAAGTCAACACCATCGACATCGCCACACTGGCGTCGCTGGCTGATCATTTGCCGATCGGTCAGGAAGCTCGTAAGCGCCTGGAAGAGTTGTCACCTCGAGGCCGCTTGTCGGACGTGAGCGCTACTTGGGAGGGGGCGTTGCCGGAGCCGCCGAAATACACAGCGCGCGCGCGCTTCGAGGAGCTGGCGGTGAACCGCTATGGCACGCTGCCGGGCCTGAAAGGCATCAGCGGGCACGTCGAAGCCAGTGAAAAAGGTGGCCTGCTGCAGGTGACCTCGCAAGGCATGAAATTTGAGTTGCCGCAGCTATTCAAGACGGCGCTGCAATTCGATACGATCACGGGGCAAGCCAACTGGACTCGCGCGGACAAAGGTTCGGATAAGGGTTTTAATCTGCGGCTGACCAATGTCGTCTATGCCAATGCCGATCTTGCGGGCAATTTGCAAGGCAGCTATCAAAGTGTGCCGGGTCAGCCGGGCATCGTGGATTTCATCGGAAACCTCACGCGCGCTGAAGCCAAGCGCGTGGTGCAGTATTTGCCGTTGCCCGCCGGGCGTGGCGCACGCGAATGGTTGGAAGCGGCGTTTCTCGCAGGCACCTCGAACAATGTGAAGTTTCAGCTTAAAGGCAACTTGCGGGATTTTCCGTTCGACGACGGCAAGAATGGCACGTTCCTGGTTACTGCCAGCATCAGCGGTGCTACGCTGCAATATGGCGATGCTTGGCCGAAGATTGAAAAAATCGATGGTGATCTGCTGTTTCGCGGCAAGCGCATGGAGGTCATCGCCAAACAGGGCACGGTGCAAAATGTGCGTCTGGCCAATGTGCGCGCGGAAATTCCCGATCTTGACGGCGTGCGCGTGCTGACCATCACCGGCGAGGCTGATGGGCAAACGCCCGAGTTTCTGAAATTCATCGCGTCGAGCCCGATATCCGGTTACATCGATCATTTCACTGACGGCATGCAGGGTGAAGGCGCGGGCAAACTGAATTTGCGACTGGATATGCCCTTACGCAACCTGGATCGCACTCGCGTGGTGGGCGGCTATCAGATGACGGCCAACCGATTGGTGGTGGATACCTCGGTGCCACCGCTGGAACAGGTGACCGGGCGCATCGAGTTCACCGAAAACGGCGTCAGCGTGCCGTCGGCGAATGCCACGTTTTACGGCGGGCCGCTGACGGTGACCGGCAATACGCAGCGCGATGGCACCATCCAAATGAATCTGCAGGGACGCGTGAATCCGGATGCGGTGCGCCGCGCAGGCGGGCCGCCGTGGCTGGCGCAGATACGCGGCACCGCCGACTGGACCGGCTCGATCACCGTGCGCAAGAAAACCGTGGACATGGTGCTGGATTCGACGCTGCAGGGTTTGGCCTCCAGCCTGCCCGCGCCGCTGGGCAAGAACGCCGCCGAAATCGTGCCCTTACGTTTGGAGCGCCGCTTTGTCAGCAATGAGCGCGATCAGGTGGCGGTGAGCATCGGCGACATCGTCAGCGCGCGGCTGGTGCGTCACAGCGAAGGCAAACGCGTGATCATCGACGCGGGCAATGTGCGTCTTGGCGGCGGCGCGGCGGTGGAGCCGGACGCCAGCCGTGGCGGTGTGCAGATCGGCGGCACGCTGAAGGCGCTGAATGCCGACGCGTGGATGAAACTCATGCGGTCGCCTGGCGGACAGCAAAGCGGGGCGGGCGCGAGCGAGTTGAGTTACCACATCACCGGCCTCGATGTGAAAATCGGCGAACTTGAAGTACACGAGCGCAAGTTCAGCGAGGTGGCCGTGGCGTCCTCGACGCTGAATGTCGGCACCACGCGCTACCAACTGGCGGGCAAGGATATCGAAGGCACGGTGGATTGGACGCCACAAGGCCGAGGCAAGGTGGTGGCGCGGTTGCAAAAATTTACGCTTCCCGTGCCGACAGCTGCTGTTGGTTCAACTGCCGCCGTGCCCGCCGTACGTGAGGCCGCCAACGATACCCCACTGCCCGCGCTGGACATCGTGGTGGACAATTTTCACTACGGCACCAAGCCGGTGGGCAAGCTGGAGTTGCGCGCCACGCCGCAGGAGCGCGACTGGCGTATCGAACAGTTGCGCGTGATCAATCCGGACGGCGTGTTAACGGTGGATGGCGTTTGGCAATCGTGGTTGAGCAATCCGCGCACGCAGTTGAACGTGCATTGGGGCGTGCTCGATATCGGTAAGACGCTCGCGCGGCTGGGTTACCCCGACGGCGTACGGCGAGGTATCGCCGAAATCGGTGGCACGTTGGCCTGGAACGGCAGTCCGCAGCAGATCGATTACGCGTCGCTTTCCGGCAAGCTGGTATTGCGCGCGGTGAAAGGCCAGTTTCTGAAAATGGAGCCGGGCATCGGCAAGCTCCTCGGCATACTCAGCCTGCAGGCATTGCCGCGGCGTTTGACGCTGGATTTTCGTGATGTGTTCAGCGACGGATTTGCCTTTGACGAAATTCTGGGTGAAGTCAAAATCGAACAAGGCGTGGCGGCCTCGGATAAATTCTTTCTCAGCGGCCCGTCGGCCGGGGTGTTGATGAGCGGCACGGTGGATTTGAGCCGCGAGACGCAAAACCTGCAAGTGAAGGTGAATCTGCGCGTGTCCGACGGCTTGTCGATCGCCACGGCGGTGATAGGCGGGCCGATAGCCGCGTTGGCGGCGTTCGTGGCGCAAAAATTGTTCAAGGATCCACTGGATGATCTGATATCGTTCCGTTACGCCGTAACGGGCAGCTGGGTCGATCCGGTGGTGACCAAAGTCGTGGCGCCGCCGGTGCAGGCGCGCACCGCCGATTGAACGTTCATCCAAGGACTTCGCATGAGTACTGCTGCCAGCGCCACGACGGCGCGCATCGCTGCCATTCAAATGGTTTCCGGCCCGGAGGTCGCGGGTAATCTTGAGGTGGCGGGGCGGCTGATCGACGCTGCCGCCGCGCGTGGCGCTCAATTGGTGGCGCTGCCGGAGTACTTCGGCATCCTCGGCATGAAAGACACCGACAAGGTGGCGGTGCGCGAGGTCGAAGGTGATGGCCCGATACAGTCGTTTCTCTCGGCTGCCGCCAAGAAACACGGTATCTGGATCGTCGGCGGTTCCGCGCCGCTGGTGGCGAGCGATCCAGGCAAGGTGCGCAACACCAGCCTGGTGTATGACGCCGAAGGCAAGCAGGTGGCGCGCTATGACAAGATTCATCTCTTCGGTTTTCAGATGGGCGAGGAGCAGTATCACGAAGCCCGCACCATCGAGCCAGGCAATACGCCGGTCACGGTGGATACGCCGTTCGGGCGGCTCGGTTTGTCAATCTGCTACGACCTGCGCTTTCCGGAGTTGTATCGCGCGATGAAGGATGTGGATATCATCCTCGTCCCGTCGGCCTTTACCGAAACGACAGGGCGCGCGCATTGGGAGACGTTGCTCCGCGCACGTGCGATTGAAAATCTGGCGTACGTGCTGGCACCGGCGCAGGGCGGGCGTCATCCAAACGGGCGTGATACGCACGGCGACTCGATGATTATCGATCCGTGGGGGGCGGTGCTGGATCGTTTGCCGCACGGCCCCGGCGTGGTGATGGCGGATGTGAATCTCGAGCGCATGCGCGGGCTGCGCCGCAACTTGCCAGCGTTGAACCACCGCACGATGTAAAGCTCGATGGGGCGATGGAAATGGTTTTTTTACGTAACTATTTGTTTTATAAGGATTTTTTGTGAAAACACCTGTAGCACCACCCACGCACACCATTGATCCGGCGCTGAATTTCGCTACGGCCTACAACACGCTGCTCGCGCCCTACGCGCTGAACGACAGCAAGCTCAACACGGTGTTCGGCCAGATCATGCAGCATCAGGTGGATTACGCTGATCTGTATTTTCAATACAGCCGCAGCGAATCGTGGAGCCTCGAAGAAGGCATCGTCAAATCGGGCAGCTTCAGCATTGATCAGGGCGTGGGCGTGCGTGCGGTGAGCGGCGAAAAAACCGCATTCGCGTATTCGGACGATATCGGTTTCGATGCGCTGGCAGCGGCGGCGCAGGCCACGCGTGCGATTGGCCGTCAGGGCGGTTCAAACGCGACGCAGATCGCACGGCGCAGCAGCGAAGCACGCAATCTGTATTTGCCGCACGATCCGCTGGCGAGTCTGGATGATCCCAAGAAAGTATCGCTGCTTGAACGCCTGGAAAAATATGCGCGCAGTCTCGATCCGCGCGTGACGCAGGTGATGGCTTCGCTCGCCGGCGAATACGAAGTGGTGATGGTGGCGCGCAGCGACGGCGGACAGGCGGCCGATGTGCGTCCGCTCACGCGGGTGTCGCTGCAGGTGATCGTCGAAAAAGACGGTCGCCGCGAGCAGGGTAGTGCGGGCGGCGGCGGGCGCTTCGACTACGCCTATTTCACCGATGCGGTGTTGCAGGATTACGCCAGAAAAGCCGTCGATCAGGCGCTGGTGAATCTGCGCGCACAACCCGCACCGGCGGGCACCATGACGGTGGTGCTCGGCAACGGCTGGCCCGGCGTGCTGCTGCACGAAGCCGTGGGTCATGGTCTCGAAGGCGATTTCAACCGCAAGGGCACCTCGGCGTTCAGCGGTCGCATCGGTGAACGCGTGGCGTCGCCCGGCGTCACCGTGGTGGACGACGGCACCATCGAACACCGCCGCGGCTCGCTCAACATCGACGACGAAGGTAATCCCACGCAGCGCAACGTGCTGATTGAAGACGGCGTACTCAAAGGCTATTTGCAGGACAGCCTGAATGCCCGATTGATGAAAGTCGCGCCCACCGGCAACGGTCGCCGCGAATCGTTCGCACATATTCCGATGCCGCGCATGACCAACACTTACATGCTCAATGGTGACAAGGATCCGCAGGAAATCATCGCGTCGGTCAAGAACGGTTTATACGCGGCCAACTTCGGCGGCGGGCAGGTTGATATCACGAGCGGCAAGTTCGTGTTTTCAGCAAGCGAGGCCTACCTGATTGAAAACGGCAAAGTCACCACGCCCGTGCGCGGCGCCACGCTGATTGGCAACGGCCCTGATGCGCTGACACGGGTCTCGATGATCGGCAACGATATGGCGCTGGATTCCGGCGTGGGCACCTGCGGCAAGGAAGGCCAAAGCGTGCCGGTGGGCGTGGGGCAGCCGACGTTGCGCATTGATGGGCTGACGGTGGGTGGTACGGCGCAGTAAGTTTATGCAATATCCAGTGGAAAATGTTGCGTTGCGATATCCGCTATAATTCATTGTTTTTACAGCACATTGAGACTGCCATGCCGTACCAAACTGACGATCTTCGCATCAAGGAAATCAAAGAACTCGTATCGCCCGCCAAAGTGCTGGGCGAGTTTGCCATTACCGACGCTGCCGCCAAGACGGTGGCCGAAACGCGTATGGCGATTCATCGCATTATTCACGGCGCGGATGACCGGCTGCTAGCGATTGTCGGGCCGTGTTCCATACACGATGTGAAGGCGGCGAAGGAATACGCCGGCAAGCTCAAGGAATACGCCGATAAAGCTGGCGCGGATTTATTGATTGTGATGCGCGTGTATTTTGAAAAGCCGCGTACCACGGTGGGTTGGAAGGGCTTGATTAACGACCCGAAGCTCGATGGCAGCTTCAACATCAACGAGGGCCTGCGCGTGGCGCGCCAGTTGCTGCTGGATGTCAACACGATGGGCATGCCGGTGGGTTGCGAGTTTCTCGACATGATCACGCCGCAATACATCGCTGATTTGGTGGCGTGGGGGGCGATTGGTGCACGCACCACCGAATCGCAGATTCATCGCGAGCTGGCGTCCGGTCTGTCATGCCCGGTGGGCTTCAAAAACGGCACTGACGGCAGCGTGCGTATCGCCCTGGATGCGATCCGCGCGGCACAGGCGCCACACCACTTTTTGTCGGTGACCAAAGAGGGGCGCTCGGCGATTGTGTCCACTTCGGGTAATGAGGATTGCCATTTGATTTTGCGTGGCGGGAAGGTGCCGAATTACTCGGCGGCGGATGTCGATGCCGCAGGCAAGGGCCTGGCGGAAGCGGGCATCCCTGCACGCATCATGGTTGATTTCAGCCACGGCAACAGCAGCAAGGTGCCCGCCAAACAGATCGATGTCGGTCAGGATGTCGCGCGCCAGATCGAAGCGGGTGACAGCCGCATCTTCGGCATCATGGCCGAAAGCCATCTCAAGGCCGGCCGGCAGGATCTGGTGTCCGGTAAACCGCTGGCTTACGGTGTGAGCATTACCGACGGCTGCGTGAGCTGGGATGAAACCCGTGCCATGCTCGATGGGTTGGCGGCAGGTGTACGGGCGCGGCGTTTGAAGGCAGAAACGGCTGATTGATAGCCGCAGGTTTCGTCATGAAACAAAAGGCCGCACGGACTGTTCTGTGCGGCTTTTTTGTTTGGGCTTGTGCCCAAGCCGGTGTTTTAGCCCATGCCGCGCCAATTGAAGTCCAGGACGATCGCGGCAGAACCCTGCGGCTCCCCGCGCCCGCCGCGCGCATCATCGCCATCTCGCCGCATCTCACGGAAATCGCCTTTGCCGCTGGCGTGGGAGCAAAGCTGATTGCCGTTAGCGAATACAGCGATTACCCACCCGAAGCCCTGCGCCTGCCGCGCGTGGGCGATGGCGCGCGCGTGGATATCGAACGCATCCTCACTTTAAAACCCGATCTGGTGCTGGCTTGGAAAAGCGGCAATCAGGCGGGCGATATCGCGCGGCTGGAGCGCCTGGGCATACCGGTGTGGGTAAGCGAACCAACGCGCCTGGCGGATATCTCGCGTTTGTTGCGCGACACCGCACGCCTGGCCGGCGACGCGGCAGCCGGTGAACGTGCGGCGGGAGAATTCGGGCGCGAACTGGCACGCTTGCGCGAGCGCGGCAGCGTGCGAACCCGTACGCAACAACCCGCGCGCGTATTCTATGAAATCTGGCATCAGCCGCTGTTGACAGTCAGCGGCGCACACATGATCAGCGACGCGATCACGCTGTGCGGCGGTATTAACGTGTTTGCAGACGTGCCCGTGCTCACGCCTGCCGTGTCGCTGGAGGCAGTGCT
Source organism: Bordetella parapertussis (assembly GCA_945865805.1). Lineage (GTDB taxonomy): Bacteria > Pseudomonadota > Gammaproteobacteria > Burkholderiales > SG8-41 > UBA5216. The sequence continues at coordinate 22,729 of CAMBGJ010000041.1, forward strand.
GACTGCACGCCCTCAATTGGTGCTTGGCGGCGGCTCCGCCAACGGCGAAGCGGCATTTCGCGCGCGCTGGGCCAACATGCCATTGCCTGCCTTGCGTGCGATACCGCCGCACTATATCGCGCCCGACGGCATACAGCGGCAATCACCACGCATACTCGACGGCATACGTGCCATCTGCGCCCGCATCGAAGCGGCGCAAGTACAGCAGCAACTGCGCCAATAAGCGTGCCAACAGTCACGCCAGCAATTATTCGCCTGGTAAGGCTGCGGTAAGACCCCGGGCGCACAGTGGTCTCCGAATTGTTGCGCGGCTTGCGCCAATGACATCGAATATCCCGAGAAACTGTTCGATGTTGGCGCGTGGTGATTCTCTCTCGAAAAATAATC
>CAMBGJ010000042.1 GCA_945865805.1 Bordetella parapertussis
CCGACGCCTTTACAATCGCGCCCCAAGTCGCGGTCTGTTCGCGCAAAAACGCATCGCACTGCTCGGGCCGTGAACCGACGATTTCAATGTCAGCCTGCGCCAGCCGCGTGCGCACATCGGGCGCTTGCAGAGCTTTGACGATATCGGCGTGCAGTTTATTGATCACCGCCGTCGGCGTGCCCGCGCGCGTGACTATCGACCAGATGCCCGAGCCGGCACGATAAGTCGGCAACGTTTCGCCCACTGTCGGCACATCCGGCAGCGACGGCGCGCGCTTGGGGTTGGTTACCGCCAGCACGCGCAGCTTGCCGGATTGAATGTACGGCACAGCCTCCGCCATGATGGTCGCCAGCAGCGGCACGCGGCCCGGCAGCACATCGAGTGTCGCAAGGCTACTGCCTTTATACGGCACATGCTGAATGTTGATGCCCGCCGCGATGCGCAACGCCTCGGTGGCGATATGGTTTTGCGTGCCCGCGCCGCCAGTGGCATAGGTAATGTCGCCCGGCCGCGCCTTGGCCACCTGGATCAATTCTTTGATATTTTTTGCCGGAAACGAAGGATGCGCCAGCAGCACCCCATACAGGCTGCCGATTTGCGTGACGCACTGCAAATCTTTCTGCGTGTCGTACGGCAACTTGGCATACAAGGTGCTATTGATCGCGTGCGCCGTGATCGCGTGCAGCAGGGTGTAACCATCGGCGGGCGCCTTCGCCACCACGTCGCTGGCAATCGTGGTGCCGCCGCCAGGGCGGTTTTCCACCACCACCTGCTGCCCCCACATGTCGCCCAGTTGCCGACTAAGCGTGCGCCCAAAGACATCCGTTTCACTGCCCGCTGGCAGCGGCATGATGTAACGCACCGCACGAGTGGGGAAACTTTGCGCGACCGCCTCGCGCGTAAACGCCCCCGTGCACCCCAAGGCGACAAAAAAAGCCCCTGTGAAATAGCCGTATCCATCGCGCCGCATCATGCCCTCCCCGCTGATTGCCGCCGAATGTAGCAGCAAGCCCGGCGGCGTGCAAAAGCATTTCGTGTGCGTAATAATGCGTCGCACAAGCGCAGACACGCGCCATTTAAGTTAACCAGGACAGCCCCGTGCCGGACGCCCCCCACCACCCTTCCGCTCTCACCGCGTTTTCGCGTGACATCAGCACGCACCATCTTGCGCCGCTGTGGGAACGCACCCTGCGTGTGAAACCCGGCTCGCCCTGCGTGCCCGCGCTGTGGCGCTACGCCGACACGCGTCCGCTGCTGGCGCGTGCCGCCGGCTTAATCAGCAAACGCGACGCTGAACGCCGCGTGCTGGTGCTGGAAAATCCCGCGCTGCGCGGCTCATATCAGATCACGCAATCGCTGTTCGCCGGGTTGCAGATTATTTTGCCCAGCGAAATCGCGCCATCGCACCGGCATACGCCCAACGCGCTGCGCTTCATCATCGAGGGCGTAGGCGCCTATACCGCAGTGGACGGCGAACGCACGCCGATGTCGCCCGGCGATTTCGTGGTGACGCCGAATTGGACCTGGCACGACCACGGCAACCTGGGCGATGACCCGGTCGTATGGCTGGACGGGCTGGATACGCCGTTCGCACAATTTTTCGGCGCAATGTTTCGCGACAACCACCCGCAGGAAAGCCAGCCAGTGACTCGCACCAGCGGCGACGCCGCAGCACGCTATGGCGCGAATCTGCTACCCGTAGATTACGCGAACAACGCCAGCCGCACACCGCTGCTGCGCTTCCCCTATGAACGCACGCGCGCCGCGCTGGAACAACTGGCGAAACATACACCGCCCCATACCGCGCATGGCTACAAAATGCGTTACACCAATCCCGCCACCGGTGGTCACGTGTTTCCCACCATGGCCGCGTTCGCGCAGTGGTTGCCGCAGGGCTTTGACGGGCACGCCTATCGCAGCACCGACGGCGCGGTGTATTGCGTGGTCGAAGGCCACGGCGCAGTTGACTTTGACGGCGAACGCCGCGACTTCGCGCCGCACGATTGTTTTGTCGTGCCGCCGTGGCAGTCGCATCGTTTCACCGCGCGCGGCGATAGCGATTGTGTGTTGTTCAGCTTTTCCGATCGCGCGGCGCAGGATGCGCTGGGGTTCTGGCGCGAGGCAGTTGAATAAAAAATATTTTTAAAACAATAGGTTACGAAACTTTCTCACTGGATTTTCCACGGATCACGACAAGCATGTAGGGCGGGAGGAGCGCAGCGCATCCCGCCTTTCGTGGAGACCACGCCAGACGGGATGGCTCCCGCCCTACAAAATAAAACTCACCGATGCCAGCGAACCCAGCTCTATCGCATCAATAATCGCCACGCGCGACGCAATTTTGAAGCTGGTGCCATCCAGGCACAGATCATAGCGATACTGTCCGACGAACTGATACACGCTTTCATGGCGGCGAAAGCGATACACGATGAAATTCGCTTCGACCCTCACCATCGACTCATCTTGTTCAAGGATGCGCACGTTGGTGATCAAACGCCGCGTGCGCGAACGCGGAAATTCGGCGTGGGCGTTTTTGTCCTGCAAGCGCGTCACACGTGCGCGAATGCGGTGGATATCGTCGGCGATGGTAAACAACGTGTCTTTCGGATCGCTCGCCGGCTTGTCGTTGGACGGCACGCGATACACGGCATCCTCCGTGAGCAGCGCCAGCCATTCGTCGAGCTTCCAGGCGTCGAGCAACGCAGCTTCGGCGTAGAGGAAGTCTTCGACTTGCTCGCGGGTGACCGGCGGCATGCTAATCCGCCATCGTAGGTTGGGGTGACGAAAGAACCCCAACGTCAAACGATATTAACCACGGCATACACAGAACACGCAGAAACAACGGCCCCAGGAATTGTCCGCGTATTCCGCGTGTTCCGTGATGAATGAGGTTGTCGCGGATCATCCTATTTCTCCCGCATCAGCTTGTCCCACTGTATCCAGAACTCCCGCAGATGCCGTTCATCGGTGTTCAACTGCTCGCCTTCCTTGGCCATGCCGCGCGTCATCACCGACCACGGAATTTCGCGGTAGCTGGCCATGCCCGCCTGCACCGACTCCAGCGCCTCGATATCATCCGGCGTGGCAAAACCGCCGGGGCCGTAGAAAGTGAGAAAGCTGTCGAGCCGCACCGCGCGCGCCACCGGCGTTTCTTCCTTCGGCCCCAGCGCGCACGCGCGCACCACCATGAGATCCGCGGCGCGCGGCTCGAAATAACGCACGGTGACCGACGAGCCATCGTTGATCACCAGATTGGGAAACACCAGCAGATTGCGGTTGGTATCGGCCACGCGTGCAGCGCGCGCTTCACCCAGGCGCGTGACGAGTTCGGCGCGGATGCGTTCGATCTCCGGCTTGGCGGCCTCGCCGTAGAGCGGTATCCAGCGCGCCACCGGCCGACCGCGAAAATTGATGTTGTCGATCACCGCGTGGCCGTTGCCGAGTACGCGGCCCACGCCGTGCGCGGGCAGCATGTGGCCTTTTTCCGGGCGCTTCATTTCGACGCCAGAGTTCTTCAGATAATCGAGCCACGTCACATGCGTCGCCGGCAAGTGGTAGTCGTCGAAGCTGTTTTCCGCCAGCAGCTTCCAGTTGGCGCGCATGTCGTATTCCTGCAAGCCGCGGATGACTTCCATTTCACTGGAGGGCGACTGATCTATGATGAGATCGATGTATTCCTTCGCGCCCGCGAGGTAATCGTCAAGTGACATCGCACCGGCATCGAAATTCAAAAACACAAAGCCGCGATAACTCGCCACGCGCGGCGGCGGCCGCAAGGCGAAATCGGCTCGGTTGAAATTCGGCGGATAGGCGGTCTGGCCCGGCACGGCATAGAGCGCGCCGTCGCGGTCGTAAGTCCAGCCATGATAAAAACAGGTGAACAGTTTGGCGTTGCCCTCGGCCTCGCGGCACACCAACGAACCGCGATGACGGCAGGTATTCAAGTACACCTGCACGGCGTTGCTGCTGTCACGGCAAAAAATCACCGGCCGACCACAGATGGTGCGCGTGCGAAAATCACCTGGCGCGCGCACCTCCGATTCGTGCCCCACATAAATCCAGCAAGTATCGAAAATACGACGGCGTTCGAGTTCGTATATTTGCGGGTCCACCAGCGTGGCGCGGTTCACCGCAAAGTACATCGCTTCCGGCTGGTTAATAACCCATTGTGTTTCGTCCATGCCGCCGATTAAAGCCGCGCGCGGGCGGCTTGTCAATTTTCGTGTGTTGCCGAGTTCCTGTCCCTCGCAGCAATGGCGCTTTATTGCATAATGACGCACATGAAACCGAGGAACATATTCAATACGCATATTGCACTGTGCGGCGTCACGCTGACGGGTCTGTTGTCAGCATTGCCCGCGCACGCACAAGACGCCTTCCCCTCGCGCAGCGTGCAAATCGTGGTGCCTTACACACCGGGCACGGGCGCGGACATTCTGGCGCGCATTCTCGGGCCGCGGCTCGCCGAGCGCTGGAAAACGGGTGTAGTTACGGACAACCGCCCAGGTGCCACTGGCATCATCGGCACCGACTTCGTCGCCAAGGCCGCGCCCGACGGCCATACGGTGTTGTTCACCGCCACATCGTTCGGCACCACGCCTGCCCTCACGCCCAGCCTGCCGTTCGATCCGGTGAAGAGCTTCGCCCCGGTGTCGCTGGTGGCCACCAGTACGATGTCGCTGGCGGTGCATCCACAGTTGCCGGTGAAATCGTTTAAGGAATTCGTCGCGCTGGCGCAACGCCAGCCCGGCAAGCTGCTGTATTGCTCGCCCGGCAACGGCGGACCGCAACATCTGGCGATGGAGCTGATCAAACTGGAAACAAAAACGCACCTGGTTCACGTGCCGTATAAAGGCTCCGGTGGCGCGTTGACCGACCTGATGGGCGGCCACGTGCAGGCGATGGTGGTGTCGCTGCAAACCGCTGCGCCGTTTGTGCAAAACGGTCGGCTGCGCATGCTGGCGATCCTGGGTGCGGAACGTTCGAGCGCCTTTCCACAGGTGCCGACGTTAAAAGAACAGGGGCTGCCCAATCTGGAAATTGACACCTGGTACGGCGTGCTGGCGCCGGCGGCCACACCCGCTGCGGTAGTCGCCAAATTCAATGCGGAGTTGCAGTCGTTGCTGCAAGCGCCTGAAATCCGCGAACAACTCGCACGACAAGGCATGAACGCAGCAGGCGGTGCGCCGGAACGGCTGGGCAATCTGATCAAGAGTGAACTCGCGCGATGGGCGCGCGTGGTGAGCGTGGCGAAGATCAAGGCGGATTGACTGCAGTTAACAGTGAACCGAAAACAGTGAACAGTAACAGCAGCCCGTAGCATGCCGCCAAATGGGGTTACTGTTTACGGCTCACCATTCACTGCTCACTCTATAAGTTCAGTAACTAATTGATTTAAAAGGATAATTATGAATCAGATAGACGACCTGATAGCCGCCTACCGCGTGCTGGCCGAACACCAAGTGATCGACGGCTATGGCCACGTTAGCGTACGTTCGGCGAAGAACCCGAACCGGTATTTTCTTGCCGGCCACATCGCGCCCGAGCTGGTGCGTGAGGAACACATCATTGAATACGATCTCGACAGCAATCCGCTGGATGCCAATGGCCGCGAGTCGGTACGCGAACGTTTCATCCACGGCGAAATTTTCAAGCTGCGGCCGGAAGTAAATTCGGTGGTACACACGCACTCGCATTCAGTGGTGCCGTTCTCGATCACCACCGCGACCTTGAAACCGATTTTTCACATGGCCGCGTTCATCGGCCACGGCGTACCGAACTGGGACATCGCCGATGCGCAACAAGGCACCGACATGCTGGTGAAAACGCCTTACCTCGGTGCGCATCTGGCGAAATTTGTCGCCGACAAACCGGCCGCGTTGCTGCGCGGCCACGGCGCGGTGGTGGTGGGCGAATCCATCGCGCGCTCGGTCGGGCGCAGTATCTACCTTGAGATGAGCGCAAAAATGCAGATCCAGGCGCAACTGCTGGCAGGGGTGGGCGGCCACCTGTTGACCCTGCACGATTCGGAAGTGGCGGCCTCGGTGCCCGCGCAAAACTACAACCGCGCGTGGCCGATGTGGCGCGCACGCGCGCTGGCGCAGGTGGCAGCCGAGAAAACCCTGCGCGATTTTCTGTGAATTCCCGCTAGCCGCCCGCCCGCTTGTCCCTGCACGTCTCCAACCTCGCCGCGCTGCGCCATCGCGACTTTCGCCGCCTGATGCTGGGCACGTTGTGCTCCACTGGCGGGCAGTGGGTGCAAAGCGCCACGCTCGGCTGGGTGGTGTACGACCTCACCCAATCCGACTCGCTGCTCGGCGCGGTGTTGTCGATGCGCGCGATCCCGATGTTGTTGCTGGCACCGATTTCCGGCGTGGTAGCAGATCGTTATGACCGGCGCCGCGCGCTCGCCGCCAGTCAGTTGATCGTGGTATTCGTATCGTTCGCCATCGCGGCGGGGCTTGCTCTCGACCGCGTGCAGGTATGGCATCTGTTCGCCTTTACGCTGCTCTCGGGTGTGGGCATGGTGTTCGACCGCACCCTGCGCAACACACTGGTGTTCGGCACGGTGCCACGCACGGATGTCGCCAACGCGGTGGCGTTAAACAGCATCGCCTTCAGCGTGATGCGCACCCTGGGCCCCGCAGCGGCGGGCTTTATCATCGCGTGGGCGGGCGCAGCGTGGAATTTTTTGTTGCAGGGCATGCTGTATCTGTTCGTGGCGGCCATCGCCATCACGCTGAATACGCCCTTTGAGACCGCGCGCCGAAAAAGCCACGCCACGGCGCGCGCCGATATGCTTGAGGGTTTGCGCTATGCGGTCACCGATCCGGTGGCGCGCATGATGATGTTGCTCGGCATGGTGCCCGCGCTGCTGCTGATTCCGTCATTAAGCGCGCTGATGCCCATCTTCGCCGTCAATGTGTTTCGTACCGGCCCGGAAGGGCTCGGGTTGATGTTGTCGGCAGTGGGCGCGGGTGGCGTGGTGGGCGGTATCGTGTCGGTGTGGACGGCGCGCATGGAGCGCATTGGCCGCACGCAGGTGCTGGCGGTGCTCGTCTTCGCGAGTGCGATGATCGGCTTTGCGTTAAGCCCGCATATCGGCGTGGCGGCGTTGTTTCTCTTCATTGCCGGCATCGCCGAAATGATCAACATGAGCAGCAATCACACCGCACTACAGATGAATGCGCCGCTCGCCATGCGTGGCAGAGTCGCCAGCCTGCTGCCGATGTTTACCGCGCTGATGGCGTTGGGCGCGCTGTCTTCGGGCACCTGCGCCGATTGGCTGGGCGCGCCCGGCGCGGTCATCATAATGGCGCTGCTGGCGGCGTTGATTGTCATCACAGCGTGGCTGCGCTCGGGGGCGTTACGCGCGCTACGCTTGTCAAAACTCGTGGCAGGGGATGCGGACACGCACAGCCATGCCTAGAGAAAATTAGGCGTAACTATTTGCTTTTATTGAATTATTTAATACGGCCGATCACCGGAGATCTGCGTGCGATGCATCAGTCGCCGCGTGCCCGCATCAAACGCATCGCGCCGGTGCATCGAGCAGCGGTTATCCCAAATCAGCACGTCACCCACTTGCCATTGCTGCACCCAGCTGGCTGCGGGCCGCACGGCATGCGACCACAGCGCGTTGAGCAACGCTTCGCTGTCTTCAAGACTCAGACCGGGAACGTAGGCATTCAACCGCCGCCCCAGAAACAGCGCCTTGCGTTGGGTGACAGGATGCGTGCGCACCAGCGGATGCGCCGCGCCGATGGTCTCGCGCGGATCGGTGACCTCCTTCCAGCCTTTGCGCAGCATGCCCGCACTGTTACGGCTGGCGTCATGCACGCATTTCCGCGTGGCAATGCGCGCCTTGAGTTCGGCGGGCAGTTTTTCGAATGCTGCCACCATGTCACAAAACCATGTGTCGCCGCCGCTGGGCGGAATCTCAATCGCGTAGAGAATACTCGCGCTCGGCGTGTTGTCGTTGTACGACATATCGGTATGCCACTCGGCCTCGTATGATCCAAGGCCGCCGATGGGTTGACCGTCCACTACGATATTGGAAATCGCCGTTACGTCGGGAAACTCGGCCAGGTACGGCTTGCCGGTTTTGTTGGCCGGCGTGGGCGCGCGATCCAGCTCGCCAAACAGCCTGGAAAAATTCACCAGTTGCTGCGTGCTCATGCCCTGCTGGCCGCGAAAACGCAGCACCTTGTGTTGCATCCACGCGGCCATGATGGCCTCTTTGACTGCCGGTGACACCGGCTCCCGCAGATTCACGCCATCGATTTGCGCGCCGATGCTGTTAACGATTCCTTTTCCGAGGGCGGTGACTTGAATGGATTCTTGAACAAGGCTGGACATGTTATTTCGCTCCGATGGCACGGGGTTTCAGGATGTTGCGGCGCTATTTAAGCTGTTTTCCCGGATAAATCATAGTCCTTGCTGCGACGGCCTGACACCTTTTGCGGTTAAAATTCGCTACCGATTTCAACACGGCAACCATGCGCCCCTACCTCGACCTGCTCAGACAAGTGCTCGATCACGGCACGCAAAAAAGAGATCGCACAGGCACCGGTACGGTGAGCATTTTCGGCGCACAACTGCGCTTTGATTTGAGCGCGGGTTTTCCGCTGCTCACCACTAAAAAGGTGCATCTGAAGTCGATCATTCACGAGCTGCTGTGGTTTTTGCAGGGCGACACCAACGTCAAGTATCTGAAAGATAACGGCGTGTCGATCTGGAATGAATGGGCCAGGCCCGATGGTGATCTCGGCCCCGTCTACGGCTATCAATGGCGTTCGTGGCCCGCGCCCGATGGTCGGCATATTGATCAAATCGCACAAGTTGTCGATATGCTGAAAAACAATCCGGATTCACGCCGCATCATCGTCTCGGCGTGGAACGTCGCCGACCTCGACAAAATGGCTCTGATGCCGTGCCACGCGTTTTTCCAATTTTATGTGGCGAACGGCAAGCTGTCGTGCCAGCTCTATCAGCGCAGCGCGGATATGTTCCTCGGCGTGCCGTTCAACATTGCCTCCTACGCGCTGCTGACGTTGATGGTGGCGCAAGTATGCGGGTTACAGCCCGGCGATTTTGTGCACACCTTCGGCGACACGCATGTGTACAACAATCACATGGCCCAGGTCAAAGAACAGATGTCGCGCACGCCGCGCGCGCTGCCGGTGATGAAATTGAATCCCGCCGTCAAAAGCATCTTCGATTTTAAATACGAAGACTTCACCCTCGAAGGCTACGATCCGCATCCCTTGATTAAAGCACCCGTGGCGGTGTGATGTCCCGCCTTTCACTCATCGTCGCGATGGGTAAAAATCGCGTGATCGGCGTCGACGGCGCGATCCCCTGGCGGCTGCCCAACGAACTGCAACTGTTCAAGCGCGTCACCATGGGGCACCACATCATCATGGGGCGCAAAACGTGGGAATCGATCGGGCGATTGTTACCCGGACGAACTACGGTGATCGTCACGCGGCAGAAAAATTACACCGCACCCGGCGCGCTGATCGTGAATTCGCTCGCAGCGGCCATCACACAGTGCGCCAACGACGATGAAATTTTTGTCATCGGCGGCGGCGAGTTGTATCGCGAGGCGCTTCCAGGGGCGGACAGGCTTTACGTCACGATTGTGGATGCCGCACCGGAGGGCGACACGCGCATGCCCGAGTTCAACGCCGCCGATTGGCGCGAAATCTCATCAGAAAATCACCCCGCCGATGAGCGGCACGCACACGCATATCGCTTTGCCGTCTACGACCGCGTGCCTATTTCACCACTACCGCGCCGGTGACGGCAGCGCTGCCGGCATTCAGGCCGTAGGAAGATATCAAGCCGTCGCGGTTGGCACCACCGATGACATACCCAACGGCTTTGCCCGCGCCCGTAGCGCCGCACGATGGGCAATTCACATTGAGATTATTGCCACCACCGCTGCCAGGCGCAAAATTCGCCAGCGACACTGACGGCGTATTCAGCGTCGCGACCCAGTTGCGGCCCAAGGCATCCTGCACGCCCAGGTTATACGTCGTCACGCGCGGATTCGCGCCAAACACCACGTTCACCTGCAGGCGCACATCACCCCCGAGTTGCCCCGCTTCGTTAATGGGCCGGGTGAATCCGGCCACCGTGTTAAAACCCGCGCTCCCCGCTAATGCTAGATCAGCCACGCCCGTGACATTGCCCGTGCCCATGAAATAAAAGAATTGTGGCGTACGCACATTGCCGTCCGTAAACAGCGAACCTCCCGCGTAAATGCCCCAATTCACGCCGGTACCGTTGATTCGGGTTTGCCCGCTATCTACCAACGGTGCCACGTCACGGCTATAGCGAAACGCGTCACCCGGCACCGCAATAAACAGCGGGTTGTTGTTGGGCTCCAGCAGAATCAGATTGTTGTTGGCGGCGGTTACCACCAGCCCGCCGTTTTCCTGCACCCGCGGACCGGTGAATCCCCCCACCACCGCCGTCCCATCCGGCGCCCGCGTGAACGCCTCTTTCGCGGGCACGTTCAGATCCAGCCCGCTGCCGGCAACGGTGACGGCGTATCGCAACAAGGCGCGCGCGAATTGCTTGCGCTCCTGCTCGCCATCGGCCCAATCGGCCAGTTTCTCCGCGAACGCCTGTCTGCGGGTGCCGCCTTCGCCCTGATCATCCAGCGCGCCACTGCGATCGGGCCTGCCCAGCGGCACGGGCGCATTACGCATGAAGCCCGGCAGCACGCTCAACCGCACCGGCACCCTGCCCGGTGTGGCGGAGGCAAACCCCGCTTCGTTCGGCCCCAGTTCCACCGTGCCCGATGTATTGCGGATAAACGTGGCACCGACGTTAACTTTGTTATACGTACCGGGTTCGCCCTGCGCAGTATCTCCGACGTCGATGTAGTGCGGCTCGTGGTCAGTACCGCGTATGCCAATGGTCGCGGTGGGCGTATTCACCAGATAGTTTTCCTTGGTGCGCCGCCCGATCACCCCGGTAATGGTGCGAAAGCCGCCGCGCAGCAGCGATAGCACGCTGCGCTCCAGGCCGTCTTCCTTGCCGTTCCAGACGAAGCTTTGCACCATGAGGCGCGTATCCGGTCGCACGGAAATAAATCCGCTGTCGTTCATGCGGATATGCATGGCACCATTTTTACCGGTGACCAGAGTATCGCCCTCGTTCACCACGGTGTTTTTTTCGGCATTGCGCACCAGGCTGCCCGCGGCAATGATTTGCGCATCGCCCACGGCAAAGATGATGGCGCCCGCAGGTGCGGCCTGCGTGGCAAACGGCATCAACCCGGCCATCCATCCCAGCGCAATCCATAAGATTATTTTTTTAAAGGAGTTCATTTGAAGTCCTTGCGTAGCGTTACGGACGCTTCATAGCGGTTATAGGCGTTGATCTCGATGTTCGACGCATTGTGCGTGTAGGTGAGCTGCGGTCGCAGTTGCCAATTGCCGTCCATGCGCCACACCATGCCCAACGCCGCATCCGCCAGTTTGTCGGTGCGCTGCTGGTTGAATACCACGTTGGCGCTTTGGAAACGGCTGGGTTGATAACCCGCCGAGGCGTAGACATCGGCCTTTACGCCCCAGCCGGTTTGCCCGCCAATGCGCACGCCGTAGAGTTTGCGATCACCGTCGATACGCTGACCAACATCACGTTCATATCCGGCGAGCACGCTGGCGCTCAGCGTGCTACGCGACGCGGCGTTCATCACGTGGGTGTAGCCCACGCCGAAGAGGACGAGGTTGGTATCGTTGGCCACTTGCGCGGCATCCTTGTAGCGCACGCGGTTACCCGATCCGAACAGCGCAAGCTGCCGCTCGGCCGACAGCGCATGGCGCCATTCGAGATTCAGCCCGGTGGTGGCACGATAATTATTGTTGTCAAGGTAATACTGCTGGTGTGCAATGGAGGCGCGCACCAGATTTGCTGCATCCAACGTGTGCTGCACGCCACCGCGCAAGTCGAATTGATTGAAGTTGTAGATATCCGCGTGCCGGTTAAAACGCAGCCGCGCATCGCCCCCGGCAAACAAAGACGTAGCGCTGTTAAGCGCATGCGACACCTCGCCGCCGCCGCCGAGCGACAAAAAATTATCCGCCGTGCGCTGGCTGGTGGGTGACAACTGCACGCTAAAACCAAACACCGGCACGAATATCTGTCCCTGGCTGGTGGCGTTGTTCACATTGGTATCGCGCCCGGCGGCCAATTCAACATAACCGCTGGCGCGCGTGCGGCCACTGCCGCCGCCAACAACACCACCGTCGATACGGGCGAGATAGGCGTTGATCGCCGCGCGCGCATTCAACGGCGGGTCTTGCGCCAGCGCCGCGTTGAATTCGCTGCGCGCGCGCTCGCGATCCCCCAACGCGAAATACGCACGGGCAAGATCCAGCCGCGCACCGGCGTGATTGGGGTTAACAATCAACGCGCGCTCCAACGCGATGGAGGCGCGGCTGGCATCACCGGTTTCAAGCGCCGCCACGCCCAGCAGATAATCGAATGCAACGTTGCCGGCTTGCGCGTCTTCGTGCGGCGCAAGCAGTTTGAGCGCTGTCGCGGACTGATTCGCGCGCAGCAATTCACGCGCCTGCGCAAGGTCGGGCATGCCTTGTGCAAATGCTCCAGCACCATAAAAAATATCAATAAAAACATATAGATACGATGCAAAATAGCTCCAAGCCTACGCAAAATTAAACCACAAGCCTTGACGGCGATAGGTGCCGCTCCCGCCCCCTAAATCACATTACGCCACTACGCAATCGACATAATAACGCAAAACCCGGCTGCCGTTTTCACTGACGCCTTCCTTGTCTTTCACCAGCCCGTGGATGTCCGTTTCGAAGCCGGGAAATTTCTGATTGAAATCGCGTGCGAATTTCAGAAAACGCACGATGGTCGAGTTAAAGCGCTCGCCCGGAATCAGCAATGGAATACCTGGCGGATACGGTGTCAGCAGCGAGCTCGTCACGCGGCCTTCAAGGTTGTCGATTTCGACGCGTTCGATTTCACGGTGCGCCATGCGCGACCAGGCTTCAGCCGGTGGCATCGCCGGCTGCATGTCGGACAAATACATTTCGGTGGTGAGGCGCGCCACGTCGTTGGCCTTGTACACCTCGTGGATCTGATCACACAGATCGCGCAAGCCGGTTTTTTCGTATTGCGGGTACTTGGCGACAAACTCCGGCAAGATGCGCCACAGCGGTTTGTTGCCGGCGTAATCGTCCTTGAATTGCTGCAATTCGGTAACCAGCGTGTTCCAGCGGCCCTTGGTGATGCCGATGGTGAACATGATGAAAAACGAATAGAGGCCGGTCTTTTCCACAATGATGCCGTTCTCCGCGAGATACTTGGTGACCACCGCAGCAGGTATGCCGGTCTTGGCGAATTTGCCGGTCACATCCAGCCCCGGCGTGATCACCGTGGATTTGATCGGATCAAGCATGTTAAAGCCCGGCGCGAGATTACCAAAGCCATGCCAGCGTTCATTGGCACGCAGCATCCAGTCGTCGCGATTGCCGATGCCTTCGTCAGCCAGGCGCTCCGGCCCCCACACCTTGAACCACCAATCCTTGCCGAACTCCGCGTCGATCTTGCGCATGGCGCGGCGGAAATCCAGCGCCTCCAGAATCGATTCTTCCACCAGCGCGGCACCGCCGGGCGGCTCCATCATCGCCGCCGCCACGTCACACGAGGCGATGATCGCGTACTGCGGCGAGGTGGAGGTGTGCATCAGATACGCTTCGTTAAAGGTATGCTGATCGAGTTTGCGCTTTTGCGAATCCTGCACGAGTATTTGCGACGCCTGCGACAGCCCGGCCAGCAGCTTGTGCGTGGATTGCGTGGAAAACACCATCGATTCCTTGCACAGCGGACGATCACGCCCGATGGCATGCATGCCCTTGTAGAACTCGTGAAACGTGGCGTGCGGCAGCCACGCTTCGTCGAAATGCAGCGTATCGACATGGCCGTCGAGCAACTCTTTCAACGTGTCAACGTTGTAAACGATACCGTCGTAGGTGCTTTGCGTGAGCGTCAGCACCCGCGGCTTGGTCTTGGCCTTGCTCGCAAACGGGTGCGCCTTGATTTTTTTCTCGATGTTTTCCCATTTAAACTCCTCCATGGGAATCGGCCCGATGATGCCAAAGTGATTGCGCGTCGGCATCAAAAACACCGGTATCGCGCCGGTCATGGTGATCGCGTGCAGGATCGACACGTGGCAGTTGCGATCGACAATCACTACATCACCCGGCGCCACCGTCGAGTGCCACACGATCTTGTTCGAGGTGGACGTGCCGTTGGTGACAAAAAACAAATGGTCGCAATTGAAAATGCGCGCCGCGTTACGCTCGGAGGCCGCCACCGGCCCGGTGTGATCGAGCAACTGGCCGAGCTCGTCCACCGCGTTACACACGTCGGCACGCAACATGTTCTCGCCGAAAAACTGATGGAACATATGCCCCACCGGGCTTTTCAGAAAGGCCACGCCGCCGGAATGCCCAGGACAGTGCCACGAATAGGAACCATCCTGCGCGTAATGCGTCAGCGCACGGAAAAATGGGGGTGCCAGGCCATCGAGATACGATTTGGTCTCGCGTACGATATAGCGCGCGACAAACTCCGGCGTATCCTCGAACATGTGAATAAAGCCGTGCAGTTCGCGCAGCACGTCGTTCGGGATATGGCGCGAGGTCTGCGTCTCGCCATACAGAAAAATCGGAATGTCGGCATTGCGAAAACGTATCTGGCGCACAAAGCCGCGTAACTCGGCGATGGTCGAAGGTGCCTCTTCCTTGGAAAACTCCTCGTCGTCCACCGACAGGATGAACGCCGAGGCGCGGCTTTGCTGCTGGGCGAACGACGACAGATCGCCGTAGCTGGTGACGCCCAGCACTTCCAGCCCTTCTTCCTCGATGGCCTTCGCCAGCGCGCGTATCCCCAGGCCGCTGACGTTTTCAGAGCGAAAATCCTCATCAATAATGATGACGGGAAAGCGGAATTTCATGCGGGTGCTCCGGCTAATGTGATAGCAATGCTGGGCGCGAGATTAGCCTACTGACCCGCGTCTCGCAATGACAACATGCACTGCAAGACGCCTGGCGCAATCGTTACAGGTAACGATTGCGGATGTTCGACGCGCGTGCGTCAGACCACGCGCACGTGATCGCCGTACTGCGCCAGTTGCGCATCATTGGTCAACAACAGCGCCGGCTCCATCTGCGCCTGGGCGACCAGCAGCCGGTCGATGGCATCCTGATGTAACGTCGGCAGGGTAAGCACCCGCGCGACATGCGCGGATTTGACCGGCAGCTCGTCAAACCCTGCCGTTTCAAACGCACGCAGCAGGGCCGGCACTTCCACCTTGAAGCCTTCCATCCCCATACGGCTTTTGACGGCGATTTCCCAAACGCTGGCGGCGCTATAAAACACCACGTGACCCGGATGCGTGATGAGATCACGTGCTACGTCCGGGAGTTTTTTGCTGGCTGCGACCGACCAAAGCAGCAATTGTGTATCGACGATGATTTGCATCACAGCCCCCCGGAAAAGGCGTTCGACAACACCGGCGTCAACGGCGCATTGAAATCATCGGGAATGCCATAGCGGCCATCCAGCGCGCCCAGCTTGCGCCGTCCGCGGCGTGCTGTCAGCGGCACCAGCAGCGCCGCCGGCTTGCCCGCACGGGCGATGACAATTTCTTCGCCGCCCTCTACGCGATCGATCAATTTCGATAGCTGAGTCTTGGCGTCATGTATGTTGTATTGATCCATGGGGCGTCTCCTGGTCGCTGGCAGCGGTGATAATTTTTAAATAGTTATTGTTAGTTAAATCTAGGCCGTGCCAGCCCGATTCGTCAACGCCTTCAACGTGATATGTCTACCGGATGTCAGGTATTTTGCACCACGATTTTCGGAAACACCGACGAATGATCCTGCTGTTTTTCGGCGATTTTTACCGCCACGCGGCGCGCGATCTGCTTGTAGATTTGCGATGAGCGGCCGTCGGGATCGGCCACCACCGTGGGCGTGCCCGAATCGGCCTGCTCACGAATGTGTATGTCGAGCGGCAGCGAACCGAGCAGTTCCATGTCGTAATCCTTGCTCATTTTCGCGCCGCCACCTTCACCGAAGATGCGCTCTTCGTGACCGCAGTTCGAGCAAATGTGCATCGACATGTTTTCAACGATGCCCAGAATCGGAATGTTCACCTTCTCGAACATCTTGAATCCCTTGCGCGCATCGATTAGCGCGATATCCTGCGGCGTGGTGACGATCACAGCACCCGTCACCGGCACGCGCTGCGACAGCGTGAGCTGTATATCACCCGTGCCCGGTGGCAGATCGACGATCAGATAATCGATATCGCGCCATTTGGTTTCGTTCAGCAATTGCTCCAGCGCCTGCGTCACCATCGGCCCGCGCCACACCATCGGCGTATCGATATCGATCAGAAAGCCGATCGACATCGCCTGGATGCCGTGGCCCTCCATCGGCTCCAGTGACTTGTTGTCTTTGCTCACTGGCTTGCCCTTGATGCCCAGCATCATCGGCTGCGACGGACCGTAGATATCGGCATCGAGCATGCCCACGTTAGCACCTTCGGCCGCCAGCGCCAACGCGAGATTGACCGCTGTGGTGCTTTTGCCCACGCCGCCCTTGCCCGAGGCCACAGCAATAATATTTTTGATCCCCGGCACCAGCTTCACACCGCGCTGCACCGCGTGCTTGATGATATTCATGGAGACGCTCACCGACACATTGCCCACGCCGGGCAGCGTTTTAAGCCGGGCAATGATGTCGTCGCGTATCGGCGCCAACTGGCTTTTGGCTGGATAGCCCAACTGCACGTCCAGCGTCACATCGTTGCCGCTCACCTTGATATTGCGTGCGGACTTGCTGGTGATGTAATCCTTGTGCGTGTTCGGATCGACGAGCGTTTGCAGCGCGTCTTTAACCTGCTGTTCGGTGATGGCCATGGGTATCTCTGCGAGTTGCTGTAACGAGGGCGGAATTGTAAAGAGAATCGGCGCGCAAGTGTGATTTACCGTGGGGGAGCAGGGAGGGTATTTGTTACAATTCAAGCCCTTAACCGCAGTTTCGCCACAACGCCCCCTATCGTCATGACCCAGCGCCGTATTCTCGTCACGTCCGCCCTGCCCTACGCCAATGGCGCCATCCATTTGGGGCATCTGGTCGAGTACATCCAGACCGATATCTGGGTGCGGTTTCAGCGCATGCAAGGGCATGAGTTGCACTATGTCGGTGCGGATGACACCCACGGCACGCCCATCATGCTGCGCGCCGACGCCGAGGGCATCACCCCCAAGCAACTGATCGAGCGCGTATGGCACGAGCACAAGCGCGATTTCGATGGCTTTGGCGTGAGCTTTGATAACTTTTACACCACCGACTCCCCGGAAAATGAAGCCCTGTGCGCCGATTTCTACGGCAAGCTCAAGGCTGCGGATTTGATTGCCACCCGTTCGGTCGAGCAATTTTACGACCCGGTGAAAGCCATGTTCCTGCCCGACCGCTACATCAAAGGCGAGTGCCCCAAGTGTGGCGCCAAGGATCAATACGGCGATTCATGCGAAGTGTGCGGCGCGACCTATGCGCCTACCGATTTGAAAAATGCCTATTCCACGGTTTCCGGTGCCGCGCCCGTGCGCAAGGCATCCGAGCATTACTTTTTCAAGCTGTCGGATATACGCTGCGAAGATTTTTTGCGCGACTTCACGCAAGGCACTGACGTACTGCAAGCCGAAGCCGCCAACAAAATGAAAGAGTGGCTGGGCGCAGCAGGCGAAGGCAAGCTTTCGGACTGGGATATCTCACGCGACGCCCCTTATTTCGGCTTCGCCATCCCCGGCACTGAGGGCGAAAAGTTTTTCTACGTGTGGCTGGATGCGCCGGTAGGCTATTTTGCCAGCTTTAAAAATTACGTTAAAAAACAAGAAGTTAGCGGAAATCACATCGACATCGATGCGTTTCTGAATCCCGGCCACGACACCGAGCTGGTGCATTTTATCGGCAAGGACATCCTCTACTTCCACGCGCTGTTTTGGCCGGCCATGCTGAAAAACGCCGGCTACCGCACGCCCACCAAAGTTTTCGCGCACGGCTTTTTAACCGTGAACGGCGAAAAAATGTCCAAATCGCGTGGCACGTTTATCACCGCCGAGAGTTATCTGAAAGCCGGGCTGAATCCGGAGTGGCTGCGGTACTACTACGCGGCCAAGTTGAATTCCACGATGGAAGATATTGATCTTAATCTCGATGACTTCGTGGCGAGAGTGAATAGTGATTTGATTGGCAAGTATGTGAATATTGCGAGCCGGTGCGCGGGGTTTGTTACGAACCTATTCGCAGGAAAACTTAGCCAGTCGCTGCCAGAGTGGGAAGCATACGTACTTCTTCGAAACGCTTGGTTATCTGACTCATATGCCGTGCTAGAAATCAATAAGGCAGCTGCAAGTGGCACACAACCACCAAGAGATGTCTATGCTTCGCTTGAAAAACCATCTAGAAAATTCTCCTCTTCCCCTGGAGACGTCGCATTGCTACTAAACAGTGCCCAATCTGCTGCAACCGGTATTGCTCACTTTTATGAACAACGTGAATATGGGAAAGCCCTGCGAGTTATTTCTCGCATCGCCGATGACGCTAACCAATACATAGCCTACGTCAAACCGTGGGAGCTCGCTAAGAATCCTGCCAGCATGGGACAACTACACGAGGTTTGCACAGTAAGTTTGAACATCTTTCGCCTACTTACTCTTTACTTAAAGCCAGCGTTACCTGCCTTGGCAGAAAATGTGGAGGAATTTTTGGCCATTCCACCTCTAAAGTGGGCAGATGCCGAGTCGTTTCTACCGAATTGTCACGCAATGCATCCCTTTTCACCTCTTATGGTTCGTGTAGATCAAAAACAAATTGCTGCCTTGATCGAAGCCAACAAGGAAAATCTGAAAGTGACAGCCCCTACACCCGTTCCACAAAACGCTCCCTCAAAGGCACAGGGAACCGCCAGCGCGGCTGATATAGCTCACATATCGATTGACGACTTCACCAAGGTCGATCTACGCATAGCCAGAATTCAAAACGCCGAGCACGTAGAAGGTGCCGATAAACTATTGAAGCTCACGCTGGACGTAGGCACGCTGGGCACGCGTCAGGTATTCGCTGGCATCAAATCCGCCTACGATCCGGCCACGCTCATCGGCAAGCACACTGTCGTGGTCGCCAACCTCGCGCCACGCAAGATGAAATTCGGCCTCTCCGAAGGCATGGTGCTGGCCGCCAGTGGCGACACGCCCGGCATCTTTTTACTGTCGCCCGACAACGGCGCGCAGCCAGGCATGAAAGTGAAATGATCGTAACTATTTGTTTTTATTAAGTATTTTATAGGGCCCGGCCATGAAACTGCACAGCGTCGAAGCCCTCGCCATCGATATCCCGCTGCCGCTGAATTTCGGCGGAGCGACCTACAACGTATTGAAGCGCAGCACGGTGATCACACGCCTGCGTACCCAGGAAGGCTTGACCAGTAACGTCTATAACGGCGACAACCGCGCGCACGCGAGCGAAATTGCACGGCTGATCAGCGAGGTGATTTTTCCGCTGATCAAGGGTATGAGTATTTTCGAGTACGAGCGCATCTGGGAAAAAATGTTCACGCTCACCACCGCACAAGGCGATCGCAAGGTTTTGATGGAAGCCATTTCCGCCGTGGATTGCGCGATCTGGGATTTGATCGGTAAGTCGCTTGGCAAATCGGTGCGCGAGCTGCTCGGTGGGTATCGCGACACGCTGCCCATCATTTCCATCGGCGGCTATTACATGCCGGGCAAAAAGCTCGCCGATTTCGGCAAGGAAGTCGAGTCGTATCGCAAGGCCGGTATGGCGGGTTGCAAGTTCAAGGTGGGTGGCTTGTCGCCGACGGAAGACGCCAAGCGCGTGGCGGTGGCGCGCAAGGCCGTGGGCGACGATTTCATGCTGTGTGTTGACGCCAATCGCGGCTGGACCGCGCAGGATGCGATTGAATTCGCGCGCCTGATTGAGCCGCTCAACATCGCGTGGTTTGAAGAGCCGTGCCTGTGGTACGACGACGCGGCGATGATGGCGCGCGTGAGAAAGTCGATCCGTATGCCGGTGACCGCAGGCCAGAGTGAAATTTCCTGCCAGGGCGTGCGGCGTCTGCTCGATGCGGGCGCGGTGGATTACGTGAATTACGATGTCTCCGAAGGTGGCGGCGTCACCGACTGGCGGCGCGTAGCCGGACTGTGCGCGGCAGCTGGCGTGCGTATGGCGCACCACGAAGAAGCGCAGATCGCCTCGCAGCTGTTATCGTCCGTGCCGCACGGCACCTACGCCGAGTGCTTTGCCCACCCGGATCGCGATCCGATCTGGCAACACATGTGGATCAATCGTCCGCAAGCAAAAAACGGCATGATCAAGGTGCTGAACCTGCCGGGGTTTGGCATCGAACTGGATGAGAAAATGGTGCGCAAGTATCGGGTGAATTGAAGGGCGAACACATTTTCGCCGCTCAGCCGTTTTTTTGGGCGAAACACCGCAGCACGCGTCTGTAATCTGGCACGCAACAACACGCGAAGGTTGACCTCGCGGCGGCACGAATCTATAGTTGTAACCTTAAGGAGAGGCCAGTGTAGTTCACGTGTTCAACCACCCGTGCACGGCTCGTGCGTGGGACTGAACCGTTGGGCTGCGTCGGCACGGGCACACTATCAATGAGAGGGCGTATACAAACCCCCGTCGTCACACCGCACCCGAAACCGGGTAGGCGTTCTGCGCACTACGCATTAGCACTACGGACTCACCCCGCCAGTCTCTTGGCTCTACGGGCACGAAATTCCGTCGAAAAAAAACACCGACACGTGGTGCATGTCATGGCGGCTTGCGCGGCATGTCGCCGCCACGCACGGCGAAACGCCATATCCGGGAACCGTAATGCGGTTTAGCCTGGGCGCAAAATTCACCCTCACCGTGGCGATCATTCTGATTGCCACGATGGCGGCCAACACCTTCTATTTTCTCGGTACAGCCGCGCGCTTTCACGAACAGCAACTGGTTGAACGTGGCCGGGCGCTGGGGCATCTGATCTCGCTGATCAGCCCGGACGCCATATTGAATTTTGATTTCTTACTGCTAAACCACTACACGCGGGAAGTATCTTCGCGTCGCAAAAAGACGTGGTTTATGGCGCTATCGAGACGGCCAAGGGTGCGCCGATCAGTTTTTATGTCGACGACACCAATGCGTGGAGAGACGAATATTACTGCGGCAGAGAGGACGGACCGATCGAAGCTGCTACAGAAACTCACCAGCCGCGATGACCTGATCCAGTTAAAATTTCCCATCACCCATAACAATGAATCGCTGGGCAATTTCCTCGTCGGCATCAGCCGGGTATCCCTGGAAAGCGAATTTCAACGGCAGTTGTTCATTCAGCTACTGGTATTGACCGCCATCGTGCTGTTTCTCAGCCTGGCGATCCACATCGTGTTTCGCATCAACGTTCTGTTTCCGATCCGACGGCTGATTGCCGCATCCGAGGATGTCAGCCGTGGCCGCTACACGCTGGTCAACGCGAAATCCCAGGACGAGTTGGGCGTGCTCGCGCGCGCCTTCAATACCATGACCGACGCGATCAAGCGGGAGCAGGCCGCGCTGCACCGCCAGGCCAATTTCGACGCCTTGACGGGCTTACCCAACCGCATGATGGCATTCGATAGAATCAAGGTGGAGATTATACGTCACGCGCCCCCGCATCGTCGCCCGGTCGGGCGTGAATTTTGTGCTACCTTGTTGCTCTGGCACGAATCTGCGTGCCAGAGATAATACATTTTTTGGGAAGCTCGATAATGCCCAGAGGTTTGCTGTTGCCATCGTTGCTTGTTGTGACCTTGGGGTGTGTCCTGGTACTGGCGCCGTCTGCCTGGAGTCAGCAGCCCTATCCGTCTCGACCGATACGCCTCATCGTGCCATTTTCTCCCGGCGGCGGCGGCGACGTCATGGCGCGAACCGTGGCCTTAAAGCTCACCGAACGCATGGGAAAATCGGTCGTCGTCGAGAATCGCGCAGGCGCCAGCGGCAACATTGGTGCTGAGATCGTGGTGAATTCGGCGCCGGACGGTTATACACTGCTTTCCACCTCGAGCACGTACGGCATCCAGGCGTCTCTCGGCAAGACGCCCTTCGATCCACTGAATGACGTCACGCCCATCGTCGCGCTTGCCCGCGCCCCGGCTGTCTTCATCGTAGCCCCGAACTCGCCGTTCAAAACGCTGCGCGATCTGATCAGTGCCGCCAAGCGCTATCCCGGCCAGGTGACGTTCGGTACGGCTGGCATCGGCGCCATAGCGCATATGAATATGGAGCAGTTCGCTTCGCTCGCCGGCATCCAGATGAGCCACGTGCCTTACAAAGGCTCCTCGCAGGCGCTGACGGACATGCTGGGCGGTCACATCGCGGTGACCACGGCCAATCCAACAGTGGCAGCGCCCATGGTAAAAAACGTCCGCATCCGCGCGCTGGCCGTCGGCGGCAGCCACCGCCTGCCGTCGATGCCCGACGTGCCGACTTACCCCGAAGCAGGACTACCCGGCTTCGACCCCTACGACTGGAAGGCGATCCTGGGCCCCAAAGGCATCTCGCAGGAGATCGTCAGCCGCTTGAACACGGAAATCAATACCATCGTAAAGGACAAGGATTTTGCTGCAGTGCTGGAAGCCGACGGTTCGACCGCGCTGGGCGGCCCGCCTTCCCAACTGGCGGTGCTTATCAAGTCGGATATCGAGCGCTGGCGCAAACTGATTCGGGATCGGAAGATCAAGGTGGAGTGAGCCCAAAGCGCAAGCAAGTCCCGGAAGCCCGCTAATTCACGGCAACGAATCAACGATGATTTTCGCTTCGGTTATGTCCGCTGGTCTGACGACATCCGCAAGTGGGATAACGCCGCCGCCCAGCGCGAACAGACGCTAAAATGGGCTACGCGAAGGAAAACAAACTTGGAGTTTTATGCCTAAAACGATCCTGAATCCCCG
>CAMBGJ010000043.1 GCA_945865805.1 Bordetella parapertussis
ATATGGTAAAAACGACAATAGTCCGTTACCGTGGAATAACGGCGGATGGCGAGGAACGGATAGACAGTCCGCTAGCCCTTCTTACGCCGCTCGCGCACGAGATTGATCAAGCCATCGACGGTAGGCATCACGTTCTTGAGCGACCCCGCCTGTCCGCCGCCGGTTTGATAGCGACCATCAACCACCAGCACCGGCGTACCGCGCACATCGTAGTCGCGCCCAATCTCCACCGCGCGCACCACATTATTGCGCACACCTTGCGAGTTATAGGCTTCATCCCACTTCGCGCGCTCCAGCCCGTTGGCTTCGGCCCACCTGACCAAGGCGTCGGCGTCGGTGGATTGCAGGCGATCGCGGTGCAGGGCCTCGAATAACCTGTTGTGCAGACGATCTGCCGCGCCCTGCGCCTCGAGCGTGTAATACAAATGCGCTTCCGGTACCCATTCCTGACGCAAGATCGCGGGGATGCGGCGCTTCACCACGTCGGCGGGTTTGGTTTTTTCCCATGCCTCGATCATGGGCATCAATTGAAAACAATACTGACAGCCATACCAGAAAAAATCGATGACTTCGATTCGGTCGCTGGGCGCGGGCTGCGGCGTGATGGCGCGAAAGCTTTGTTCAAACGGCCGTTCCTGCGTTTGTGCCAGCGCGCTGCTGCCCAACGCGGCGGCTGCGGCACCCGCCGCGAATGTCAATATCTTGCGTCTGGAAATGTACATGAGACTTCCTTTCACTTCCCTTTGCGATTGGCGCGCGCCATCGCGATCAATTGATCGACGTTCTTGAAAAAACGCTCGTAATCCACCGCGTTGGCCTTCGACGGCACCATGCCCGGCGCAATCAGGTAACGGCCATCGATGGCTATCGACGGCGTGCCCGTGATGCGGTAGGCCGAACTCATGTCCATCGTGCGATTGGTTTTGCTGACCACGGAAAACGAGTTGTAGGCATCGGTAAATTTCTTTACGTCCTGGTTTTGCGTGCCTACCCAGGCGAACAGCGGCTTCTGGTCTTTAACCAGGATCTTGGGATCAAGCTTTTTGGTTTTGTGGATGGCGGCAAAGACTTCGCCGTGCAGTTTATCCTGCGCGCCGATGGCTTCTATCGCATAAAACGTGCGCGCCAGTTGCGTCCAATCCTCGGAAAAGGCGGCCGGTTGACTGCGAAATGCCACATCGGCAGGCTTGGTTTTGAGCCACGCATGAAGAGACGGCTGCAAATTGGCGCAATGCGAGCAGCCATACCAAAAAAACTCGATTACTTCGACGTTCTTGCCCGGCGGCGTGGGTTGCGGCGGCTCGATCGGCTGATAGTCCTTGCCGGCGGTAAGTTGCGCCTGCGCGGCCGTGCCCGCCAGTACCAACACCGCCGCCGCGATCCATTTCCAAATTTGCTTCATCATGCGCATGCTCACTCTTGTCATTGTTGCCGGCTTGCGGTGAACCCGAACGGGAGCCCGACGCTATTTATCTGCTTCGCGCACCTTGACCAGCGCGGCGTCGATGCCGTTTTGCGTTAGAACACTGCGCACGCTGTTCAATTCCTCAACATTCGTATAGGGCCCGATACGCACGCGGTGGAACACGCCTTTGTCAGGCACCGTGCGCGTCTGTATCGTTGCCTCCATACCCATCAGCGCCAGCCGCGCCTTCAAATTATCCGCGTCAGGCGCGCTCTGGAACGCCCCCGCTTGGAGGAAAAACGTTTCCTTGGCTGCCGCCGTTGACTTCTCGGCGGGTTTTTCCGTAGTTGCCGCGTCGGGCTTGGCTGTCTCTGCTGCCTTGGCTTTGTCTTTTTCCGCTGCGGCTTCCGTGGCCTTGGCCGTGCTGGCGGCGTCTTTTGCCGGGTCGACCGCTACCGGCGGCGCAGGCTTTTCCGCCTTAGCCGCTGGAGGAATCGGCACACTGGGGGCCTGCGGTTTTTCGCGGAACGGGTTCGGCAGCTTATTGATATACCACGCCACACCCAAGGCTATCATCAGGCCCAGTACCAGCCCGATGAGAATACCGAGAAACGTCGAGCCGAGGCTACGGCGTTTCACCGAATAGGCGTTGTTGTGTGCGGGACTAGGCATGATCGTATCTTACATTTTTTCCGGCGCGGAAACACCCAGCAGCGCAAGGCCATTGGCGAGTATCTGGCGCGTAGCGCCCGCCAGCGCCAGCCGTGCATCGCGCTCGGCGGTGTTGTCGGACAAAAACCGCACATTGTTGTAGTAACTGTGGAACAAGCCCGCCACATCCTTCAGATAAAAGGCAATCAAATGCGGCGATAGTTCCCGCGCGGCATTGGCGACGATCTCGGGATATTCCGCCAGCTTTTGCAATAGCTCCAGCTCCGCATCCGACACCAGCGGCGATGGGTCGGCGTTGGCGAGCGTCGCCGTATCGCCGCCGCCTTGGGTGAACTGCGCATACACACTGCACACTCGCGCGTGCGCGTACTGAATGTAATACACCGGGTTTTCGTTGGTGCGCGACTTCGCCAGCTCGAGATCGAAATCCAGATGCTGATCGCTCTTGCGCAGCACATAAAAAAACCGCGTAGCGTCGTTACCAACTTCTTCGCGCAATTCGCGCAACGTAACAAAATCGCCCGAGCGTTTACCCATTGCAACTTTTTCTTTGCCGCGATACAACACCGCAAACTGCACCAGCGTCACTGTGAGCTTTTCAGGGTTCGCGCCCAGCGCCTGCATCGCGCCTTTCACTCGCGCGATGTAGCCGTGGTGATCCGCGCCCCA
The DNA here is from genome assembly GCA_945865805.1 of Bordetella parapertussis. GTDB lineage: Bacteria > Pseudomonadota > Gammaproteobacteria > Burkholderiales > SG8-41 > UBA5216. Next base: position 2,747 of record CAMBGJ010000043.1, read on the forward strand.
CACATCGATCAACTGATCGTAGCCGCGCTCAATTTTGTTCAGGTGATAAGCGATGTCAGAGGCAAAATACGTGAACTGCCCGTTCTCACGCCGCACCACGCGGTCTTTTTCGTCGCCATAAGTGGTGGAGCGAAACCACAGCGCACCGTCTTTATCATACAAATGACCATTGCTTTGCAACTGCGCCATCGCGCGCGCAACCTCGCCGCTGTCGTGTAGTGCCTGTTCGGAATACCAACGGTCGTAATGCACGCCGAAGCCGCCGAGGTCATCCCGTTGATCAGCGAGCATGGCAGCTAACGCAAATTGATGCAGCGCGTGCCAGCTTTCACCGAGCGTGGATTTCGCGCCAGCGATCAACGCATCCAGCGCGGCATCGGCGTCTTCGCCGTCCTTGGGTGCGTAGGTGGTGAAGTCACGCTGAAACTTTGCACTGTGTTGCGCATCCAGCGAACGTGCGATGTCGCGCACATAATCACCGCGATAACCATCGGCGGGAAACGACACCGCCACGCCGCGCGCTTCCAGATAGCGCAGCCACACTGACGCCGCGAGAATATCCATCTGCCGCCCGGCATCATTGATATAAAACTCGCGCTCGACTTCGTGCCCGGCAGCTGCAAGCACATTTGCCACACAAGCGCCGTATGCCGCGCCACGCCCATGGCCTACATGCAGCGGGCCGGTCGGGTTGGCCGAAACAAACTCGATTTGAACCTTTTGCCAGACAGCAGCGGCGCTGGTGCCATAGCGCACGCCAGACGTAAGTATTTGATTTATAACACTTTGTTTGTGGCCGCGTTTGAGGAACAGGTTGATAAACCCAGCTCCGGCGATCTCCGCTTTGTCCAGCAGTGGCGACGTCGGCAGATTCGCCAGCAGTTGCTGTGCAATATCACGCGGCTTCGCACGCAACGCCTTCGCCAGTTGCATCGCCACATTGCACGAAAAATCGCCGTGCTGCGCCTGCTTGGGGCGCTCAAGCGTAATCGTTGCGCCGGTAGCGTCCGGCACGGTAGCTTTGAGTGCGGCGGTCAGCAGATCCGTGATCGCTGTTTTTGTGTCGGTGGCCATGCGGTTAGGCTTCGCCCCCGTTTCAAGCGAGGGCGAAAAGTCCTTTAAAAACAAGAGATTTTATCATGATGACCGGTGTCTGGCCTAGTGCGCAGAAGCGGGATGGTATGGCACAGGCACCGTATGCGTCTGCTATGGCAACGCGCGTTATGACCGTGCAGCCGTCGAGGCCAGTCGTAAGCTGCAAACGGCTCAACAGCGTTTTGAAATTCGCGCTGAGTGTGAGAATCTTCTTTGCTATGTTTCCCACGGATTGATGACGCGAACGCCGACTGCCGCATACGGCGCCGTGTCGCGTGACGCAACGATGAATCTTCGCGACACGGCGATCGCGGCGATGTAACCGTCAGGCGTAGGGAATCCACGCCCGGCAATCCTGGCTTTCACGGCCAACGCAGCGTAATGCCGCGCGGCGTCGGAATCGAACGGAAGCAAGCGATCACGGAATAATCCCATCAGCCCGTCAAGGGCCAGTGACAGCATGTCCTCGCGCTTGCCGGCAGACAACGTTCCGATGCCAAACAGCAGCTCGGCCAGTGTCACGCTCGAGAGATAAAGCGTTTCGGTGGTTTGATCATTCAGCCAGGCCCGCACAGCAGGGTGCGGCTCGGGCTTCATCGCCTCGGAAACGACGTTGGTATCGAGGACAATCATTCAAACCTTGGCGGCTCGGCTGGGGTTTTGTCTCTTACCTGGTTAAAGACCTCGAAATCTTCGTTCGTGAGGCCAACCTCGCGGCCCAATTCCGCGAGGGCATCTCCCAAGCGAACGCGCGACTCTGGCTTGACAGCGGTGGCGAGAATCTCGCGGACCTCCGCCTCGGTGCTGCGGCCATGTTGAGCGGCCCGTACCCGCAATGCGCGGTGTATGTCGTCGGGCAGATTGCGTACGGTTAGCATGGCCATGGCTGCACCTTAATAAAACGCATTCGATGCATGCATGTTACTATTTCGCCTTCATACGGGCAAGGCTGAAAAAGAGTGAGTAGCACCATTGAGACCAGAACGCGCAGCTCAATAAATTATCAATAAAAACAATTAGTTACGAAGATATTTCGAGATGTCGCCGCCCAAGCAACGATCGACATAGGCAAAGTCTCTGCCCTAAAACTCCAACGGATCCACATCAAGAGCCCACCGCGCCGCACTAGCACGCTTCTCCGACAGTGCCGCCCGCCAAGCAGCCAAAAACTTTTGCAGCCGATTACGACTGGCGGCCTGCACCAACAACTGAGCGCGCTCACGCCCCGCCAGACGCATCATGCCGGCGGGAACAGGGTCGTAGAGGGTGACGCCTTCATCGATTTCCTGCCCTATGGCGGCGGCGCGTTTTAGCCAATCAATCGCGGCATCCAGTTTGGGGGCTTCGGCGCGTAGTAGCGCTTGATACTGAAACGGCGGAAAACCCGCGCTGCGGCGTTCTTGCAGTTGGGCATCAGCAAAGTTTGCGAAGTTTTGATCGCGTAGCGCCGCGTAGAGCGGGTGATCGGGGAAATCGGTTTGGATCAGCACGTCGCCTTGCACGGCGCCGCGTCCGGCGCGCCCCGCTACTTGAGTGAGCAGGGCGTAGAGTCGCTCCGGTGCGCGAAAATCGGTGCTGTAGAGCAGGCTGTCGGCGTTGATTACCCCCACCAGTGACAGGCTGGGAAAATCATGGCCTTTGGCGAGGATTTGCGTGCCGACGAGGATATCGATTTCACGCGCTTCGATGCGTGTGCGCATGCTGCTCCACGCGCCTTTGTTGCGCGTGCTGTCGCGGTCGATACGCAGCACGCGTGCTTGCGGAAAATGTGCGGCAAGCGCGGCTTCGACACGCTGTGTGCCTTGCCCCACCGGCGACAAATCGGCGTTGCCGCAATCGGGGCAGGCCAGCGGCGCGGGGGATTGATAGCCGCAGTGGTGGCAATGCAGTTGCCGGTCGCGCAAGTGCAGCACCAGCTTGGCGCTACAGCGATGGCAGTTCGATAGCCAGCCGCAGTCGTGGCACAGCAGCACCGGCGCGTAGCCGCGGCGGTTGATGAAAATCAGCACTTGTTCTTTGGCCGTCAGGCGCTTGCCGATGGCGGCGATCAGCGCGGGTGCCAGGCCATCCTGCATGCGCACGTCACGCGTGGGCACGCAATGGATGCGCGGCGGTGTGAGATTGATGCGCTTGGGCAATGGCGTCAGCGTGTAGCGGCCGGTGGCGGCGTTGTGCCAGGTTTCCAGCGCGGGCGTGGCCGAGCCCAGCACCAGTGGCACGCCGAGCTGGCGCGCGCGCACTACCGCCAGATCGCGTGCGGAATAACGAAAGCCTTCGTTTTGCTTGAACGAGCTGTCGTGTTCTTCATCGACAATAATCAGCCCCAATTCCGGCAGCGGCGCGAACACCGCCAGCCGCGTACCGAGCACGATGCGCGCGGTGCCCGACTGCGCGGCGATCCAGTGTTGTAACCGTTCGCCCTCGTTCAGCCCGCTGTGCAGGCTGACGATTTGCGTATCGGGAAACCGTCCGCGCACGGTGGCTTCGAGCTGCGGCGTGAGCGAAATTTCCGGCACCAGCAGCAGCGCCTGGCGGCCCGTTTTTAGCACCGACGCTATGGTGTGGAGATACACCTCGGTCTTGCCGCTGCCGGTGACACCGAGCAAGAGATGCGGCTTGAAAGCGGACAGGTCAGCGCACAATGCCTGCACCGCTGCAGCTTGATCGGGCGTCAGTGGCGGTCCCGTGATTTCGCCGCTGGGTACGACGTCATCACGCGCCGCAGGTGCGAGTGCCCCTTCGCGCCGCACGACGTATCCGTCTGTAAGCAGTTGTTTTAATGGAATTTTTGCGGTTGGCGCGCAAGCCAGGATGGCGGCTTCGTCCAGCACCCCCTGTGCGTGAAACAGCGCGAGTAACTTGCGCTTAGTGAGCGCTCGCGGCGGCAGGCTGTCCGGCGTGCGCGTGGCGCCCAACGGCGTCAGCGCATAGTGCGTCAGCGATTTCGGCGGTTGCGCACGCACGCGCCGCAAGCCCGTGGGCAACGCGCTCATCACCACCGCGCCTAACGGATGTTGGTAATACCCGGCGGCAAAGCGCATGAGCTTGATGTCGTCCGGCGTGAAACCCGGCGCGTCTCGCAAAATCCGTGTCACCGCTTTCAGCCGCGGTGCCGCGACTGCACTGTTGTCGGCGATTTCCAGGATCACGCCCAACGCGTTGCGCTTACCGAACGGCGCCAGCACGCGCGCACCGATATCGGCTGCCACGGCGGCGTCGCAACGGTAATCAAACAGCGTGTCGAGCGGCACGTCGAAACCGACGCGGACAATTTTCATGGCGTTGCCGAATGAACCGGCCAGCAGTTAGCGCGGAAAGTTAAGGACCCTCTTGAGACTATGACGCAAACCCTTGTGCCGCAACGCAAATCGCGCGCGTAAAAACCTGTGGATAACCGTGTGAATGATTACTCACAGCGGTATCCGGCGACACAGTCTATACATTCAAGGACTTACGGCCATTCCAAGGATAAAAAATTATCCCTTATAAAACAGTTACTTAAAAATAAGCGGGCGCTAACATCAGTAGGCTTTGCAATGGACGCGAGCTAAGTGCCTACTGTGCATAGGTTTTTATGGCGCGGCGTGATACACCGGGCTTAACGTATGCACGGCATCCACCAAAGCCGCGACGTGCTCGGGGTTGGTGAACTGCGAAATGCCGTGGCCGAGGTTAAACACATGCCCGCTGCCAGGGCCATAGGACGCCAGAACCTGGCCTACCTGCGTGCGGATAGCTTCCGGCTCAGCGAACAGCGTCATCGGATCGAGATTGCCCTGCAGCGCGACTTTGCCGCCGACGCGCGCGCGCGCTGTGCCGATATCGCAGGTCCAGTCCAGTCCTACCGCATCGCAGCCGGTTGCCGCGATGTCCTCCAGCCACAGACCGCCGCCCTTGGTGAACACGATATTCGGCACGCGCAAGCCGTCGCGCGATTTGGTCAGACCGGCGATGATGCGTTGCAGATAGGCGAGCGAAAATTCCTTATACGCTGCTGCACTGAGCGAGCCGCCCCAAGTGTCGAAAATCATTACCGCCTGCGCGCCGGCTTCGATTTGCGCATTAAGGTAAGCGATCACTGACTGCGCGTTGATGTCGAGTATGTGGTGGAGCAGATCGGGGCGGTCATAGAGCAGAGCTTTGATGCGCCGGAAATCCGCACTGCCGCCGCCTTCGATCATGTAACACGCCAGCGTATAAGGGCTGCCGGAAAAGCCGATCAGCGGCACGCGGCCATCGAGCGCGCGGCGGATTTGCGTGACGGCATCGGTGACATAACGCAAGTTCGTGCCGATATCGGGTACGGCCAGTTTTTTGATCGCGGCTTCATCGCGCAGCGGACGTTCAAACTTCGGCCCCTCGCCCTCGGCAAAGTACAGCCCCAGCCCCATTGCATCCGGCACGGTAAGAATGTCGGAAAACAAAATCGCCGCATCCAGCGGAAATCGCGCCAGCGGCTGTAGCGTGACTTCGGTGGCGTAATCCGGATTTTTCGCAAGACCGAGAAAACTGCCGGCGCGTTTGCGCGTGGCGTTGTACTCGGGCAAATAACGACCCGCTTGGCGCATGATCCACACCGGGGTGTACGGCGTGGGCTGGCGCTGCAGGGCGCGGAGGAAGGCGTCGTTTTTGAGAGTGGACATTTGAAGAACTTCACCGCAGAGGCGCAGAGTTTACGCAGAGAACCACCAAAATGTTCTTGATTTCCTCTGCGAGACCTCTGCGCCTTTGCGCCTCTGCGTTGATGGGGTTTAACGCGGCAAATCCGACGCTCCCATTAAAAATTCATCCACCGCCCGCGCACATTGCCGCCCTTCGCGTATCGCCCACACCACCAGCGATTGTCCGCGGCGCATGTCGCCGGCGGCAAATACTTTGGCGACCGAGGTTTGGTATTTCTCGGTATCGGCTTTGACGTTGCTGCGCGCGTCTTTTTCCACGCCGAGTTGTTCGAGCAAACCCTTTTGCGTCGGCCCGAGAAAGCCCATCGCCAGCAGCACCAAGTCGGCGGGCATGTCGAATTCGGAGCCCGGCACTTCGATCATTTTGCCGCCTTCCCATTTCAGCCGCACGGTTTTGAGGGCTATGACTTTGCCATTCTCACCAACGAACGATTTAGTGGCTACCGACCAATCACGGTTCGCGCCTTCTTCATGCGACGACGAGGTACGCAGCCGCGTCGGCCAGTACGGCCACACGGGATTGCGCAAGGGATCATCCGGCTTACCCAGCAATTCAAACTGCGCAATCGATTTCGCGCCGTGGCGGTTCGAGGTGCCGACGCAATCCGAGCCGGTGTCGCCGCCGCCGATCACCACCACATGCTTGCCGGCGGCCATGATTTGATTCGGCACTTTATCGCCCGCGACGACTTTGTTTTGCTGCGGCAAAAACTCCATCGCGTAATGCACGCCTTGCAGTTCGCGGCCTGGTACCGGCAGATCGCGCGGGGTTTCCGCGCCACCCGACAACACCACGGCGTCAAATTCGGCCAGCAGTTTTTTGGCGTCGACGCCGTTACTACCACTCCCGCCGACGTGTTGATTGGCACGAAACTCAACACCTTCAGCCTTCATCTGCTCCACACGGCGATCAATGAAGGTTTTTTCCATTTTGAAATCGGGAATGCCGTAACGCAGCAAGCCGCCGATGCGATCATTTTTTTCGAACAGCACCACGTCGTGACCGGCGCGCGCCAGTTGCTGCGCGGTTGCCATGCCCGCCGGGCCGGAACCGATCACCGCCACGCGCTTTCCCGTTTTGACTTTGGGCGGTTGCGGCGTAACCCAGCCGTTTTCCCAGCCCTTGTCGATGATCGCGTGTTCAATCGACTTGATACCTACCGCATCGGCGTTGATGCGCAGCGTGCAGGCTTCCTCGCACGGCGCCGGGCATACGCGGCCGGTGAATTCGGGGAAATTATTGGTTGAGTGCAGCGTATCGAGCGCGGCGCGCCAGTTCTGCTTGAACACCAGATCATTCCAATCGGGAATGATGTTATTGATCGGGCAGCCGCTCATGCAAAACGGCGTGCCGCAATCCATGCAGCGCGCCCCTTGCTGGCTGGCCTGCTCGTCGCTTAAATGGCCGACGAACTCGCGGTAGTGCTTGACCCGCGTGCCTTTGTCTTCGGCGGCTTCGGTGAGCCGTTCGTATTCCAGAAATCCCGTGACTTTGCCCATCGTGTATTACCGTAAGTATTTGAATTTATGCAACTTTTTTGTGGCTGGCGGCCATCTCACCGAGCGCGCGCCGGTACTCGTGCGGGAACACTTTGACGAACTTGCCGCGTTCCGTGGCCCAGTTGTCGAGTATCGCCTTTGCACGAGCGCTGCCAGTGTTCGAAGCGTGCGCCGCGATCATCTGCCGTAGCAGCGCCTCGTCGCTCATGCCGCGATGCCACAGTTCGCGCGCGACCCTGGCATCCTGTTCTTTTTCGGTCAGCACCGGTTCGAGCTTCACCATCGCGCCATTGCAATACTGCTCGAATACGCCGCTCTCGTTGTACACATAGGCGATACCGCCTGACATGCCCGCCGCAAAATTGCGTCCGGTCATGCCGAGCACGACGACCGTGCCGCCGGTCATGTATTCGCAGCCGTGGTCGCCCACGCCTTCAACCACGGTATGCGCGCCGGAGTTACGCACCGCGAAACGCTCGCCCGCGACGCCGCGGAAATACGCTTCGCCCTCGATCGCGCCATACAGCACGGCATTGCCGGTGATGATGTTTTCGATGGGGTTGCCCTTGAACTTGGGCGAGGGCTGCACGCTCACGCGCCCGCCCGACAATCCTTTGCCGGCGTAGTCGTTGGTATCGCCGATCAGATCGAGCGTGATGCCGCGTGCGAGAAACGCGCCAAAACTCTGCCCGGCGGAACCGGCGAAACGCACGCGGATGGTGTCGTCCGGCAAGCCGGCGTGCTGATAACGCTTGGCCACTTCATGCGACAACATGGTGCCGACGGTGCGATTGATGTTGCGAATCGGCATGTCGATCGCTACTTTTTCGCGCCGCGTAAGCGCCGCCTGCGCGAGCTCGATCAGGCGCATGTCGAGCGCCTTGTCGAGGCCGTGATCCTGCGTTTCGCACTGGAAGCGCGAGACTTCAGGGCCAATTTTCGGTTGCGCGAAGATGCGTGAAAAATCCAGGCTCAAGGCCTTCCAGTGCGTGATGCCTTTTTGCATGTCGAGCAGGTCCGCACGGCCGATTAACTCGTTGAACTTGCGCACACCGAGTTGTGCCATCAGCTCGCGGATTTCTTCGGCGATGAAGAAAAAGAAATTGATCACATGCTCGGGCTTGCCGGTGAATTTCTTGCGCAGCACGGGGTCTTGAGTCGCCACGCCCACCGGACAGGTGTTCAGGTGGCATTTGCGCATCATGATGCAGCCTTGCGTCACCAGCGGTGCGGTGGCGAAACCGAATTCGTCGGCGCCGAGTAGCGCGCCGATCACCACGTCGCGGCCGGTTTTTAGCTGGCCATCGACTTGCACCGCGATGCGGCTGCGCAGTTTGTTCAGCACCAGCGTTTGCTGGGTCTCGGCCAAGCCGAGTTCCCATGACGTGCCGGCATGCTTGATCGACGACCAGGGCGACGCGCCGGTGCCGCCATCGTGCCCGGAAATGGTGACGTGATCCGCCTTGGCCTTGGCAACACCCGCGGCCACCGTGCCCACGCCGATTTCCGAGACCAGCTTCACGCTGATCGACGCACTCGGATTGCCGTTCTTCAGATCATGGATAAGCTGCGCCAGGTCTTCGATGGAATAAATATCGTGATGCGGCGGCGGCGAAATCAGTTCCACGCCGGGCGTCGAGTAACGCAACTCGGCGATGTACTCGGAGACTTTCTTGCCGGGCAATTGCCCGCCTTCGCCGGGCTTCGCACCCTGCGCCATTTTGATCTGGATCTGCTCCGCGCTCGACAGGTACTCGGCGGTGACGCCAAAGCGCCCCGACGCCACCTGCTTGATTTTCGACTTGAGCGAATCGCCTTCGTGGATTTCCGCGAAGTTTTCTACGCGCGTGGCGCCCAGCTTCGATTGCAGCGTTTCGCCCGCCTTCACTGGCGCGAAGCGATTGCGATCTTCGCCGCCTTCGCCGGTGTTGGATTTGCCGCCGATACGGTTCATCGCGATCGCCAGCGACGTATGCGCTTCGGTGGAAATCGAGCCCAACGACATCGCGCCCGTCGAGAAACGTTTGACGATATCGGCGGCCGATACGACTTCTTCGATCGGCACCGGCGTGCATTGCGCAAACTTGAACTCAAACAGGCCGCGGAATGTCATGTGCCGCGACGATTGATCGTTGATGATCTGCGTGTATTCCTTGAAGCTGGAATAGCTTTTCTGCCGCGCCGCGTGCTGCAATTTGGCGATGGCGTCCGGCGTCCACATGTGTTCCTCTCCGCGCACGCGCCAGGCGTATTCGCCGCCAGCGTCGAGCGCACTTGCCAGCACCGGGTCGTTGCTGAACGCCGCGCGATGCGTGCGGATGGCCTCTTCGGCGACGCGGAACAGGCCGATGCCTTCAACGTTCGAGCTAGTGCCAGTGAAATATTTATCCACCAGAACTTTGGCGAGACCCACCGCTTCGAAAATCTGCGCGCCGGTGTACGACATATAGGTCGAGATGCCCATTTTGGACATCACTTTGCGCAGGCCCTTGCCCACGGCCTTGACGAAATTCTTGATGGCTTTTTTGCCATCAACATCCGCGCCAAGTTGCTTGCTTTCGGCGAGTTGCAGCAGCGTTTCCAGCGCCAGATATGGATGTACCGCTTCCGCACCATAGCCGCCGAGCAGGGCGAAGTGATGCACCTCGCGCGCGCTGCCGGTTTCCACCACCAGCCCGGCGCTGGTGCGCAGGCCCTTGTCCGTCAAATGCTGATGAATCGCCGACAGCGCCAGCAGCGCGGGAATCGCCACGTTGTCGCGGTTCACCTTACGGTCGGAAATAATAATGATCGAAAAGCCGCAGCGCACGGCGTCTTCGGCCTGTGCCGCAAGGCTGGCCAGACGCGCTTCGATGGCCTCGTTGCCCCAGGCCAGCGGATAGGTGATATCGAGTTCGCACGACTTGAATTTGCCATCGGTGTAACGGTCGATGTGACGGATTTTCTCCATCTCGTAAAAATCGATCACCGGCTGGCTGACTTCCAGCCGAATCGGAGGATAGGTTTCGTCGATGCCCAGCAGGTTGGGCTTCGGGCCGATGAACGACACCAGCGAGGTCACCAGTTCCTCGCGGATCGGATCAATCGGCGGGTTGGTCACCTGCGCGAACAACTGTTTGAAGTAATGATATAACGTCTTGTTTTTATTGGATAAGACAGCCATGGGTGAATCGTTGCCCATGCTGCCAATGGCTTCTTCGCCGTTGTTGGCCATCGGCGTCAGCAGGAATTTCAGTTCCTCCTGCGTCCAGCCGAAGGCCTGCTGGCGGTCGAGCAGGGACACCTCGCTGCGTTCGGGCTGAGCCTTGTCGGTTTCGACATCATCCAGTTTGACGCGGATGCGGTCGATCCACTCGGCGTAGGGCTTGGTCGAGGCGAGCGTTTCCTTCAACTCGTTGTCGTCAATGATGCGGCCTTTTTCCAGATCGACGAGGAACATTTTGCCGGGCTGCAAGCGCCACTTTTTGATGATCTTTTCTTCGGGGATATTCAGGCAGCCGCACTCCGAACCCATCACCACCAGATCGTCGCTGGTGACGATGTAACGGGCGGGGCGCAGGCCATTGCGGTCCAGCGTCGCACCAATTTGGCGGCCATCGGTGAAAGCAATCGCGGCGGGGCCGTCCCACGGTTCCATCATCGCGGCGTGGTATTCGTAGAACGCGCGGCGGCTGGCGTCCATCAGCGTGTGGCCTTCCCACGCCTCGGGGATCATCATCATCACCGCATGCGCAATCGAATAGCCGCTCATCACCAGCAGTTCCAGCGCGTTGTCGAAGGATGCGGAGTCGGATTGGCCGGGGTAAATCAGCGGCCATAATTTTTGCAGATCAGCGCCGAGTATGGGGCTCGAAATCGCCCCTTGGCGCGCGCGGATCCAGTTGACGTTGCCGCGCAGCGTGTTGATCTCGCCGTTGTGCGCGATCATGCGGAAGGGGTGCGCCAAGTCCCACGTGGGGAAAGTGTTGGTCGAAAAGCGCTGGTGAATCAGCGCGAGCGCCGACACCACGCGCGCGTCCTGCAAATCCCTGAAAAACACGCCGACCTGATTGGCCATCAGCATGCCCTTGTACACCACGGTGCGCGCCGAGAATGACGACACATAAAACTCCGAGCCGTGCTTCAGATTCAACGCCTGTATCGCGTGGCCGGACGCCTTGCGGATCACATACAGCTTGCGTTCCAGTGCATCGGTGACAGTTACGCCCGCGCCGCGCTGCACGAACACCTGGCGGATCACCGGCTCGATTTTTTTCACCGATTCACCGAGATCGGTGTTGTCCACCGGCACGTCTCGCCAGCCGATCAGCACCTGGCCTTCGTCTTTGATCGCACGCTCGATTTCGTACTCGCAGGCAAAACGCGACGCCGGCTCGCGCGGCAAAAACACCATGCCCACGCCGTACTGCCCAGCAGGCGGCAGTTTCACGCCTTGCCTGGCCCATGCCTCGCGGAAAAACTTATCCGGCATCTGAATCAAAATACCCGCGCCGTCGGAGGCCTTGGGGTCGGCACCCACCGCGCCACGATGGGTCAGATTCTTCAGTATGGTGAGGCCCTGCTCGATGATTTCGTGACTTTTCTTGCCCTTGATGTTCGCGACAAAGCCGACGCCACAGGCGTCGTGTTCATTCGCTGGGTCGTACAGACCTTGCGCGGCAGGCGGGTAACAATCGCTCAATGAATCGGGGTTATCAGGGCTATCGGAACGCATGGGCATCACCAAATCTTCAATAAAATCAATTACTTAAGTGAATATTATTGCGCCGCCACAAAAAAACCATGGCGGAACCGTAAAAAATGGGGTGAAACCCTTCGAGTCTACCGGTACGAAGCCCTTGCTTCAATAGGGAATTTTGGCCTGCGGGTAGGGAAAATTTCGCTAAATTGGCTCTACCGCAAACAGCCGCCGGTGCTCCAGCATGGCGTAGCGGTCGGTCATGCCGGCGATGTAATCCGCGATGGCGCGCGGCTTGTCGTCGCGGGCGCGGGCCTGGAAATCCGGCGGCAGCAGTTTGGGCTCGGCGAGCAGGGCGTCGAACAGCTCGGTAATGATACGGCGCGCCTTGCTGCTCATCCGTGCGACGCGGTAATGCTGGTACAGGTTGATGCTCAAAAACTGTTTTAATTCAAGCTGTTGCTTCTCAATGCCGGGGCTAAAGGCGATCAACGCCGGGGCTTGCCGCACCTCGTCCGCCGACCTGGGGGCGTGCGCGCGGATGTTGGCCGCACTCTGCCGCGTGAGATCGGATACCAGGGTGCTGATCATGCGGCGCACGGTTTCGTGCACCAGACGGCGGCCGGTGATCTTGGGGAACTCTTTCTGCGCCAATTCGCGGTGGCGGCGGAAGATCGGCACGGTGGAAAGCTGCTCCAACGTAATCAGCCCGGAGCGCAGGCCGTCGTCGACGTCGTGGTTGTTGTAGGCGAGCTCGTCCGACAGGTTGACCAACTGCGCCTCCAGCGACGGACGCTGCCGCTTGATGAAGCGCTCGGCCACCGCGCCCAGTTGCAGCGCGTTCTTGCGTGAGCAGTGCTTGAGGATGCCTTCGCGCGTTTCGAAAGTTAGATTCAGGCCGTTAAAGCCGCCGTAGTGTTGTTCGAGGTGATCGACTACGCGCAGGCTTTGCAGGTTATGTTCAAAGCCGCCGAAGGGCTTCATGCAGGCGTTGAGCGCATCCTGCCCGGCGTGGCCGAAGGGCGTGTGGCCCAGATCATGCGCCAGCGTAATGGCCTCGGTCAGGTCTTCGTCGAGATTCAACTGGCGCGCGATGGAACGCGCGATTTGCGCGACTTCCAGGCTGTGGGTGAGCCGCGTGCGAAAGAGATCGCCCTCGTGATTGACGAACACCTGCGTTTTGTACTCCAGTCGGCGAAAGGCGCTGGAGTGAATAATGCGATCGCGGTCGCGCTGAAATTCGCTGCGGCCCTGCGCAGCTGATTCGCCATGCACGCGACCGCGTGTGGCGCTGGCTTGTGCAGCGTAAGGCGCGACTTTAAGCATGCGTTTGCGAGGGGGTGGCGAGCACGGCGTTGAGCGCGGCGGTATCGTATTGATTGCAGATGAAGGCCTCGCCGGGTTTCTTGAGCAGAATGAATTTGATCTTGCCGCCCTCCACTTTTTTGTCGTGGCCCATGAGGTCAAGGTAACGCTCGGCACCCAGTTCGGGGGCGGCCACGGGCAGTTTCGCGCGCACGAGTATATCCACTACGCGCTGGACATCCGCTTTGCCGATCAACCCGAGCTTTTCGGAAAAACGCGCGGCCATCACCATGCCCGCTGCGACGGCTTCGCCGTGCAACCACGCGCCGTAGCCCATGCCCGCTTCGACCGCGTGACCGAAGGTATGGCCGAAATTCAGCAATGCTCGATCGCCGGTTTCGCGCTCGTCCCCGGCGACGACTTCGGCTTTGTTCTGGCACGAGCGTTCAACAGCAAACGCCAGCGCCTCGGGCTCCAGCGCCGTCAGCCGGTCAATGTTTTTCTCGAGCCAGTTGAGAAATTCCGCGTCGCGAATGAAGCCATACTTGATCACTTCGGCCAGCCCTGCTGCCAATTCGCGTGGGGGCAGGGTACGAAACGTGTCCATATCGGCTATCACCACCTGCGGCTGGTAAAACGCGCCGATCATGTTTTTACCCAGCGGATGATTGACGGCTGTTTTGCCGCCGACGGCGGAATCGACCTGCGCCAGCAGCGTGGTGGGAATCTGGATAAAAGGCACGCCACGCTGGTATGTTGCTGCGGCAAATCCCGTAAGGTCGCCGATGACACCGCCGCCCAGTGCGATCAATGGCGTTTTCCGCTCACAGCGGTTGGACAGCAGCGCATCGAATATCTTGTTCAGTGTTTCCCCGCTTTTGTAGGCCTCGCCATCCGGCAACACGATAGGGATGCACTCCGCACCCGCGTCGCGCAGACTGGCAAGCAAAGCATCCAGATAAAGCGGTGCGATGGTTTCGTTGGTGATGACGACCGCTTTACCGCTGAGCAGTTTTTCGGGGATTAGCCGAGCCTGTGTCAACAGTCCGGCACCAATGTGAATAGGGTAGCTGCGTTCAGCCAGGCTTACAGATAATGTTCGCATAATCAATAAGTTACGGACGGCGATCCTGCGGCATAGGTCTTCAGTTGGGCTTCAATTTGCCCTGCCAGTGAGCGTACTCTCTGATTGCCGGTGTCGACAGTCAAGTGCGCGACCTCTCGGTACAACGGATCGCGTTGTTCAAAAAGCTCGGCCAGTTTCGCCGCCGGATCAGCCACTTGCAGCAGCGGCCGACCGCGGTCGCGCTGGGTGCGCTTTAACAACGATTTTACCGGTGCGCGCAAGTAAATGACCGTGCCGTTGGCGTGTAAAGTATCGCGGTTCTCCCGCGACAAAACCGCGCCGCCCCCGGTGGCGAGCAATAGGTTGTCGCGGGCCACCAGTTGATCAATCATGCGGCGCTCGCGTGCGCGAAAACCGGCTTCACCTTCAATCTCGAAAATCACCGGAATGCGCACACCCGTTGCGCGCTCGATTTCGTGATCCGAATCGACAAATGTCTTGCCGAGCAACCGCGCCAATACCTTGCCCACGGAGGTTTTGCCCGACCCCATCAGGCCAACCAGAATGATGTTGCCGCTGACCGTGTCGGATGGCAGGGTGTTGTCGGGGCTATCCATGGCCAGATTCTAGCTGAATCGAGGAACATGGCGCGGTGGGAATGTCAGGTGAGGGATAAAAAAACGGCGTCCAGGGGACGCCGTTTTAATTAACCAGTAATTGGGCGGATTACTGACGCAGGTTCAGGTTGTCTTTGAGGATTTTGGGGGTGATGAAGACCAACAGCTCCCGGCGATCGTCGCTCTTGCTATTTTGTTTGAACAGGAAGCCGACGTAAGGCAACTCACCCAACACGGGTATCTTGGTGGTGGTGGAGCGTTCGTCTTGTGTGTAAATACCGCCGATGACCAAGGTGCCGCCATTTTCCACTAACACTTCTGTCGAGACTTGTTTAGTGTCAATTGCGGGTCCAGCGGTTGTGTCTGCTCCACGGGAGTCCTTGTTGATATTCAGCTTCATGATTACGTTATCGTCTGGTGTAATTTGTGGCTTCACCTTGAGCGACAGAGTGGCTTTCTTGAAAGACACGCTGGTGGCGCCGCTGGACGATGCTTGTTGGTAGGGAATTTCCGTACCTTGTTCGATAACGGCTTCGTTTTGATTGGAAGTAATGATGCGCGGGCTCGAAATAATTTTACCTTTGCCGTCGGCTTGCAGCGCGGTTAATTCCAGCGCCAGCAATCGAGACCGCGACTGATTAAAGATCAGGGTGGAAAACGCGCCCGCGTTTACACCGCCGATACCTGCTGCCGGCATGTTGACTTGAAGCCCACCGGGCACTAAGGTCGGTGTACCGACAACGGTGCCATTTAGCTGACCCGTATTGGTCAAGTCTGCGCCAAATTGGAAAGTTGGCCGCGTATTGACGCGGGCATCCTCTAAGTACCCGAGCCTTATGCCCAAGTTGCGTCCAAATGTATCGCTCGCTTCAACGATGCGCGATTCAATCATAACTTGGCGCACGGGTATATCCAGCGTACGAACCAATCTGCGCACTTCTTCCAATTTGGTCGGCACGTCTTGCACGAAAAGTTGATTGCTGCGGGCATCGATTGCCGCGCTACCGCGTTTAGATAATATACGGCTGGAGGCGCCCCCAGTTTGGGTCCCGACGACACCATTGAGCATGATTTGCACATCCGTAGCTCTCTGGTAATTAAGCAGAAAACTTTCCGTTTGCAGCGGCTCCAGATCAGAAATCTGCGAACGTGATTCCAGCGCCAGCTTTTCCCGCGTAGCCAATTCATCGCGCGGTGCTATCCACACCACGTTGCCTTCTTTGCGCAAATCCAGACCTTTGCTGCGCATAATAATGTCCAGCGCCTGATCCCATGGCACATCCTTGAGCCGCAGGGTGAGATTGCCGGTAACAGAATCACTGGTAATGATGTTCAGATCCGTGAAATCTGCCAGCACCTGTAAAACAGAACGCACCTCGACATTTTGAAAATTCAACGACAATTTCTCACCGGCGAAGCCGCGCTGCACCAGGCGGTTAGGGTCTTCTACCACGCGTTTCACTTCAACAATAAAGCGATTGTCGGCCTGATAGGCGGAGTGTTCCCAGTTGCCTGCCGGCGTGATCACCACGCGAGAGTTTCCACCTTGTGCAGACGCCTCAATGCTTTGCACAGGAGTACCAAAGTCCATTACGTCGTAGCGTTTTGCCAGATTGCCAGGCATGGCCGCGTTCTGAAAATCCACAATAATGGAGCGGCCTTGCTTGCGAATATCGATGCCGATCTGGCTACTCGACAAATCGATAACCACGCGACCCTCCCCGGCTGTGCCGCGGCGGAAATCGACATTACGCAGACTGTGTTTTTGCGTGGGTGGTGTGGCTTCGGCAAATCGTGCCGGGCCTGCTGCCGCTGTTGCTGCGCCGCCGCTATTTAAAGTAATCAACAGCGTTTTACCATCCAGCTGTGTTTCGTAGTTCAGTGCGCGAGTCAGTTCCATTACCATGCGGGTACGGTCGCCCGCCTGCACGATATTGATGCGGCGCACTTCGCTATCAGACACGTTCTGCACGTTACGACCCAGCGCATTCCCTGTGTTGGCAAAGTCAAATGCCAGCCGCGGCGGGTTGTTTACAGTGAAGCCCGCCGGTGCGGTCGCTAACGCTTCCTTCAGGCCGACGCGGATAATAACCTTGCCGCCGGGTTGTGGAGAAACATTGACGCTCTCGATATTGTTTTGTGCGTAGCCGACATTTGCCGCAACGGTCAGCAAAGCAGCTAGAAAAACAGCACGCAATCGGGATATCATTAAAAGGATGGATGTTTTCATATTTTTCTCCTGATCATTCCTGCAACAGCAGCGTCTGGTCTTTTTCTTCCCAGTTGCCGTTAGTGTCCTGCACAATTTCCTTGAGCTTGATCGAGTTGTCCGACACCGCAACGATGCGGCCAAAATTCTGGCCAAGATAGTTGCCCGCCTTGACTTGAAACAGGGTGTTATCCGGTGCCTTGATCAACCCGAAAAAATCTTTTTGCTGCAATACGCCGACCATCTTCAAGGCCTCCAATGGATACGCTTCCAACGGTTCGCGGCGGCGATTGGGGTCAGGTTGTAAGCCGCCCAAGGCGGCTGAGCCTTTTGGCGGCTCTATCTTGCGTGGTTTGAACGGATCGGTCAGGTCAAACGCCGCGTATTCAATCGGCTGATACGGTTTCACTTCAGGCAGGGGCGGGATGCGCGTGCGCTGGAGATTGTCCGACTCCTTCACAAATGCGCGGAGGTCGGAATGTTCCTCGCCGCCGCAGCCGGCAAACAAGGCGCACACAATGGCGGGTATAAGATAGTTACGCATCATTTTTTAGCTGGTGCAGCAGGGGCCGGCGCAGCCTTTTTCGGCGCAGCGGCCGCCGCAGCCCTCCTTTTCTCGGCAACTTCGGCTTCATCAAGATAGCGATAAGTCATCGCGGTGGCGTCCATCGCCAGTCCGTCCTTGGCGGCACCAACGTTGATATCATTCAGCGTCACAATGCGCGACAGTTTGCCGATGTCGCCCGCGAACGCGCCGATATCGTGGTAGTTGCCGGTCACACGAATGGTGATAGGCAATTCTGCGTAGAATTCTTTGACGCTTTCACTTGCAGCCGGCTTAAATAACTCGAATTGCAAGCCCCGACCCAGACCAGCCTGATTGATGTCCGTGAGCAAGGCATCCATTTCCGATTTTCCGGGGAGTTGCTTCAACAGTGCACCAAACTGCTTCTCGATGTCATCCAGTTGCTTACGATAAGTGGGTAAATTGACCGATATCTTCTTTTTGTCCAGGAATGTGGTTTTCAGCTGTTCGGTTTTGCCGCGCTCCGCGTCGATTTGCGCCAACTGGTCCGCCCATAAGAAATAATAGGCCAGCCCGAGGATGGCGACCAGCAGCAGCAGCAGCACGGCCAATTTGGGTAGCGCCGGCCAAGACCCGATTTTGTTCGGGTCCAGCCGCTTTAGCTCGTCTAGCGTCATGGCGAATTATCCTTTTTCCGCTTTGGGGCGCACGATGTTGACGTTCATGGTGAACTCATTGGCACGCGTCGTACCTTGCTGTGTCGCTTTGATTTCAACCAACGCGGGATTACCCAATTTTTGCGAGGACTCCAGATTGCGCATCAAGGTGGAGACGCGCGCCTGCGATTGCGTCACACCGGTAATCGCCACTTTTGCCCCTTGCTGGCGTACCGAGCGCAGAAACATGCCATCGGGCAACTGCCGTACCAACTGATCCAGCAGATGCACCGTTTCTGAACGGTTACTTTGCAGCGTTTCCACCACTTGCTTGCGTGCCAGCAAGGAGGCGGTTTGGTCCTTCAGCCGATTGATCTCCGCAATATCCTTATCGACCTTGGCGATTTCCTCGGTGAGATATTTATTGCGCGCAACCTGCTCATCAAACTGAGTGGTTAAGTGGTAGTAAACGCCGTAGGTGAGAGCCGCGCCCGTGGCAACGACCACGCCCAGCGCAATAAAAAACTGCTTTTGCTGCTGCTGGCGCTTCGCCGCGCGATGCGGCAGTAAGTTGATGCGCATCATGCGTCGAATCTCCTCAAGGCCAGGCCGCAAGCCACCATCATTGAAGGTGCATCCTGCTGCAGATTTTTCGGGCGCACCTTACTCGACAGCGCCATGTTGGCAAATGGGTTGGCGATCAGGGTGTTGACCTGAGTGCGCTGTGCCACCACTGCATCGACGCCAGGCAATGCGGCGCAGCCGCCAGACAACACGATATGGTTGACCTGATTGAATTGCGTCGAGGTAAAAAAGAACTGCAGCGCGCGGGCGACTTTAAGGCCGAACGTTTCCAGAAAGGGATTCAGCACATCCGTCTCGTAGTTATCCGGCAGGCCGCCGGCGCTTTTGGCGACTTCAGCTTCTTCGCGTGAAAGGCCAAACTTGTCCTGAATCTCCTGCGTCAATTGCGAGCCGCCGAAAGGCTGCTCGCACAGGTAAATGGATTGCCCGTTACGCAACACGTTAACCATGGTGAACGACGCGCCGACATCCACGATCGCAATATTCTGATCTAGGCCCTTGTCGGGGAACTGCGATTCAATCAGTTCATACGCGGCTTGCGCGGCCAGCAGGTCTACGTCAACGACCACGGGCTTGAGACCGGCCAGTTCGGTGGCCGCCACGCGGTCTTCCACTTTTTCCTTGCGCGAGGCGGCGATCAGCACTTCGACATCGTCTTCGCTGCCCGGTGCCGGGCCGATCACCTGAAAATCCAGGTTGACCTCGTCCAGCGAAAACGGAATATATTGGTTGGCTTCGGTTTCGACTTGAACTTCTATCTCGTCGTCGGTCAAACCGGCGGGCACCAGAATTTTTTTCGTGATCACCGCCGCATTGGGCAGGGCAATGGCGACGTTTTTGATGCTGCTGCCCAGCCGATTGTGGCACCGCTTGATCGCTTCGCCGACGGCATCCAGATTATTGATATTGCCTTCCACCAGCGACTCCTTGGGCAACGGCTCAATGGCATAGCGCTCAATGCGATACATCCCGTTGCCCGAATCGGAAAGCTCCACCATTTTCACGGCAGAGGTGCTGATGTCCATGCCGATCAGTGGCGGCGTTTTGGCTTTGAAAAAGCCTTCGACGGCGCCGAATACGCCGCTGATCGCACCAGGGAATTTAACTTTGGGTATAGCCATATAGAGGCTCTCGCCAACAAATTACTTTAATTGTTAAACGTAACCCGTTTTATTTAACCAACAAATCACGCTGCTATTGT
>CAMBGJ010000044.1 GCA_945865805.1 Bordetella parapertussis
GGAGAAACCCAAATATGTCCTGTGTGAAAGGCGACTTCTTTCCCTGATTCTTCGCGTTATCAAGACACATTTGCATTACTTAGTAATAAAAAGCCTTTGACCTAGATGTTACTTTCCCAGCCCGGCCGCATCGGCCCGCTCAAGCTACGTAACCGCGTGGTGATGGCGCCGATGGGTACCAACTACAGCACCACCGACGGCCTTTCGACCGAACGCGATCGCCAGTATTACGCCGAGCGCGCGCGCGGCGGCGTGGGCATGATCATGACCGAGGCGATGGTGGTAACCGAATTCGCACGGCCGCATCACAACTCGCTGTGCGTGTATCACGACCGCTTTATTCCGGGGCTGGCCAGCGTGGTCGATGCCATTCATGCGCACGGCGCGCTGGTGTGTGCGCAACTCAATCATCGCGGCGCGCTGCTGCGCCGGCACGTGCTCAACATGGAGCCGGTAGGGCCGTCGCCGTGGAAAAACCCCAACACCGGTGATGATGTGCGGCCGCTCGCCGTGACGGAAATCGTTGAGATACAAAAACAGTTTGTCACCGCCACGCGACGGCTGTATCAGGCGGGGTACGACGGCGTGGAAATCCATGCCGGTAATGGTTATCTGTTTCAGCAGTTTTTTACGCCGCGTTTGAACCATCGCACGGATCAGTACGGCGGCTCGTTTGAAAATCGCGCGCGCTTTTTGTTCGAGACACTGGATCGCGTGAAGCAGGCGCTGCCGGATTTTCCGTTGATCATTCGATTGTCGGCGAGCGAGTTCACCGATGGCGGTTACTCTGACGGCGACATGGTCGAGTTGTCAAAATGTCTTGTAAAACAAGGGGTTGCAGCGCTTGATCTATCGGGTGGCAGCAACGAAAGCCCGCAGTTGTCGAAATACTGCATCCAGCCGCCGTCGTTCGCACGAGGCTGCCTTGGCCCCTACGCCAAGCCGATCAAAGATTCGGTTACGATTCCCGTGCTGGTGGCGGGGCGCGTGGTCGATCCGGCTGATGGTGAAAAATTGCTCGCCGACGGCTGTGCGGATTTTATTTCCGTGGGTCGCGCGCTTTATGCTGATCCGCACTGGTGTGTGAAAGCTTTTGGCATAGCGAAAGCGCCGATCCGCAAATGCATCGCCTGCAACGTATGCTTCGAGCGGCTGACGCTGGAAAAAGACGTGGCCTGTGTGCACAACCCGGTGATTGGCACCGAGTTTGAAGCGCTCGAAGACGCCGAGCCGCAGTTGTTTCCGCAACAGCGGACAAAAACGCCCCGCCGAGTGCTGGTGATCGGCGCGGGCGTTACCGGTCTTGAAGCCGCGCGCGCGGCAGCCGCACGCGGGCATCATGTTGAAGTGTGGGAAAAGGCCGCGCAGCCAGGCGGACAGATGCCGCTGGCGATGGCCGCACCCGACAAGATGGAAGTGGAGCCGATACTCGGCTATCGGCTGACAATGCTGCGTGAACTCGGCGTAACGATACGCACCTCGATGACGGCCAATGTTGCCGCAATCCGTGCATTCAAACCCGACTTTGCGATAGTTGCCACCGGCGTTGCGCCACGTGCGCATCCGTTTGACGTGTCGCCATTGGTCGCAACGGTCAAAGTGATGCATGCGTGGGATGCGCTGCGCGATCCTGCAGTGCTTGCGGCTGCAACACGCGTCACGATCATTGGTGGTGGCATGGTGGGCGCTGAAGCCGCGGATTTGCTGAGCGTGCAGGGCAAGCAATGCACTATCGTCGAAATGCTGGGCACCATAGCCAATGGCATGGCACGCAACAATCGCATGGAACTGGTGGAGCGCCTGGCCGCGCGCGGCACGCAACTATTGACGCGTGTGAAAGTGGATCGCGCTGCCGGAACCACGCTGACGCTGCGTGGCGACGATGGCACAATACGGGATATCGATGTGGGCGACGCGTTGATATTCGCGACGGGGCCTGCACCGGTGCGTGATGTGGTGCCGTTGCTGGAAGAAGCGGGCGTGGATTACGAACTGGCGGGCGATTGTTACCGGCCCGGTGATTTTTTGAGTTGTTTGCGTGATGGGTGGTTGGCGGCGCTGAGTGTGGAGCATCGGTTTCGTGGTGCCGTCGAAAATAACAACGAAAAAGTTAGTCGGGGAAAAACGGAAAATACAGGGTAAACATCTTTCCCTGTCATTCCCGCTTTCGCGTGAATGACAGTTTAGGGTTTAATCCGTGTCTATCTGTGTTCATCCGTGGCAAAAATGCTTTTGTGCATAATTTCTAAAGGAACTCCATGACTCTCCCCAACTACGAAATCTACGCCATCAAATACGCCCGCCGCGACGCCTTGCGTCCGGTACACTTTGTCGGCGGCGACCCGCACAACACGCCGATGCCGATGGATTACTTTGTCTGGTTGCTGCGTGACGACGGGCGCGAAATCGTCATCGATACCGGCTTTACCAAGGCCATGGCCGAGCAGCGCAAGCGTGAATTTATCCGCACGCCCGCCGAGGGTCTTGCGCTGGTGGGTTGTAAAGCGGCCGAAGTCAAAAACGTGGTGATCACGCATTTGCATTACGATCACGTCGGCACGTTTCAGGATTTCCCCGCCGCGCAGTTTCATTTGCAGGATACCGAGATGGCCTATGCCACGGGCCGCCACATGCGCCACAAGCAGTTTAACCACGGCTACGAAGTCGAAGAAGTCGTCGGCATGGTGCGCCTGGTGTACAAGGATCGCGTCACGTTTTATCAAGGCGACGCCGACTTTGCGCCCGGCGTCAGTCTGCATCACATCGGCGGGCATACCGCGGGCCTGCAATGCGTGCGCGTGCATACCGCGCGCGGCTGGGTGGTGGTGGCTTCTGACACCAGTCATTACTACGAACACTTTGAACAGGGTCGCGTGTTTGCCACCACCTTTCATCTCGGCGACACGCTCGACGGTTACGCGCGGTTGCGCCAACTGGCGGATACACCCAAGCACATCGTGCCGGGACACGATCCGCTGGTGATGCAGCGTTACCCGGCAGCGTCGAAGGCGCTGGAAGGTATTGCCGTGCGCCTCGATGCTATTCCAACTTATTGATTTTATTGAGATAATTTTATGAGCAGTGGCAAGCCCCCGTTACTCGAACACGCCACGCGCGACCTTGCGCGTTTTGCATCGGCGATTCAATTCAGTGATCTACCCAAGGATGTTGTCGAGCGCATCAAGCTGTGCGTGCTCGATCACATCGGCTGCGTGTTGTATGGCGCGACGCTGCCGTGGACGCAAAAAGTTGCCGCGCTGGCGATGGCCGAGGGCGCCGCGCCTGTGGCGTCGATTTCCGGCATGGGCAAAAAAACTTCCATTGCACTGGCGGCATTGGTGAACGGCACCTCCGGCCACGCGTTCGAGCTGGACGACATCCACAAAGAATCGATCGTGCACATCGGCTCGTTGTCGCCGCCGGTGGTGTTCGGTTTTGCCGAAGCCGCCGGGAAAGCCGCCGGGCGCGATGTGATCACCGCGATGGTGGCGGGTTACGAAATCGGCGCGCGCGTGGGCAACGCCGCGACCATGGGTTTGTTTTTTCGCGGTTTTCATCCACAGGGCACGTCGGGCGTGTTTGCCTCGGCGGCTGCAGCGGCGCGTATGTTGAATCTCAATGCGGAGCAGTTTCAGCACGCGCTGGGCATGTCCGGCTCGCAAGCCGGCGGGCTGATGGCAGCCCAAGAGGGCGCGATGGTCAAGCGCTTTCACTCCGGTCGCGCGGCGCAAAGCGGCGTCTACGCGGCGCTGCTGGCACTCGACGGATTCACCGGCATCACCGATGTGCTGGAAGCCGCGTACGGCGGCTATCTCACGGTGTATTCCGACACCCCCAATGCGGCGCGGCTGACCGACGGTTTGGGTAAAGAGTGGGAAACGCTCAACGTCGGCTTCAAGCCGCACGCCAGCGTGACCAGCATCCATACCGCGCTCGATGGGCTCAGCGAAATCATGCGTGAGAACCAGCTCAAGGTCGGCGACATTGCCAAGCTCGAAACCGGTTTAAGCCCGATGACGCATGTGCACTGCGCGTGGGAATACAAGGCGCAGGGCGTGACGGCGGCGCAAATGAATCTGTATTACGGCCTGGCGGTCACCGCGCTGGATGGCATGGCGTTTACCGAGCAATACAAGGAATCACGCCTGAAAGACCCGGCGATTTTTGATTTTATTTCCCGCGTCAGCGCTTACGTTGATCCCGAGATCGAAAAAATGGGCGCGCCGTTTCGCCATGCCGCGCGCGTGCGCGTGACCGCGAGGGATGGCCGCGTGGTGGAGAAATTTTTGCATCACCGGCGTGGCAGCCCTGAGAACCCGTTAAAGCCGGAAGACATCGAATACAAATTCCGTCACGTGGTGAGCGGTTGTTTGTCGAAAGCGAACATCGACAAGGCGGTGCAGCTGTCTGCTGAACTGGACAAGGCGGAGAATATTTCGGCATTGCTGGCCTTGATGGCGGCACCGGTGACTACGTAAATTCCTCCATTCCGTAGATTGGGGTGACGCAGGAACCCCAACGATGGCGACGCATCACCACGAGCGTTGGGGTTCCTGCGTCACCGCAACCTACAACTGCTTTGGATTTTCAATATAGGAAAGTGTCCATGACCCAACAAACCCACGCCCAACAAACCCACGCCCAACAACTCGCTACCCGCTTCGCCAAACTCAGCTACAACGACATCACCCCGGCCTCGCGCCATGCGGTCAAACGTCTGCTGCTCGACTACATCGGTGTAGCGCTCGCTGGCAGCCAAAGCGAAAGCGGCCACATCGCGCGGCGCTTTGCACGTGAGCAGGGCGCAACCGGTACGAAGACGGGCGCGCAACTGATCGGTGACAACGCCAAATCGTCGATGGCGACCACGGCGTTCGCCAATGCCATTTCGTCGCACAGCATCGAACTTGACGATATCGACGTGCTGGCGCTGTTTCACTTCAGCCCGCCGGTGTATTCGTCGGCGCTGGCGGTGGCGGATGCCACCAAGGCCAATGGCAAGCAACTGGTGACGGCTCTTGCCGCCGGTTGCGAGATGATGGAGCGTGTCAGCCGTGCGGCGAACAATTCGCTGCGCAATCGCAGCTTTCATACCACGCCGACGTGCGGCGTATTTGGCGCGACCATTGCCGCGGCGAAAATCCTCAAGCTCAACGCGGACAAAATCACCAACGCGCTGGGCATGGCGGGCGCGCAGGCGTCGGGTTTGATGGAAATGTACGGCCCGTCGATGCAAAAGCGGTTTAACCCCGGCCCGACCGCACGCAATGGCGTCACCGCCGCGCTGATGGCGCAACTCGGTTTCACCGGCGCAGACACCATATTCGAGGGCGAGCGCGGCTTTTTGAAGGCGTTCACCGACAAGAATTTCCCCGGTAAGCTGATCGAAGGCATCAACAAGCCGTATAAGCTGTTGATCGAATTCAAGCCGTATTCCTGCGCTCGGCCGATCCACAACGCCATCGATTGCGCGCTGGCGGTGCGTAAGCAACCGGGCTTTAATGTGAACAAAGTGAAGTCGATTGCGTTCACGCGTCATCCCGACTGGGCGCATTACCATCAGAACAAGGCACCGCGCACGTATCATGAGGCGCAGGTGTCGCTGCCGTTTTCGGTGGCGGTGGCGTTCCTCGAAGGCCAGGCGTTGCTCAAACAATACAGCGACCGCAACATTCGCAATGCCAAGGTCAAACAACTGAGCAACGCAACCACTATCGCCGTCGATGCAAAACTGCCGCGCGGCGTATCGTGCAAAATGGTGGCCACCATGAGTGACGGACGCAAATTCACTTCGCAGATTGATTACCCCAAAGGCTCGATCGAGAACCCGATGAACGATGAGGAATTGCTGGTTAAATTCACCAGCCTTGCCAGCCCGGTGATCGGCGAAAAGCGTGCGGCTGCGTTGGCGGATGCGGTGATGAACATCGAAAAATGCGCGGACGTATCGAAGCTGCTGGCCATGGCGTCAAAAAAATAATCAATTAAAACAAATACTTAAATCTAAAATCTCACCACAAAGGCGCAAAAACGCAAAGCACTGCCGCGAAGAAATTCAGAAAAAGCTTTTGGGGTTGTTTGCGTTTCCTTTGCGTCTTTGCGTCTTCGCGTCTTTGCGGTGGATTTTGATTTTTGGAATCAATAACTATGAAAATTCTGGTTTACGGTGCCGGCGCGATCGGCGGATATCTCGGTGCGATTCTGTCAGCAGCGGGTGAGGATGTGACGCTGGTGGCGCGTGGTGCGACGCATGACGCGATGGCCTCGCGCGGCGTGATACTCGAAGGGCCAACAATCGGCAAGCCCGATCCGATCAAGGTGCGCGTGGTTCGGCCCGGCGAGGAAAAGGCACCGTACGATCTGATATTCGTCACGCTGAAATCGCACCAATTGACGGACGCCGCACAGCATGTGCGCGCCTTGGGCAACAAAGACACGATATTCGTGTTTCCGCAGAACGGCTTGCCGTGGTGGTACTTCGACAGCATCGCGTCAAAGTATCGCGGCACGCCGCTCAAAACGCTTGACCCGTCAGGCGTGTTGTCGCGCACTTTTGATGCCGCGCAAATCGTCGGTGGCGTGGCGTTCAAGCCCACGGATCTGCTGGCACCGGCGCACATCCGCCTGGCGGATTCGCCCGCCGATTCGATGACCATTGGTGAGGTCGATAATCGCATGAGCGAGCGGATGCAGGTGATTGCAAAAATTACCAGTAACGCCGGCTGGAAAGGCACGCCAGTGGCCGACATCCGCAAAGTGAAGTGGACCAAGCTGCTGTCCAACGCGGTATGGAATATTCTCGGCGTGGTGACGCAGGCAACGCCCACCGAGGCGGCAGGTTATGCGCCCACGGCGGCGCTGGCGCTAATGATGACACGAGAAGTGATGGCGTTGGCCGAAGCCGCCGGCTCGCCGCTGGACGTCGATGCCGAAAAGCTGGTGGCGGACGTGGTGAAACGCGTGTCGCTTCCCACCTCCACGCTGCAAGATGTGCGCGGCGGCCGCACGCTGGAACTCGATGCCTTGATCAACGTGCTGCTGGAAATGGGTACGCTGACCGGGGTGGCAACGCCGCACCTGTCGGTGGTGGCTGCCTGCGCCAATATGGTGAATCAGCGCATCACGCTGGACGGCGTGGCAGTACGGCCGGTTAAGGTGGTGTAACTGCCCTCAGGTTCGCGCGGTCCGGCGGGTATTTCCCCTACGGGCGTCGTCTGACGTTTGTAACCCGACAGAGCCTGAGTGATGCGATAGCACTAGAGTGCTGTTATGAACTTTGTAAAAGTTCAATTAAAACAAAAACTTACAAGCAAGCCTCTTTTCCCTCTCCCGGAGGGCGAGGGGTTTTAAGCCCTTCTCCCCCCCCCCGGCAAAGGCATCTACACATCTCCGCTGCACTTACCCCCTCGCCCCGGAAACGAGGAGAGGGTGGGGGTTAGGGGATGCAGACGTAGCACAAAGCGGCTGCCCCTCACCCTAACCCGGCCCCTCGCTTCCGGCTTGTGGGAGAGGGAGAAATTTGCGGTGACAGCGACCTGAGTAAAGGCCATTCGAGCCCGGAATCTTTTATTTGCAGCCATACTGGGCGCCTTACATATCAGCGAGTGTTACTCCCGTTAACCGCTCAATGACTCCGATATGCTCTTTCTTTGCTTTTGCAATCAGTTCTTCTATTTCCGTGACACTTAACGGTTGTCCGTAGGATTTGGTAACTCGCGCAACGCCTTGTCTAAATTGCACGGAGTATGTAGCTAGATTCAAATCCACGTGCACATGCCAAATATGAGAGTGGTGCTCCATACTCTGAAACTTAAGGTTGTGAAAGTGAATGTACATAACCAACGCTGTATCGTCCTGCGAAACCTTGGCAGCACACTCGGCCAGACCCGCCGCAATAGCCGAATGGCCACGATAGGTATAAATCTGTGTTTCCAAGGAAGAATAAAAGCCTTTAAACTGCGATGAAGCAACTGTAAAGCTTTGCACCAGAGGCACGAAACTGTGCTCATAAACGTCGCGTACATCGTTGTTCGAACGCCTCGTCGTGACGCTTCCTACCTTACTCTCCAGCATCTCTCCAACATCTTGATTTGCCGGTCCTGCTCTCCCTCTTCTTCGATATTTTCACCCCGTGCACCCGCCAGCATGATATCCAGGGACCGCACAACGCATGACGTGATGTAATCCACGAAAGTCGCCAGTTGCCCGCCATCGGCCTGACGCAAGGCGGCGAAGTAGTTAGCCTTGTCCTCCGTGCGCACGATCGCGGGCGGAAAGCCGTGCTTGATGAGCGGCAGGTTCATCAGCAGCCGCGCCATGCGGCCATTGCCATCATCGAAGGGATGGATGAGTACTCTCACCGATTTCTTACCTGCGATGTTTACGCAACTATACGCGTAAGCTCGTGTCAATTTGACGAAATTTGTTAAAAATCAATGGCTTATATTCAATCTTAGAGCAACCTAAGAATTAAACAGGGCAGGGATGATATTTCCATCACGCCCGCAAATTCTCAAGCACGAACCGTGTTCCGCAAAAGCTCACCAGACCATTGATTCAGGCTTTTCCCCGCCGCTTTAGCCGCTATCAGCGCCGCGCCATGCACCTCGGGTGCACACGCAGCAGCAATTTGCCGGACGCGGGTTTCTCCGGTGCAATGCCCAGTTTCTTGCTATCCGCCAGGAAATCTTCAATTGCCGCTTTGAACTCGCTGCGCAATTGCGTGACGGTTTCGCCATGAAAGCTGATCAGGGTGCGCAGCCCCAGAACGCGGCCGACAAAAATGTTGTCGCGTTCATCAAATTCGATCCGGGCTGTATAGCCTTTATGGGGCATCGTGTTCATGGTATTACTCCAATCCGTTCAAGCAATTCACGCATTTCTTCAACCTGGCATAAAGTGATATCACACGAAATGGCAAGGTGGTGGCAGCGGACGATTCACGGCATGAAAAAACTTCATAAGTCATTGTTTTAATTTAAATATTTAGAATGAAGGATACACAAACCCATGATCGACCCCCGCATAATCGGCATCTGGCGTATCAAAAGCACCAAGAGCATCGACGACAACGGCAATGTGCTACCGCCGCCCTACGGTCCCACACCCAACGGCGTGGTGAGCTTTCAGCCTGACGGCCGCATTGTCAACGTGATCTGCGACGGACGCGCTGAATTGCCGGCGGGCGAGACGCGGCAATTCATGTCCTATGTGGGCAACTACACGTTTGATGGCGTCACGCTGACGACACGCGTCGATGCTGCGTCGGACGCCAGCCGCATCGGCGGTGATCAGGTACGCAGCGTGCGCTTTGAAAACGGCGGCATGATGCTGGCACCGCCGCGGCGGCTATACGCGGGCGTGATGCAGTGCCAGGAATTGTTTTGGCAGCGCGTTGGGTAGCGTGTTCGGGCAACGTGGCGCGTCTGATCGGCGGCCAACCTATCCGCGCGAGGGCAAGGCAATGATCGCATAGCCGGGTGTGGTCGGCTTGCCGTCCTGGTTCATCACATTGATTTCAAGGCGCACCAAGTGTTCGCCGCCCTCGGTTTTCTTTTCCGTGATCTTGCCGGTGCAGGTCAGCACATCGTGCTTTTGATTGATGGCGCGGTACTGCACGCTCATTTCCTTCATGTCGGCTTCGTCGCCGGCCCACTCGCGCAGCATGTTGTGTAAATACTCCCAGCGCAGATTGCCCATGCCGAACGCGCCCTGCGCGTTGCCGCCATTCCTGCCGGATTCGTCGTCCATGTGAATGTAGACAAACTCGTCGTTGACTGCGGCGTAGCGGTTCCAGTGCATGAAGTCGGTTTGCTTGACCCATGCAGGAATCTCGTCGCCGACCTTGACATCTTCAAAGAAAACCTTGTTGGCCATGATGTCCTCCGTGCTCAATAAACGATGGAAATGGAAATGCGGCTGCGCACGAACTCGCCCTTCTGGTTGGTCCAGCGAATTTCGGTGGATTTGTAGAGCGTGAGTCCGAGCTTGCCGACTTTTTCTTCCATGTGCACCAGCGCGGTTTTCGCGGTGATGACATCGCCGGGGCGTATCGGCACGCCGTAGGTTTCCTTTTGGCCGCCGTTCATGGTGCGTTCACCCACGCCACGCTTGGCGGGGCGCGGCGCGCGGTCGGCAGGGCGGATCGCGGGCCAGGCAAACGGGTTGAATTCGCGCGGCGCGATGATCCCGCCGAACTTGGTGGTCTTCGCGTAGGCTTCGTCCCAGAATATTTTTGGCGGCACATCGGGCCAGTACACGGCGATGGCCCACTTGCGTAAATCGGCGCAGTCGACCGGGTGCGATATCTCCGGCGCGCTCGAGACGTTGAGGCTGTCTTTCAGCGCCGGGGTGATCAGTGTGGCGGGGGCGGGGGCGGCGGTTTCAGTGCTCATCGTTCCTCCGTGATTCTTTCGTTGGCGGGCTTGGCGGCAAGTTTAAACGTTCACTGATTCAGGGCGATTACCGTTGGCGGCAGGGCATCCGTTCGCGGGTGCCAACGCTGGAACCCGTTCACGGAACTGCCGTGCCGCCACGCGATCACGTATTACCGAGATACGGCGTCTGCTTACGCTTATACCCCGTCAACGCCTCGGTAATGCGATAACGTGTGGGGAACGGGAACGAGATGTGCTTCTGCACGATGGCGTCGCGCACGTATTTCTCGATGGGCATGCCTTGAATCACGCCCATGCCGCCAAAGAGCTCCAGCCCTTGCTCGGTCAGGCGTTGCACCGCTGTGCCGGTAAACGCCAGCGCCATCCACTCATACGGTTGGTAGTCGGCGCTGCCATCCTGGAAAGCTTCGGGGTGGTCTTTCGCCCATGCGGCCGTCCAGATCAGGCGTCGTGCGGCTTCGAGGTTCATTGCCATGTCGGCGATGTAGAGGCCCACTGCCTGATGCGCTATGACCTGTTTGCCGCCGGATTTGCGCTCTTTGACGTAATCGATGGTGGCTTCCAGCGCGGCGCGGCCCAGGCCCAGCGTGATCGCGGCGATGGTGACGTGCGTGCCGATATCGGTGCGGCCAACAGGGTTGGGCGCGAGCATGCGCCCTGCGGGTACATGCACGTTGTCGAAAAATATTTCTGCGTTGTCGCCCACGCGGCGGCCGATTTTCGACATCGGGCGGCGCACCAGCCCTTTTGAATCGCCTTCGACGAGAAACGCGCGCGGGCCGGCTTCGGTTTGCGCTTGCACCACCAGGAGCTTGGCGAGGTAGCCGACGGTCTGAAAATTCTTCGCGCCATTGATGATCCACGAACCATCGGGCTGAGCCACGGCGCGCGTCTTGAATTTCACCCACTCCGGTGTTTCGGTGTAGTAATCAAAGCCGAGGTCGGTGTCAGGTTCGTGGATAGCGACGGTGGTGAAAAACAAATCGTCATTCAAGAACTTCGGCAGGAAATAATCGCGCTGCTCCTGCGTCATGCGCAGCTCGAACCAGTCGCGTGCGCGCCGCGCGGTGAGCATGTAGTAGTAGGCTGTGCCGATGTCGGCCGCCGCCAGTTCCTCGGCGATCAAACACGCGGTGAGGTGATCCGATGCGCCCGCGCCGCCGTTTTCTTCCGACAGCGCAAACGTGCGAAAGCCGAGTTTGGAACCTTTTTTCAGCACCTCCCACGGTATGCGGTCTTCCCAATTGGGTTTTTTGTCGAGCTCCAGCGCGATGGGTTTGATTTCATTCTGTGCGAATTCGCGCGCGAGATCACGATAGGCGCGCTGGGTGTCGTTAAGTCGAATATCGAACATCTGTAACTCCTTGTTTTAATTGATATTTCTAATTAAATTCGGCTCGAACAACAAGCGCAACGGTATCTGCCACAGAGGACACCGAGATCACAGAGAACACCGCCTGTGAATTTCTCTGCGACCTCTGTGTCCTCTGTGGCAAAAGGTTTTAGTCGGTTGTCATATCGCCAAATCATTACGCGCGTCCTACCTAACTTATTGCGGCTGCAAACCGATTTTGCGCACGATGTCTACCTGCCGCGCCACATCCTTGCGTAGAAATTCGGCGAACTCCTCCGGCGTAGTGCCGGTGGGGATCAAGCCGTTGTCGGCCAGATACTTTTTCGTGTCGGGCTGCGCCACGGCTTTCACCACCTCGCCTTGCACGCGCCGCACGATGTCCTGCGGCGTGCCCGCCGGATACCACAGGCCGTGATAACACGTCATGTCGAAACCGGTGAGTCCCGCTTCGTGAAACGTCGGCACGTCTGACACCTGCGGCTGACGCCGCGGCCCGCCCAACCCCAGCGCGCGCAGCCGCCCGGCTTGTATGTAGGGCACCACCACCGTGGGGCTGGCCACCATCGATTCGATATGGCCGCCGAGCAGATCATTGAACGCCACCGCCGTGCCTTTGTATGGCACGTGCAAGAGTTTCACGCCCGCCATCGCCGCGAACAGCGCCGCGCTGACATGCGGCGGGCTGCCGATGCCCGCCGAGGCATATTTGATTTCGCCCGGCCGCGCCTTGGCCAGTGCGATGAATTCCTTGACCGAGCGCGCGGGCAGCGACGGATGTATCACCAGCAGATTGCCGTAAGTCACGTTGATCTGCGATACCGGCGCAAAGTCGTTCAACGTGTCGTAGGGCAGTTTTTTGTAATACGCCGGATTGCCGCTGTGCGAACAATTCGTCGCCAGCAGGGTGTAGCCATCCTTCGGCGCGCGTGCTACCAGCTCGGTGCCGATGGTGCCGGAAGCGCCCGTGCGGTAATCGAACACAAACTGCTGGCCGAAGGCCTCGGTCATCGGCCGTGTTACCGCGCGCGTGGGCACTTCGATGGGCGTGCCGGGGCTAAACGGTATCACTACACGTATCGGCTTGACCGGCCAGCCACTCTGGCCTTGCTGCGCAAGGGCAGCGATCGGCAACCCTGCCAACAATATCAAAATCGTCTTCATCTCGGATTGCCCGCCTTCAATCAGCCTTGATGTTCGCCGTGCGGATGAAGTTGCCGTAGCGTTCGCGGTCGCGCCGCTGAATGTCGGTGAATTCCTCTGGCGACAGCGTCACCGGCTCGGCGGCGAAGGTGTCGAGTGCGGCGCGTGAATCCGGCAGTTGCATGATGCGGCCGATTTCGCGATTCAGGCGCGTGATGATGGCGCGCGGCGTGCCGGTGGGTGTATAGACGCCAAACAGCGCGTCGTTCACTTCAGTGCCGGTTTCCGCCATCGTCGGCACATCGGGGAGGAGTTGCGAGCGCGAATTACTCGCCACCGCCAGTGCGCGCAACTTGCCGCTGCGCACATGCTGCACTGACAAGCCCGAGTCGAACGCGAAATCCACCTGATCGGACAGCAATGCAGTGACCATGAGCGCTGCGCCCTTGTACGGCACATGGGTCGCACGTATCTTGTTCACAAACAAATAGCGCTCGGCGTGTATGTGCAGCGTGCTGCCGGTGCCGACCGAACCGTAGTTCAACTTGTTCTGATTGACGCGCAGATACGCGGTGAGTTCGGCAACACTTTTCACCGGCAGGCCGGGCTTTACCACCAGCAGTGTCAGGATGCGCGCCATGGGCGCGATCGGTGCGAGATCACGATCGACATTGACGCTGAGTTTGTAGAAGTGCGGCCCCACCACGATGGGGCTGCCGGATGAAGCAAGAATGGTGTAGCCGTCCGCAGGTGCTTTCGCGGCCACCTCCAGCCCGATATTGCCGGCAGCGCCGCCGCGATTGTCGATGATCACCGGCTGGCCGAGTGTTTCAGCCAACTTGGGAGAAAACGCGCGCGCCATCAGGTCAGTAGTGCCGCCCGGCGGAAAATTGACGATCAGCCGGATCGGTTTCGTGGGCCAGGCCTGTCCTGCGCTGGCCGAAGCGGCTTGTGCGCTTGCAAGCGGCGTGTGCAGTGTGAACGGCAGCGCGAGCATAGCGGCAATCATTGGCGTGGTTTGCATCGTACGAAGGGCAAGCAGGGTCATGGCATCCGCTCCAGGTTCTCAAGGATATTTACCGTGAAATATTACACTGCTTATCCGCGCCGCGGATAACTGCGAGTGCGGCCCGCGCTTTTTGCTATGATAGATCATTGAAATAACTTGTAAGGAACATTCAAGATGGCAACACAGCCAACTCAGCGCAAAGCGATGCACGCCGGTGAAGCCGTCGCGGAGGCCTTGCGGGAGGAAGGCGTGGAACGCATCTTCAGCGTGCCCGGCTCGCACATTCATCCGATTTACGATGGCTTGAGCCGCGTTGAATCCATCCGCTTCGTGACCTGCAAGCAGGAGCCGAATGTCTCGCTGATGGCGGATGCCTATGGGCGGCTCACCGGCAAGCCGGGAGTGTGTCTGGTGACCGCCGGGCCGGGCGGTCTGAATTCGATGGCGGGCGTGGCGCAGGCGTACGGTGCGGCGTCGCCGATGGTGCATTTGTCGGGGGCGGTGCCATTGAAGGCCGAAATGGAGGCGTTTCACGGCGTTGACGATCCGGCCTTCGTGCACGAGATGTTCAAAAAAATCACCAAGTGGAGCGCGCGCGTCGAGCGCATCGAAGACATTCCCGAGGTGATGGCCAAGGCGTTTCATACCTCGCGCAGCGGGCGGCCAGGGCCGGTACATGTGGAGTTGCCGCGGGTGTCCGACTATAGCGAATACATTTTGCAGGAAACGCCCGCAGTGTTGCCCGCTTACCAACGCATCGCCACCACGGTTACAAAGCCCGATCCCGCGTATGTGGCGTTGTGTGCCAAGCGTTTGATGGCATCGCGCGCGCCGGTGCTGGCAGCGGGCAAGGGCATCATCCGTCAGGGCGCGATGCCGCAACTCACCGCGCTGGCGGAAAAGCTGCAAGCGCCGGTGATTTTTGCGCAGGACGCAATCGGCGTGTTCCCCGAGTCGCACGC
Organism: Bordetella parapertussis; assembly: GCA_945865805.1. Classification (GTDB taxonomy): domain Bacteria; phylum Pseudomonadota; class Gammaproteobacteria; order Burkholderiales; family SG8-41; genus UBA5216. The sequence goes on from CAMBGJ010000044.1 coordinate 14,863, forward strand.
GCTGTTCGCAGGCTATTTTCAGCGCCAGCGCAGCCATCCGCTGTGCGTGATGGCGCTGGAGCGCACCGATCTTGTGCTCGCGATGGGCTTGCGTGCAGGCGCGGCGGAAATGTCGGAATTGAAAGAACGCGCGGGCGAAAAGAACATGATGCTGGTTGGCTTTGACGATGCGCAAACCGCGCATTACCACGGCCCCGACGAGCGTGTCGCCGATCCCAAACTGTTTCTTGATGCGCTGTTGGCGCGTATCGGTGATTACCAGCGCCCGCGCGATGAAGCGATGCTGCAACAACTCGCCCAACGCAAGAGCGAAGTGCGCGACAGGCTCGCCGCCAACGTCGCGCCGTACGCCAGCGACAATCCAATCTACCCTGGTCTCCTGATGCAGGCGATGAACAAAGTGCTCGACGATCAAGCCGTGGTGGCCAGCGACGTGGGCAACTGCCAGATGTGGGCGCGTACCTTCCGCCGCATCGCCACGCCGGAATCGTTCATGCAGTCGGGCGTGTGGAACGCCATGAGCAACGGCTTGCCGACGGCCATCGTCGCCAAGATGGAATTTCCCAAGCGCGACGTGGTGGCGCTGGTCGGTGACGGCGCGTTTCTGATGACCATCGGCGATCTGCCGACAGCCACGGAATATGGCGCGAATATTCTGGTGGTGGTGCTGAACGACGGTGCCTTCGGTCAAACTTATATGCAGCAGACCAATATTTACGGCCACACCTACGGCACCGCGTTCACGAGCCCTCAATTCGCGGATATCGCCACGGCGTGCGGCGCGAAGGGCATACGTGTCACCGACCCGCGCGATATTGAGGCCGCGTTGCAACAGGGCCTGGCCGCGACGAAAACGCAACCCGCGCTGGTGGAAGTGATGGTCGCGCGGCATGCGTATCCGAAGATTTAGCACGGCATGATTCATAACCAAGGGAGAGCACCATGAATGGCGCAGAAAGTCTGGTTCGCACACTGTTGAAGGGCGGAGTCGATGTGTGCTTCGCCAACCCCGGCACGTCGGAGATGCATTTCGTCGGTGCGCTCGATCGTGTCGAGGGCATGCGCTGCGTGCTGGGTATGTTCGAGGGCGTGTGTAGCGGCGCGGCCGACGGTTACTACCGCATGACCGACAAGCCTGCCTCCACGCTGTTGCACCTGGGGCCGGGGCTGGCGAACGCGGCGGCGAATCTGCACAACGCCAAAAAGGCCGGCTCGGGCGTCGTCAACATCGTCGGCGAGCATGCGTTGTATCACATCAAGTACGACACGCCGCTCACCGCCGATATCGAAGGCATCGCACGGCCTTTTTCGCACTGGGTGAAAACCTCGCCGACTTCCAAGACTGTCGCGGGCGACGGCGCACTGGCGATACAGGCTGCGCGCGTCGCGCCAGGGCAGATCGCAACGCTGATTCTGCCCGCCGACACCGCTTGGGGCGAGGCCGATGGCGTGGCGGATACGCCCGATACGCCGGGGCCGGCGGGGCCTGCTAATGACGCCGTGGTGGCTGCGGCCAAAGCCTTGCAGCAGGGCAACGCCTCGATGTTGTTTTTGGGTGGCCGTGCCTTGCGTGCCAAGGGGCTGGAACTCGCCGGCAAGATTGCCGCCAAGACGGGATGCCGCGTGCAGGCGGCGGGCGGCACGGCGCGCATCGAACGTGGCGCGGGGCGTGTGCAAACGCTGCGTTTGCATTTCGTGATTGAAACCGCGCAGGAGCAATTAAAGGGCGTCACGCAAATGGTGCTGGTGGGTGCCAAGGCACCGGCGGCATTTTTTGCCTACCCCGGCAAGCCCAGCGTGCTGACGCCACAGGGTTGCGAGACCACGGCGTTGTGCTCGGTCGAGGGCGATCCGCTGGCCTCGCTCGAAGCGCTGGCAGCTGAACTGGGGGCATTGAACGAAAAACCCGTAGGCGTTGCACAAGCGGGGCGACCCGAGCGGCCCACCGGAAAATTCACGCTCGACGGGCTGGGCCAAGCCCTGGGCGCGACCATGCCCGAGAACGCGATCATCGTCGACGAATCGGTCACCACCGGGCGCGGCTTTTTTCCGTTTAGCGCGGGTGCGCCGCCCCATGACTGGCTTAACAACATGGGCGGCTCGATTGGTTTCGGCACGCCGTGCGCGGTAGGTGCGGCGGTAGCCTGCCCCGACCGCAAGGTGATCGCGATGATCGGCGACGGCAGCGCCATGTATACCATTCAGTCGTTGTGGACGATGGCACGCGAAGGCCTTGATGTCTGCGTGATGATTTTCTCGAATCGCTCTTACAACATCCTCTACAGCCAGTTGGCGAGCGTGGGCGTGGCCAATCCGGGGCCGCGCGCCATCGACATGTTGACGCTGGGCCGACCGGCGATTGATTTTGCGGGCCTGGCCAGGAGCCTCGGCATGCCGAGCGTGCAGGTGCAAAATCTCGATGAGCTGACCGTGCAGCTCACCCATGCGATGTCGCAGCGCGGGCCGTATTTGATTGATGTGGTGATGTGAGCGGCGGCATGCGAGTGGTCCAGCGGCGAATAAGCGGCGCCTGTGCCGCACTGATACTGGCAACGTCAGCAGCGGCGCAGAACTACCCCGCGCAACCCATACGCGCGGTGGTGGGCTACGCTGCGGGCGGCGGCGCTGATGGCATGATCCGTGCGATATCCAATGAACTCGCCGAAGCGCTTGGCCAACCCGTCATTATCGACAATCGTCCCGGTGGCGGTACGGTGATTGCCACCAAGATCGTCGCCGACAGCAAGCCGGATGGTTACACGATTTACGTTGCTGATCCGGCGCTGATTTTCAATCCGTACCTGCTGCCCAAGGTGCCGTACGACGCGGTACGCGATTTCGCGCCGGTGGTGGCGGTGACGGTATCGAGCAGTTCCATGCTGGTGGTGCATCCATCGTTTCCGGCGAAAAGCGTCAAGGAGCTGGTGGCGATGGCGCGCGCGCAGCTGGGCAAGCTGAACTATGCGTCGGGCGGCAACGGCACGCTGCCGCACATCCTCACCGAGATGATGAATTACGAGGCGAAAATCAATCTCGCGCACGTGCCGTACAAAAGCACGGGGCTGGCGATTTACGCCGCCACAGCAGGCGAAGTGCCGATTGCCGCTGGCGGCTTGTTCGCGGTGAAAGGGCTGGCCGATACCGGCAAGCTGCGCCCATTGGCAATTGCCAGTGTGAAACGCAGCCCGCTGATGCCGCAGGTTCCAACGTTCGCCGAGTCCGGCTGGCCGACGATTGATGGCGCGAGTTACCGCGGGCTGATCGTGCCGGCAGCGACGCCGCGCGATTCGATTTTGAAACTGAACACCGCCACCAACAAGGTGCTGCAAATCGCGGCGGTGCGAAAGCGTTTTACCGACACCGACGGCGAAGTGCTCGGCGGCACGCCGGAGGACTACGGCAAAATCATTCGCGCCGAACTCGACAAATGGGGCAAGGTGATTCGCAACGCGGGCATTAAAGTGGAGTGACCATGAGTTACGAGGTCTGCGTCTACCAGCCGCAATTGGCGGCGGATCGGGAAACGGCCAGTGACCTATGGAACAACGAACGCTTGTGGGACACGTCGCTGCCAGACCATGACCGTTCCGCGCCCAAATGGCGGGTAAAAGATTTACTCGCGGCGCACGACAGCCGTTTGCAATTAATGGAACCGCAAGCGCCCAAGACCGGGTTGTTCGCGAAATGGTTCGGCAAGCCGACTGTGATCCAGCGCCACCTGCATCTCTATATCGATTACGACTACGGGCGTATGGCTTTTGATGTATTCGATCAGGGCATCGAAATCACGCTGACGTGGGATTTGCCGCGCGATAAAGTCGATAAGCACGTGCGTGCGCTATGGGGCTGTCTCGAACAGTTGTCCGCGTCGGGTTGGAGCACGATCTATGACACGGAACGCAACGTGATGCTGAATCTGGAAACCGACTTTGACGCGGTGGCGGCGCGCTACCTCGAGAATCTCGGGCCGGATGAGGATGCGAACGAGGGACCGCAAGCCGCGCCCGCGTGCAAACCCGCTGCGGCGACTGCCAAACACGATAAACCCTTCACCGGCAACGTGGGTTAACCCGCTTGGCGTGGAAATGGTTGTGGCTGAATAAATAAAATATCAATAAAAACAAATACTTACGTAAATGGTGCCATTGTGGCATGGTATGATGCGGGCTATGAAAGTTGCTCCGCAAACCCAGCCGCTGGCTAACGCCGCCGCCAAAGATATTTTCAGCCACCGCAAATACTGGGCGGAACGTTTCGGCACAGCACCTTACCTGCCCATGTCGCGCGCGGAAATGGAAGCGCTGGGGTGGGACGCCTGCGACATCATCATCGTCACCGGCGATGCGTATGTCGATCATCCGAGTTTCGGCATGGCGATAGTCGGGCGTTTGCTTGAGGCGCAGGGATTCCGGGTCGGCATCATCGCGCAGCCCGATTGGCAGAGCGCCGATGCCTTCAAAGTATTGGGTCGTCCGAAACTGTTTTTCGGTGTGACCGCGGGCAACATGGATTCGATGGTCAATCGCTATACCGCCGACCGGCGGCTGCGTAGCGATGATGCGTATACACCGGACGCCGAAGGCGGTAAGCGCCCCGATCGCTCGGTGATCGTCTACAGCCAGCGTGCGCGAGAAGCGTTTTCGGATGTGCCCATTATTATCGGCGGCATCGAGGCGAGCCTGCGGCGCATCGCGCATTTCGATTACTGGTCAGAGAAAGTGCGCCGCTCGGTGCTGGTTGACGCCAAGGCCGACATGCTGGTGTACGGCAACGCCGAGCGCGCGATTGTCGATATCGCGCATCGTTTGGCGGCGGGCAAAAAGCCTGCCGAGATCACCGATATTCGCGGCACGGCGTTTGTGCGCGCGGTGCCGGCGGGGTGGATTGAAATTGATTCGACGCGGATTGATTTGCCGGGGGCGTTGAATCCGATGGTGGATCCTTATGCGATGGACAGTAAACCGGCTGCGCAGAAGGGAGACGCCAGCGGTGCTGCGAACCCCTCTCCCTCACCCGGCGCTACGCGCCACCCTCTCCCGGAGGGCGAGGGGCACTTCTCCCTTCCCCCTTCGGGGCAAGGGAACACTTGGAGCGCAGCAGAAGGGCAGGGGATGAGGGAAGCGGGGTTGACTGGCCCACCGGAAGCGCCCGTCAAAAATCCTGTTCAAGCCCAAGTAGTCCGCTTCATCCGCGAAGTCAAAAACGTGGATCGCGCCCGCAGCGTGATCCGCATGCCCTCATTCGACGCGGTGGCTGGCGATCCGGTGCTCTACGCGCACGCCTCGCGCATCCTGCACGTGGAGGCCAACCCCGGCAACGCGCGCGCGCTGGTGCAGCGGCACAATGATCGGGACGTGTGGATCAACCCGCCGCCGATTCCGCTCACCATAAAAGAGATGGATGGCGTGTATGAACTGCCCTATGCGCGCACGCCGCACCCGAGTTACGGAAAGGCGAAAATACCCGCGTATGAAATGATCCGCTTTTCGGTGACGATTCAGCGCGGCTGTTTCGGCGGCTGCACCTTTTGCTCGATCACCGAGCACGAAGGCCGCATCATTCAAAACCGTTCCGCCGACTCGATCATCGGCGAAATTGAAGCCATCCGTGACACCGTGCCGGGATTCACCGGTGTGATTTCCGATATGGGCGGGCCGACGGCGAATATGTATCGTCTAGCGTGCAAATCGAAAACCATCGAGTCCGCCTGCCGTCGACCGTCGTGCGTATTTCCTGGCATCTGCCCGAATCTGAATACCGATCACACGCCTTTGATTGAGTTATATCAACGCGCACGTGCATTGCCCGGCGTGAAAAAAGTGCTGATCGGCTCCGGCGTGCGCTACGATCTTGCGGTCGAATCACCTGAGTATGTGAAAGAGCTGGCGCAGCACCATGTCGGCGGCTATCTCAAAATTGCTCCTGAAGCCATCGGCGAAGGCCCGCTGTCGAAGATGATGAAGCCCGGTGTGGGCACCTACTATAAGTTCAAGGAACTCTTCGACAAGTATTCGAAAGAGGCGGGCAAAGAGCAATACCTGATTCCGTATTTCATCGCCGCGCACCCCGGCACCACCGACGAAGACATGCTGGAGTTGGCGGTGTGGCTGAAGAGCAACGGTTTTCGCGCCGATCAAGTGCAGGCGTTTTTGCCGTCACCGATGGCGACCGCCACCGCGATGTATCACTCCGGCAAAAACCCGCTACGCAAAGTCACCCGCGACAGCGAAGACGTGATCATACCCAAAGGTTTGAAAGTGCGGCGTTTGCACAAGGCATTTTTGCGTTATCACGACGCCGAGAACTGGCCGACGCTGCGTGATGCCTTGCGTAAAATGGGCCGCGCCGATTTGATCGGCAACAGCAAGCGCCATCTCGTGCCGGCCTACCAGCCGATAGGCACCGGCAAGCAACCCGAGGGCGCGCGGCGGCCTGACAAATACCAGAAGTTTCGCACGCAGCAAACGGGTTTGCCGCCGGGGCCATCGGCTGTGGACAAGCCGTTTCGGAAACCGGCAAAGCCTGCGACCCGGTCGTCACGCGTAGGGCGTTAGCAGTTGGGTTGCGCCTGCTGGTGTAGCCAGGTTTCTCTGCGGCGTGGGGGCTTGAAAGCTTTGACGAGAACCGGAAAACAGCCGCAAACTGCCGGTCTTGATGCCTATCGAACGACTGTTTATCGGCCGCGGTAGTTGGAGTTGTGAGCCACCAATGGCTGCTTTTTGCACCTCTACGATGCCGGCTCCATCATCGCCTTGTGCAACAGCGGCGCGGCCTCCGCCGAGGTGACGAACTTGATCAACGCCTGGGCCGCGTCCTGTTCTTTCGACGCCGCCAGAACGGCGACTTCGAACACGACGTATTCATGGAGGTCGCCGGGGAGGTCGCCCACGTAATCGGTGCCGGCGATGGGCTTGCTGACGTTGATTTGCTGGATCGCCATTTCCACTTCGCCCCGCGCTATGTAAGCGGCGGCGGGACCGCCCACGGAACGAACCGTCTTGGGTTTCATCTCTGCGGCAATGCCGAGCTTTTCGATCGCGCGCGCTGCGATTTGGCCACTGCCACCGAACGAATAAGTGATCGATTTGGCATTGAGCAGCGTTTTTTTGAAGGCCTCTGGCGTGCTGATATCGGGCCAGGGTGCTCCGGACTTGACCGATAGGCCAACCGCTGCGCGCGTGAAAATCGTGCTGAAGCCCCCTACCGTCTTGCCACCCTTGACGATGCGGTCGAGCGGTTCGCCATAAAGCGAGATTAAATCGGACTGCGCGTTGGAGGCGAGCACGTTGTCGAGCGTAGCTGCTTCTTCCTGGACGATGATCACCTTGTGGCCTGTGAGCCGGGTGAACGCGGGGGCGAGTTCGTTCCACGCTGTCAGTGATCCCATAGACGTTCGGACGACAAGTTCGCTCATATATTCCTCGGGGATAGTCAATTTAAGCGTGCTATTTCACTCAATGGCAATCTATTCGCATCCTGCTGAGCGGTCAACCGCACGACATTTTTCTGTTGCGAGTACATGATCTGTTCCGTTGTGTAGCGCGACATCTGTTTCCAACTACAACACACGCACTGCGGAAAAGTTTAGACTGAGCGTACTGGTCTTGTCCATCCGGCCAACCCATCGATCGATACGCGAGAGCCCAACATGACTGACACAACTCAATACACGCCACCGAAAGTCTGGGTTTGGGAGAAGGGCGACAGTCCGAATTGGCGCTATGGCAACACCAATCGTCCTGTCGCGGGCGCGACGCATGAGAAGGCGTTGCCGCGCGGAAAGCATCCGCTTCAGCTCTATTCGTTAGGTACGCCCAATGGCGTCAAGGTCACGATCATGCTGGAGGAGTTGCTGGCGGCGGGTCATGGCGGAGCGGAATACGACGCCTGGCTGATCCGGATCGGCGAGGGCGACCAGTTTGGCAGCGGATTTGTCGCGGTAAACCCGAATTCCAAAAT
>CAMBGJ010000045.1 GCA_945865805.1 Bordetella parapertussis
ACTCACTTGGGTTGGCTCTGGCGGCTTCATTTTCGCTCTTCGTGCTTGACGGTCTATACTTAACGCTTAGCCCTCATCCTCCGTTGGCAAAATTCCTTATTAAATCCGCGTTTCCTTAGGTGTTTAACAGCTGCCGGTAACGCAGCAGCCAATCTTCCAGTACCAGCCGTGGACTTAACGGGTGATTGACAATGCGTTGAAACCGCACCAATTCACGGTGAAAGCGCAGAATTTCCAGCGGTTTTAGCCGTTTCGTAACGAAAATCAGCGTATCTTTTCGGTCAGGATTGTAACGCAGCTTTTGCCCATAACTCAGGCTCGCCAGATCATAGCTCCAGCGCTGTAACCAATTGATTATTTGAGGAATAGGCTGCAACATTGAACGCTCAGCCAGCGCCAGCGCGTCAAAATCCCGACTGCACAGTCCATTGAGAAACTGTTGCCGCGCGGCCCAATACTCAGGATTGTCCAACTCCACCGCCAGCAAAGGCGCGCCGCCGGCCTGCGCCAGCGCCAGTTCCGGCTGCGAAATGCCGCGTTGCGCCAGCCACGCCGCCGCTTCCGACGCCGTGGGTGGCGGCAGCGCCACCTGCTGGCAACGGCTGCGGATGGTGGCGGGCAACACATGCGGCCGGTCGGATACCAGCAAAAAGTAGGTACCGGGCGGTGGCTCTTCCAGACTTTTCAGCAGCGCGTTGGCGGCGTTGACGTTCATCGCCTCGGCGGGCTGAATCACCACCACCTTGGCGCCGCTACGATGCGAGCTGATGTTAATAAACTCCGCGAGAGAGCGCACCTGCGCTATTGATATATCACGCTTTTTCTTCTTGTCAGCGGGTTCATCGTCGTCTGCGGCCTCGGCGATTTCGGGCTGCAAAATGCGGTAATCCGGGTGATTTCCGGTATCGAACCAATGGCAAGCCTGACAAGCCCCACAAGCGGTAAGCGGCGTAGCAGGCTGCTCGCACAGCAAACCCTTGGTCAGCGCCGCAACAAAATTGCGCTTGCCAATGCCCGTTGGCCCTTTGAACAACAAGGCATGCGGTAACGCGCCAGCGCGCTGCGCCAACTGTTGAAACGCCCCTTCATGCCATTTTAAAATAGTCATTTAAAACAAATGCTTACGTATAAATACCGCATCAAACAGAACTATAAAATCGCATGCCCTATAGACAATGGTTTTGCTCTAAACGCCATCGCCATCAGCGCCGTGCCAGCGCCGCGATATGCCCCAGCAACTCGCTTTCCTCGTACGGTTTGCCAAGGAACACATCGACGCCCAGCTCGCTCGCGTGCTGACGATGCTTATCGGCTGTGCGCGAGGTGATCATGATGATCGGCAGGCCTTTCAGCGATTCTTCCGCACGCACGCTGCGCGTGAGATCAAAGCCGTCCATGCGTGGCATTTCCACGTCAGTGATCATCACATCAGGCACCTGCTCGCGCATTTTTTCCAGCGCCTCAACGCCGTCTTTCGCCACCACGACGATATAGCCTTCACGCGACAGCAGGCGACCGGTGATCTTGCGCACGGTGAGCGAATCATCGACCACCAGCACGCTGCGCTGGCGATCCGGCTCGGCGGGCGCTGGCACTTCATCCGCGCCGGTGTTGATGGCGGCACTGGCAAGCGCTTCGATGTGCCGCAACGACAGCACCACCGGATTCAATATCAGCACGGTTTCGCCGGAACCCAGCACAGCCGCGCCAGTGACGCCCGGCACGCGTGCGAGCTGCGCGCCGGTATTCTTGATGACGATTTCCTGGCCGCCGACGATATCGTCCACCTGGATCGCGGCGCGGTTGGGGCCGCTGCGCAGCAACACCACCGAGCCATACGGCGGCAGGGCGTCATCTGCACCCGCGTCGAGCAAGGTGGCGAGATGATGAAACGGGTAACGCGCGCCCTGCCACACGATCTCCTGCGCACCCAGCGCCGCGCCCAGCACGTCGGACTTCAGGCGCTGCACCTGCTCCACCATCATGGTCGGCACGCCGAAGTAGTTACCGCCCACCCGCATCACCACCGCCTGCAATACCGACAGGGTCAGCGGCAGATGAATGGTAAACGTGGTGCCCTTGTCGCGCTCGAACGCGGTGCCCACACGACCGCTCAGCGCGGTGATTTCGCTCATCACCACATCCATGCCGACACCGCGCCCGGCGTCCTCTGTCAACGCACCCGCCGTGCTGAAACCGGAGCGGAATATAAAGTTGCCGATCTGCTGATCGGTCAGGCGCTCGTTCTCGCGCATCAGGCCAAGGCTGATGGCTTTTTCGCGGATGCGCGCGATGTTGAGGCCCGCGCCGTCGTCGGCCAGCGTGAGCACTACTTCGTTGCCTTCCTGCCGCACTTCGAGGCGCAGCGCGCCGGCGTCGGGCTTGCCCGCCGTGGCGCGCTGAGGCGCTGCTTCGATGCCATGCACGATGGCGTTACGCAGCAAATGCTCAATCGGCGCGGCGATGCGTTCGATCACGCCGCGATCGACTTCGACGTGGCCGCCGCTGATATCCAGATCGACGCGCTTGTCGTTATCCTTGGCCGCCAGCCGCGCCACGCGGAACAGCCGGTCGGAGATGCTCGAAAACGGCACCATGCGGATGGCCATCAGATCCTGCTGCACATCGCGCGTGATCTGCGCCTGCGAGGCCAGCGCTTTTTCGCCTTCGTCGAGATCGCGCGCGAGATTGTGCTGCACGGTGGCGACGTCGTTGACGCTTTCGGCCATCAGCCGCGTCAGCTCCTGCAGGCGGGTAAAGCGGTCGAATTCCAGCGGGTCAAACTTCTCGCCGTTGGCTTCGGGCTGCGGCGTAAAACGCGACTGCATCTGCGTTTCGGCGGCGATCTCAAGCTCGCGCAACTGCGCGCGCAGGCGACCGATGTTCTCGGTCAGGTCACGCAGCGAACCGCGCGCGCTGCGCAGCTCCGCCGACACGCGCGCACGCGCGATGCTGACCTCGCCCGCCTGATTGGCGAGGCGGTCAATCAGATCGGCACGTACGCGGATCAACGGCCGTTGCAGCCCGGCGGCGGCCTGTCCTGCGCCCCCCTCCACCGCTCCCGGCGCACTCGGCGCACCCGCTGGTGGCAGCGGCAAAGCCTGCGTCATATTGCCCGTCGCGGCTACCATATGCATGGTGCGCGACATTTCGTCCATCGCCGGTGACAGCGTTGCGGCCTCCGCCGCAGGCTGATCCACCGGCTCGTCGCCTTGCAAACGTGCGATCAACGTGCCGATACGGTCAAACGAGGTCTCGAGATCGTCGAACAGATTGGGCGGTATCGCCGGCAGCAATTCGGCGTTTTCAACGCGCGATTCCATGCTGTGCGTCAACTGCCCCAGCGCCATCGCACCGGCCATGCGCGCGCTGCCTTTCAAGGTATGCAGCAGGCGCTTTAACGATTGCGACACCAGTTTGTCGGCGGGCCGCGCACGCCAGTCGCGCAGATCCTGTCCGACCTGCGGCACCAGTTCGGCAGCCTCTTCGAGGAATATCTGCAACAACTGCGGATCGATGTCGTCTTTCAGACGGTATTCGCGCCGCTCGATGCCACCCTCGGGCGAGGTCATCAACTGCGTCATGCCGCTGGGGGCAGCAGCTACGGGAGCCGATGCCGCTGGTTCGGAGCTGAAATCCAGCGTCATCAGCAACTTGGCTTCGGCTGCCGCATCGGCCTTCGCTTTGGCTTCGGCGGCAGCATCCAGCACGCGCAGGTATTCGAATTTCTGCAGATCTTTGAGAGCGACGTCGAACTCCGCGGCGGAAAGTGCCGCGCCGAGACAAGCCTTTTTCAACTCCGCCACCGACCTCGCGCCGTCAAAGGATTTCAGAACCGCGTGCGATTTCGGCGACAGCCCGGCACCGCTGCGGGTTGCGTATATGCCCTGCGGTGTTTTGGTCAGTACTTGTTTTAATTCAAATTCCATCGCATATCCCAAGTGGCATGCGGGGGCAGGCCTGACGCGTTCTCCCGTGCTGCAATGAAATACCGCAGCAATTTCGCGCGTGGCTTATTTTATCGCAAGCGCCCGCGACTTTCACTCAATCACGACAGTGAAACGCCAAATCGCGAACGCAGCAAGCTCAGTATGGCGTCACCGCAGACGCCCTGCCGCAAGAGGCGCATGGCACCAAAATCGATGATGGTGCTGGACTGCCCCGCTGTGTTGACGTATCGCGACACGCCGTAATCGATCACCACGTCGCAGGCGCGCACAATCGCCGGGTCGATGGTCTGCACGCTATAGCGGCTGCCGCTCAGCGACAGATTGGCCGAGGTGCCCACCATCGCCACGCCCTGCGCCCAACACAAGCTGGCGAGTTGCGTGCGCAATACGCCCGCGTTGAGCAACAGATTCAGCGTGCCGTCGCGCGTGCTGGTTTCCAGCACAAACGGATCGAGCCCCGCCAGATACGCATGACCCGAGCGATAGGGCGCCACCACCGACAGCGGCAAATCGTGTTCGACCGTAATCGCGCGCACCATGGCGCGCCGCGCATCGTCAAGCTGGTGCAAAGCCTCATGCGCAGGCTGCCCGCCGACCAGCCCCATCGGTTTGCCGTAATCCCGCCCCTTGGCCTCGTAGACGCGGCGCACCGCCGCCGGCGTACTCGCAATCAAGGCATACGCCACATCCAGCGGAATCAGCGCAACGCCGCCGTCGCGCACCACCTCGAACACCCGCTGCGCGTCGCGCGTGACTGAAGGCAAATCCAGATCCATTCCCCACCTCTCCCTGTCGTGAATTCAGCTACAGTATCGGCGCACGATTGCAGCATCGCACAGCGCCCTGCCACCCTTCCATCAGTAAATTAATGTAACTGCTCAGCGTAATGATAAGAACTTTAAAACCTCTTTTGCCACAGAGGACACAGAGCACACAGAGAACCGCTTTTCCTCTGTGTCCTCTATGCCCTCTGTGGCAGATGCCTTTGATTTAGTTGTTCGTGCTGAATAGTTAAATATTAATTTTCTTTTAAAAACAAATACTTACACACTACACACTATACACCATGAGCCAAGCCCACCCGCCCATCACCATGCGCCGCTGGACCGAACAACGCTGGCTGCTCGACAATATTATCCGTTCAGTCGGCATCGATTGGGATCAGCCGCGCACGATCACTTACAACACGCCCTGCGGACCCGAGGCCAACGCGGATTTCGGCGGCATCCGCGAACGCGTGAAAAAATACGCGGATATCTCGCCGGCATTCGAGACCGCTGCGCGCCGCCGCGAAGTCAAGGCGCGCACCGCCGAGGACGCTGGCGAGTTGGTGACTGCGCGCAACAATTTTTTTTACGCCGCGATACTGTACGCCGCCTCGCAATGGCCGCACGATGAAAACAGCGCAAAAAATCTCGCCTTGAATGCCGCCAAGCGCGAGTGTTACACGCGTTTTGCCCAACACGCCGATCATCACGTCGAAGCGGCATGGATTCCGTTTCAGGGCAAGGCCCTGCCCGGCTGGCTGCACCTGCCACCCGGCTACAGCGGCGACAAACTCCCCGCCGTGTGGGCGATTCCCGGCATGGATGGTTTCAAGGAAGCCAACGTCGCCCTCTACGGCGATCGCTGGTTGACGCGCGGCATCGCCGTACTGACGCTCGAAGGCCCCGGTCAATACGAAAGTGCCGTCAACGATATACACGTGTCGATTCCCAACTGGATCGCCGCTGGCAAAGCCGTAATGGACTGGATGGCCGCGCGCCCCGAGCTCGACGCGCAACGCATCGCAGTGGTGGGCAACAGCTTCGGCTCGTTCTTCGGCACCATCGCCGCCGCGCATGAGCCACGTTTTCGCGCCTGCGCCGTCAGTGCGACCTGCCTCGAACCCACCTGCCACACCATCTTTGAAGAAGCCTCGCCCACCTTCAAACGCCGCTTTATGTATATGTCGGGCTACAGCGACGAAGCGAAGTTCAACGAATTCTGCAAAACGCTCACCTGGGAAGGCCACGCCGAAAACATCCGCGTGCCGTACTTATGCGTGGCGGGCGAGGCCGATGAATTGAGCCCGCTGGAACACACCGAGCGCCTGCTGCAAACGCTGCAATGCCCAAAACAACTGGTGGTGTACCAGGATTCGCGCCACTCGGTGGGCAACGTTCCATCCGCGACGCTCGGCCCGCATCCGCAGACGCTGGTGGCGGATTGGATGCAGGCGCGGCTGAACGGCAAGCCGCTGACGTCGGAGCGCTGGTATGTTGAAGCGAGTGGGCGCGTGGTGAAGACGGCTTATTGACCGCTAGCACGTGACCTGAAAAACCTTCAGCCACAGAGGACACAGAGGACACAGAGGAAAATCAACAACACGGTCAGTTGGTCGTGCCGCCACAGGCAACTGTATTCTCTGTGTCCTCTGTGTCCTCTGTGGCGAAATGAAGTTCGTAGAGTTACAACACGATCAATCCCACCGTCAGCGCCGCGAACAACCCCGCCAGCACATCCATCGTCCAGTGTGCGCGCAGCGCGATCACGGCCACCACTTGCAGCACGGCGACCACCGCGCCGAGAATCGTCAGCGCAGGGATGTGTAGCGCTGACAACTGCATCGCGCCGTACACCGCCAACGCGGTGTGCCCGGAAAAAAAGAAATCCGTGCCCACGCCATTGGTCACAAACAGCGACGGCACGCCCGGATCACGCCAGATGATCCCCTGCGGCCCCGGTAACGCCACCGATGCCTGACTCAGTTGCCGCAGCGCGAAAAGACCGAACAATCCCCAGAACGGCATGAACGACGGCCCCAGCACGGCGTAGAACAGCACGAACAGCGTCACCGCATCCACACAAAACGAACTGGCGACAAGCATCGCGTTCGCCGGTTTCGGGTTTTGATTCAGCCACGCGTTCCAGCCAGCCGTCATCACGTGCAGATGATCATAAATCGCGCCGTCTTCCAACCGCCGCGCACCGATCATTTTTTGCGTGAGAAACCACAGGAACAGACTGCCGACGATCAGCAGCACGCGGATGGCTATGGTTTGAAAGTCGGGGAGGTTAAGCATTGTTCAAGTCACATCCTCCGCCTCACGCACAGACTTCGACCGAGCCAGCTCAATACGCTGCGCCGGTATGCCCGCCCACGTTTCCCCCGCTGGGATTTTGGTATTCGGCAACACAAACGAACTCGCCAGCACCTTGGCTTTTTCACCGACCTCCACGCCGCCCATCACCACCGCGCGCAAACCGATGGTCGCGCCACGGCGAATTTTCACCGGCGCGATTACCAAGTAGCCACCCTGCGCGTAGTGCGCCAGCACGCTGGCCGAACCGCCGATGGTGACGTTATCTTCCATCTCGATCAGCGACGGATCGGCGATGGCTGTCGAGTTGATCGCCACGTTGCGGCCGATCTTCATACCCATCAGCCGGTAATACAGCGTGGCGAACGCCGACGGCGTGACAAACTCCAGAAACGAATAGCGCACCACCAGTGTCATCGTGCAGTGCACATACCAACGCATCGCCGCCAGCGACACTGCCGAGTCGCGATACGGCTGCAAGCGCCCGCCCAGCACCCAGTTAATCGCCGGTGCGATCAACAGCAGCGACAGCCCGTAAGCAAAATAACTCGTGGCTACCACAATGCCGAGCAACGGGTAATGCAGCCACGAAGTCACCCCCGCTATCTGCGTATTCAAAAACTGAAACACAAAAATCGCCACGCCCAGCGCGCACCCCGCTGCGAGTATGGCGAGCGCCATGAACGGCAGCGGCCCGATGAGGGTTAACAAGCGTTGCATGAATTCTCCGGCGAAGCCTCGAAGGAAGCGGCTCCAAAATACCACATTAAAACAATAAGTTACAGCGTTGCACTACCCGCTACTCCATCGGCTTGATCTTCGCCGTCTTGATCACGCGCGAAAAATAAGCCAGCTCTTTGCGGATTTTCGCGCTCATCGCCTCGGGTGTGCTGGGGATCACATCGGAGCCGGCTACCGCCAGTCTTGAAATCATCTCCGGCTCTTTCAGCACACCATTCAACGTGCCATTAAATGGCGTGATGATGGCGCGCGGCGTCTGCGCCGGTGCGAGAAAACCCTGCCACGGCATCACATCAATGCCCGGCAAACCCGCTTCGGCGAAGGTCGGTACGTCGGGCAGATACGGCAAACGTTCCTGCGCGGAAGTCGCCAGCACCTTGACGCGCCCCGCCTTGATTTGCGCCATCGCCGCAGGCGGCGTGGCGAACACAAAATGCACCTCGCTTTGCGCCAGAGCCAGTTGCGCGGGCGCGCCGCCTTTGTAGATCACCGTGGTGATATCGGTTTCGCTCACCTGCTTGAAAATTTCCGCCGCGATGTGGCCAACGCCACCCATGCCCGGCGCGCCCGCGCGCACCGAACCCGGCTTGGCGCGCGCCATCGCCACCAACTCCTTCACGCTGTTGGCCGGAAACGACAACGGCACGGTCAACACCAGCGGCGACGCGCCCACCAAGCCCATCGCCGCAAAATCACGGTCGGGATCGTACGGCACCTTGCGACTCAAAAACGGCATGATGGTGTGCGAGGCATAAGCAAACAACAGCGTATAGCCATCCGGCGCCGCACGCGCCACCAGCTCGGTGCCGATGATGCCGCCCGCGCCCGCACGATTGTCGATCACCATCTGCTGCCCCAGCACCTGCGACAAGCGGCTGGCGGCGATGCGCGCCACGATGTCGGTCGCGCCGCCTACGGTGACCGGCACGATCAAGCGGATTGGGCGTTGGGGATAGGCGGCGGGCTGCGCAAGGACGAAGCTCGCCGTCAGGCAGGCGAACCAACCAACCATCACCATATGTAACTTATTGTTTTTAAACATATTTTTATATCGCCTTTTCAACTGCACGACCTGCTCACGTTTCCCCGCGTATACCCGCAACAAAGACTGTTTGATTGTTTGTGGTCGAGCAGTCATCGATCACGAGAGCTACGCCGGTTTAAGCGTAGCGCAGAAATTCACTGGGCGCGGCGCCAGTTCCGTAGATAGTCGCGTGTGATTTTTCGTCCCAATATTAACCGTAATATGACTGCAACAATGTTTTTCATCCCATTGTTTTCATTGGGATATACTGAACTCTCGGTCAGAATGTTATTCATCGTTTTTGATGTATGAAACTATTCGTTAGGCGTCACCACACCCGCATTTGGAGTAATGAAGTGATCTCACTTGACCAGTTTGAAGCCCATTGGCTTGAAGAGGTTGTCGCAGGCGAGCCCTCAACAACACAACTTGGCCACAGGTTTGCGGAGAAGATTTTGCGAGACTGGCACGAAATCGACGCTGCCACTGCCGAAGTCGTCCTTTGCGATGGTGCAGGCGACGGCGGTATTGACGCAGCCGTCTTCGTACCTGAAGACCCAGCCGAAGGAATCGAAGGCGATACATGGATACTAATTCAGAGCAAGTACGGATCAGCGTTCACGGGCGCTGACACCATCAGTTCCGAGGCGCAGAAGCTCTTCGCGACGCTCGAGGGCAAGCGGGAGAAGCTGTCTTCTCTTTCGGCCGAATTGGTCGCCCGACTCCGCAACTTCCTGTCGAACCGTGGGCCAAAAGACCGACTTGACTACGTACTCGCCACGACTAAGCGCCTCACTCTTGAAGAAGAGGAGTATCTAGCCAATATCAAGACGCTTGGGCGCGCAAAGTTCGGCGACTGCTTTGACGTCGACTCTGTTTCGATAGAGACCATATACAACAAGGTCGTGGAAGAAGACGCGTTCGGCTCGAACAAAATCCAAATCAAGCTCAGGACGATAGTCGCTAGCTCCGGCAATATCCTGCTTGTAGGCGCCACTCGATTGACTGATGTCTTTCAGTTCATGCAGGACTACAAGTCCGCATCAGGTGACCTCGACTTGTTGTATGAGAAGAACGTTCGCAAGTTTCTCGGGAACAAGCGGAAAGTAAACAAGGGAATCGAGGCAACGATAGAGACTCACCCGGAGCGCTTCGGTCTATACAACAACGGTATTACGATCGTAGCAGAGGATGTTTCGAAGGTCAGCACTGACGAGATCATTCTGACCAACCCATTCATCGTAAACGGTTGCCAGACTACTCGCTCGATCTGGTCAGTTCTTCAGCGAAAACTCAACTCTGGCGGCACTGCACCATCCGAAAAGCAAAAGGATTGGGAAGACAAGCTAAAAGCTGCGGTAGTCATCACCAAGATCGTCGTTGTTGGGTCTGAAGGCGAAGAACTACTTACTGAAACCACCCGCTACACGAACTCTCAGAACGCGGTGGGCGAGAAGGATTTCATCGCACTTGAGAAAGACTTCCGCACTTGGGCCCCACTTTTCAACTCCCGGTACGGAGCCTTCCTTGAGATACAACGTGGTGCTTGGGAAGCACGGCGCGCATTTCAGAGGCAGCATCCGCTCGCTGAACCCCGCTACGAAGAAGCAGCTTACGCCTTTGACCTGCTCAAGGCCTATGCAGCCGGATGGCTCTGTGAGCCTGGCATCGCGTATGCAAAGAATCCGCCCTTTGCACCCGGTGGTTCGTTGTTTAACAGAATCACGAATGACAGCACTTTTGGGGTGGAAAGCCTTTACTCTGCGTTCTTAATGCAGAAGCTCGCTAACGAGTACAACTTTGGCCGAGGTGCGAAAGTGCAGACGCGGGGCCAGACAAGATACCTCTTTATCATTGCCGCAGTCGATCTGGTAAAGGATTTCCTACTCAACAACCAACTCGACTATTCTCTGTCCTCCATTTCGGTCGCAATTGCCAAATTACATGCCGGCGGATACCTTAAGAATTTCGGCGATGCAGCAGTACAACTCATCGACGACTACTTAACCAACGGCAATGAGGATTGCTTATTCTTGGAGCCAGAGTTTCAGAAGATGCAGGATCTCAATGCGTTCTTGAAATCCGAGAAACTCGGCAAAGGGGAAGAGTTTTCTCCCCGACTTCGGACCCAGATTGCCATGACTAAGAAGATTTTCCGCAAGAGCGCCCCGGTCGTTGAGATGAAAACCAACATCACAGCCGCAGGGTGATGCCGAACCATGCCTTGCATCGGACGTTCACCAGTGGCGCTTCGCGTGCTGGTTTCGCGCCGGTGAAGGCAGTCGTTAGGCAACAATACCCGCGCGGTAAAGGATTTCTATCGATGCCAATTATTTCCATGTTTTACGGGATTATCATTCGCCTGTATCTTCTCGACAATCAGCATCACAACCTGCCGCACATCCATGCAAAGTACGCTGAATTCGAGGCGTCGATTGGCATTGATGAGGGTGAAGTTCTTGCTGGTGAGTTGCCCCGCAAGCAATTGCGGCTGGTACAGGCGTGGATCGAGTTGCACCGCGATGAACTGGTCGCCGATTGGGAATTAGCGGCCAGTGGCGAGAAGCCGTATAAGATCGATCCTCTGTGAGGTGATGTCATGCACTGGGATGTCAAAATCGTAAAGCCGTTGCCGGCGTATCGTATTTACGTTGAAATCGAGAATGGACGAAAGGGTATTTTCGACCTCAAGCCTTACCTGGATCGCGGTATTTTTCGTGAACTTCGCGACGTGCACTATTTTAATCAGGTGGGCATTTTGTTTGGCGCAGTTACCTGGCCTCACGAGCAGGATATCGCGCCGGAGACATTGCTTGCCGAAATGACCGCGCCTGATCCGGGCAGCGTGCCCTACCTTGCGCTCGAAAAGGACGAGCTAAAAGCGGCGCACCCTTCCGTTTAGACGTCGCACTTCTGCTTTCCCATTGCGCCAACGTCGCCAGCTATCGCTTTAGGTCGAGTGCAATCATTCGCCGCTAGAATTAGCACAAGCTCTACGATTTAATAAAGCCGCATAGCGCTGGTTATATCCGCGCTAAAGTTTATAATTCTCGTATGTCGCCGACGATCTTTCGCGAGGGCAGTTACCGCTTCTTTTTCTTCTCGCGGGAGGAATCGAGAATGCATGTGCCTGTTAACCACCCTGACGGCGAGGCGAAGTTCTGGCTGCAACCGGCTTTGATATTGGCCACAAGCACGGGGCTGTCGTCCCGGCAAATCGCGGAAGCGCAGCGGCTGGTTGCCGTTCATATTGAGGAGATCGCCTATGCCTGGCACACACATTTCCCCAGTTGAGGTTACTCAGGTTTCCAAACACGGCTTCTGGCTGCTGCTCGCCGATGAAGAATTGTTTTTGCCCTTCGCTGATTTTCCGTGGTTTCGCGGTGCAACGATCGAGCAACTATGCGAAATTGAATGGCCCGCTGATAACCACCTTTTTTGGCCGTCGTTGGATATCGACTTGGCGGTTGAGTCCATACGCAACCCCTCTGCTTTCCCCCTTGTTGCTGCCCCAAAGGCTACTAACGTTGCGGTCAAGCAGGACGCGCCGTCAGCGTCGCGTCCCTTGCCTTGAACGCTAACTTTGTCCTGTCATCGATACATTGCCCCAGGTTCCCACCATGCCCCGCAAGCCCCACGGCTTCACCCTGATCGAACTCATGGTCGTTCTGGTCATCCTCGGCGTGCTCGCAGCACTCGTGGTGCCGAACATTGTCGGTCGCACCGACGACGCGCGTATCACTGCTGCGCGCACCGACATCGCCGCGCTGGCGCAGGCGCTGAAACTTTACCGGCTCGACAACGGCGGCTACCCCACGGCGGCGCAGGGGCTGGCGGCGCTGACGCAAAAGCCTACCACCGCGCCGGTGCCGTCAAACTGGAAACGCTATGTCGAAAAGTTGCCCAACGATCCGTGGGGCCGCCCTTACGGCTACGCGCAGCCGGGCGTCAAGGGCGAGGTTGATGTGTTCAGCTACGGCGCTGACGGCAAGCCCGGCGGCGAAAGCGCTGACGCCGACATCGGCTCCTGGCATTAGCGGCATCCGCCGCCGCTCGCGCGGTATTTATATAAGTATTTGATTTAATTGACTTTTACTTCAAATGCCTAATCGGGCCATCGCCGCACGGCATCGCGCTCCCCACCCACAAGGCTTCACCCTGATAGAACTGCTGGTGGTGCTGGTGGTGCTGGCCATCGCTGCGGCGATGGTGGGGTGGAGCATTGCGCCGACCAGCGGCCATGCGTTGGAAAGCGCGGCAGAGGGGCTCGCCACCACGCTGGAAGAAGCGCGCTGGCGGGCGATTGCCACCGGGCGGCGCATTGCGTGGGAAGCGCCTGCACAGAATGATGGCGATGACGGTTCCACACCGCGCTGGTATGAACAAACGCCGCAAGGCACCTGGCAAGTGCGCGTGACGCCCGGTGCTGGCACGCCGCTCGCGGGCATCAACGCCACCGTGGTGCTGCCCCGCGCCGTCGGCGGCTCCCCGATGCGGCTGGAGCTGGGCCCGGAACCGGTGGGCGCTGCCGCGTGCGTGCTGCTCACGGCGCAAGGCAGCAGCATGGCGGTCAGCACAGACGGCGTGGCACCGTTCGTGGTGCGGCGTGATGCGAGCTGCTGAAGCGGTCGCCATGCCCATGTGCCCCCTCACCAATTTCAAACACCGCGGCTTCACGCTGATCGAAGTGCTGGTAGCGCTGGCGATTATCGCCTTGGCACTCGGCGGCGGCTTGCGCGCGCTGGGGCAATTGACCCTGAGTGCAGACCGCATGCCGCAAGCGGTGGCCGCACAAGCCTGTCTGGATAACGCGCTGGCTGCCGTGCGTCTTACCGGCCGCCGTCCGCCTGCGGGCGAGCAGCGCAGCGCCTGCGTGCAGGGGCGGCATACCTTCGCGGTGGTGCTGCACGTGATGGCGACACCCAATCCCGGCCTGATGCGAATCGAAGGCCGCGTGCTCGATGCCGAAGGCCACGCCACGGCGCAAATCGTCAGTCTGGCGGGGGATAGTTGATGCGCACCTCGCGCAAGCCGACGGGTTTCACCCTGATCGAACTGCTGATCGCGCTGGCGCTATTCGCCATCATGAGTCTGCTGGCGTGGCGCGGCCTCGATACCGTGCTGCAAAGCCGCGGTGCCGTGGAAGCCCCCGGCCGTGCGGCGCTGCAACTCGCCGCCGCATGGACGCAGCTTGAAGCCGATCTGCACGCCGCGCGCAGTACCGGCATAGTCAGCCCGAGCGCGCCATCCGCGCCCCCGACACCACAGTTGGCCGCTGGCGCGCAGCAAATCACGCTACTGCGCGCGCCGCCGCACTGCGCGGGTTGTTGGGAAGGCGTGGTCTACGATATCGCCCAGAGTGACGGTGACAGCGTGCTACGGCGACGCACCACAGCCCTGCATACGGATGCAGCAACAGCGCAGGCCGCACTCGATGCACTGGCGCGCCAACCCGCAACGGCGGGCGGGCATGCGCTGCTACGCGGCGCGGGTGCCATGCGCCTTTTCGCGTGGCGTGTCGCGCCCGAAGGCATCGGCGGGTGGGTGGCGCTCGGTGCTGTCGCCGAGAACGTGTTTCCAGCCAGCGCGGCGCAGCGCCAGAGCAACACCAAATCCGCGCTCAAGGTGGAATGGCAACTCGCCGCACCTTGGGATGGCTGGGTATCCAAAGTGATACTGCTGGAGAACCGCTGGTGAACACGCTCACCCCAGCCCGGCAACAACGCGGCGCGGCGCTGCTGGTGGCGTTGCTGATCGCAGCGCTGGTCAGCATCACGCTGAGCATGATGCTCGCGCGCCAATCCGCGCTGGCGGGCATTGAGTGGCAACTGCGCGAAACCGCGCAGGCGCGGCGCATCCTGCAAGGCGCGGAAGACTGGGCGCTGTTAATCCTGCGCGAAGACGCACGCCGTTCGGCGATGGATCACCTCGGCGAGCCGTGGGCGATTCCGCTGCAGGAAGGGCGGCTGGCGGATTTTCTCAAGTCATCCGGCGAATCGAACAGCTACGCCGCCGAACTCGCCAACAGCCGCGTGCAGGACGTGTGGCTGTCCGGGCGCATCCGCGACGCACAGGCACGCTACAACCTGATGCGGCTCGCCACCAGCGGCGCGACGCAGGCGCCGGAACGTGCATTGTGGCTGCGCGTGGCGGCACAAGCCGAGCTGCCGGCGGATCTTGCACGCACTGTCGCCGCGCGCTTTGCGCCGCCGCCCGTTGCCAAAGAAACCACGCGCGACACGCCGACCCCAACACATCAGCCGCCACTGTCGCTCGCCCACCTGATCGCGCAAATGCCCGCGCTGGCACCGTGGGCCGACGCGTTATCCGCGCTGGTGGTGGTGCTGCCGGAAGCGACACCCATCAATGTGAACACCGCGTCCCAGCCAGTGCTGATGGCGCTGCTGCCCGCGCTCGACGAAAAACTCGCCGCGCGATTCATCGAGCAGCGCGCCAAGGCCCCGTGGCGCGATCTGGCCGCCGTCAGCGCGGCGTTCCCCGAAACCCCGCTCGGCGTGGATGCCACGCAGGCCGCCGTGGCATCTCGCTACTTCTCCATCAGTGCGCACGTGCGGCTCGGCGCCGAGCCCGCCCGCGCCACCGAAGCCAGCACAACAACGCTGGTGGAACGACTGCCGCAGGAGAATCGCACACGCGTGGTACGGCGCGATAACGGCGCGGCTTTGTGAGCTTGCAGGCCACACGTCCACGGTTTACGTAAGTATTTGATTTATTGAGGATTACGAAACTTCGTGACAAACATGAAGCACGGTGCTTCCTTCCCTCACCCCCGCCCCTCTGCTCCGCTGCAAGTGTTCCCTTGTCCCGGAGGGCGAGGGGTGAAAAGCCCTTCGCTCTCCGGGATCAGGGAACACTGAAAGCGGAGCAGAAGGGTTGGGATGAGGGAAGCGGGTTTAGGTGTCACGCGGATAGGTAATCCCCAATAATTCATTATTTTTTGTGGTTGTTCTGCCGCTATAAAGACCTTCACTGCGCAGGCGCAGAGGTTACACAGAGAATGGCTTTCCTTTGCGGCGGTTCTCTGCGCCTTTGCGCCTCTGCGGTGAAGAATTTTTTTCGCAACAACCCTCCAGCCACGCATCAGCACCGCACCTGCCACAAGCTGAAATCCGCTACACTTCATCGCCTTGGGAAGCGCTTGGGCTGCCTAACATCCTACGAAAAAATATATAAATAAATCACATAGTTACATGAAATCCATGCACTACGTCACCTGCACGCACCGCGACTGACACCCATGCCGCTGAATTCCTCCGGCACGGCTGGCGCAGCCTGGATCGCGCTGGCGCCGCACGACGCGGCCCACGGCATCTGGCGCTTTTGTAGCGGCACGGGCAACGTAACATTCGACGGCACGCCAGCCAGCGCCGCGCCGCGCATGGGCGGCAGCGCGCTCCATGTCATCGCGCCACTCAGCCGTTGCATCGTGATGGCTGCCGACTTGCCGCCCTTGCACGGCGCAAAGCTGCAACAGGCGTTGACGGGCGTGCTGGGCGACCGATTAACCGGCGGCGGCACGCAGCACTACGCTGCCGCGCCCCTGGCAGACGGGCGGGTGCGCGAAGCCGCCTCCTGCGACGCCGCGTGGTTGCGGCACTGCCTGAATACCCTGACCACGAGCGGTTTACGCGTGGCGCGAGTGGTGCCCGAAGCGAGCCTGCTGCCCAAGGGCGCCGCGTGGTGGGGCCAATTACAAACACAAACCGATCAACCGGCCACGTGGCTGATACGCACCCAGGATGGCGAAGCCGTACGTGCCACGCCGTCGCTGCTCGATGCCGTGTTGCCGCCGCCGGACGACCCTGCGCGCCTGGCCTGGCAATGGTTTGCCGACCCCGCCAGTGCGGCGCCACCGTCATCGGGGCCCGACAAGGCCGCAGCCTTGAGCGTGACCGCCTTTATGCAGCGCGCGACCGCCAGCGGCTGGGATTTACGCCAGGGTGCCTACGCCCCCGATGACGCCGCCGGGCGTTTCATCAAAGGCAGCGCCGCTACCTTGGCACAACGCAGCGGGCGATTGGCCATCGGCGCGGTGCTGGCGTTGCTGGTGGTCAACGTCGTGGGGCTGAATCTCTACGCCATGAAACAACAACGCGAAATCACCGCGCGTCACGCCGAGATGGAACGCATCGTCACGCAAGCCCTGCCCGGCGCGCCACGCTTGCTCGAACCGGCGGTACAACTCGAAGCCGCGTGGCAACGCACGCAGGGTTCCGCCAATGGCGGCGCGGCGCTGCTGCTCGGCTTATTCGCGCAAACCGGCAGTACGCAGGCGCTGACTTCGCTGGATGTGTCCGCCAGCGCGTTGCGCGCGGGTTTTGCCGATGGCGCGGCACTGGAACGCAGTGCGGCGGCGTGTCTTGCCGCACCGCTGCGCGAGCCGTTGCAACGCGCGGGCGTGCGCTGCGTGCGCGACGGTGCCACGCTGCTGCTGGATTTCACGCGCGACGCTGTGCCGGTCAAAGGCTAGTGTGCCGATGAATCTGCAACAGCATTGGCAAAACGCCACCGCCCGCGAAAAGCTGATGGTGATCGCGATGGTGCTGGTGGTCGCGGGCGCGCTGTTGTTTGCCCTGCTGATACGCCCCGCCTGGCGCACCGTGCAAAACGCGCCAGCGGCGTTGAACGCGCTGGAGGCGAAAGTTCAGGCGATGCGCACGCAAGCTGCGCAATTGCGTGCAGCGCCATCGGTTGCAATACCCGTAGTCACACCGCCCTCTGCCGAACGCGAATTATCCGGCCCCGGTGCCACCGTCAGCGAATCGCGTGATGCCGTCGGCACGCCACAAGCCGCCACCACGATCAATCTGAAGAACGTCGACGGTGCAAGACTCGCGGCGTGGCTCGCGCGGCCCGAAGTGCAAAAACAGTTGCAGCGCCTGAACCTCACGTGTGATGCCGTCAGCGGGCGTGTCAGCGGCAGCGCGGTATTACGCACGTCACCGTGATGCGGCGCATGACTTACGCTCTCACTTACGTCTTAGGCGCCATGCTGCTGTTGATCGCGATTGCTGCCACGCTCGTCTACGCCGTGCCCGCCGCATGGGTCGCCGCGTACGTGGCGCACGCCAGCGGCGGTCGTGTGCAAATCGCGCACGCACGTGGCCTTTGGCACAGTGGCAGCGGCAATCTGGTGCTCGCCGGTGGCGCGGGCGGCGCCACGGCCACGCACTGGCCCCAACGCCTGAAGTGGCGGATCCGGCCACGCGGGCTGCTGCAGTGGCATCTGCGCCTGACCTTGCCGGAGGCCGGCGCGCCGCTGGAAGCCACGCTGCGCACCGATCTTTCCGGCTGGGCGGTGGACATCGCGCCGTGGCGCGGTGTAATCCCCCTGCAAGCGTTGGCGGGTTTGGGCGCACCATTTAACACCCTTGCGCTGGAAGGCGACGCGCGGATTGCGCTGGCGCAAGTGAACCTGTCGTCCGCAGACACAAACAGCGCAAAACCCGCGGCCGCACCCAATGTCGAGATCGACATCGCACGCTTGCGCTCGGCACTGGCGCAAGGCGTCGTGTTGGGCGACTACGCGGTACGCGGCACGGCCGCCGCCGGTGGCGCCAGCTTCAACCTGCGCACGCTGCAAGGCGCGCTGCTGCTGGACGGCGCCGGACAATGCACGATGAGCGCGATTAAAAACCGCCTGGCCTGCGGTTTCGCGGGCACCGCGCGCGCGGCACGGCACGATGACGCGTTACTTGGTAATCTATTGGGCCTGCTGGGCAAATCGTCCCTGCCGCCCGGCGGCACCACTCCTGTTACGGAACTTCGATGGTAATTCGGCTGCGAACCCTGATTCTGCGTATCCTACTGGCGCTGCTGGCGCTCTTCGCGGTGCCTGCGCTGGCGCAGGATGTCACGCTCAATCTGATCAACGTCGATATCGAATCGGCGGTGCGCACCATCGCCCAGGCCACTGGACGCGAAGTGGTGGTCGATCCGCGCGTCAAAGGCACGGTCACGCTGCAATTCGAGCGCCCGCTGACGCGCGCACGCGCGTGGGAGGCCATTCAGGCGCAACTGCGCGTGGCGGGTTACACGATGACGGAAGTCGGCGGTGTGTGGCGCGTGATTCCCGACACCGACGCCAAGTTGCAAGGCGGGCCGGTGGGTTCGAACAGCACCGTGCCTGGCGCAGCCGATCAAATCATTACGCAAGTGTTTCGCCTGCAACACGAAACCGCCGCCAATCTGCTCAACGTCGTGCGGCCGCTGGTGGCACCCAACAATGTAGTCACCGTAACGCCGGGCACCAACTCGCTGGTGGTCACCGACTACGCTGAAAACGTGCGCCGCATCAGCCGCCTGATCGCGGTACTCGATGCGCCGCAGGCGGGCGAGATTGAAATCATTCCACTCAAACACGCCACCGCTGCGGACCTTGCCACGCTGGTGCTGCGCTTGCTTGAACCAGCAGCTGCGCCCGGCACCGCCGCACCCGCTGCAGGCACCACGGGTGCCGCTGGGGGCTTAAGCATCGCCGCCGAGCCACGTTCCAACAGCCTGATCGTGCGCACCTCGGGCGGCACGCGCATCTCGGCGGTGCGTGATCTCGTCGCCAAGCTTGATCAACCCACGGCGGGCAGCGGCAATATCCATGTGGTGTATCTGAAAAATGCGGACGCCACACGGCTGGCGCAGACGCTGCGTTCGGCCTACGCCGGCGGCGCCGAACCGCAGGCGGCCACTGCGCTAAGCCCCTTGAGCGCACCCGCAGCGGGTGCCACAGCGCCATTGCGGCCCCCTGCCCCTGCTGCGACCGGCGGCGTCGCCAACGCCAGCGGCATCAGCATACAAGCGGAGCCCGCGACCAATGCCTTGCTGATTTTTGCGCCGGAGCCGATCTACCGCCAGTTGCGGCTGGTGATCGACAAGCTCGATGCGCGCCGCGCGCAGGTTTACGTCGAGGCACTGATTGTTGAAGTCAGCGCCGACCGCACCGAGGAATTGGGTATCCAGTGGCAATCGCTGCTGGGCAACAACAGTCGGCAGAATCTCGGCATAGCCGGTACCAACTTCAGCAGCGGCGGCAACAACGCGCTCACGCTCGGCACCAGCCTGCTCAACAACAGCGGCACGCCCGCCCTGCCCGGCACCGGCCTGAACCTCGGCCTGATCCACAAATTCAGCGGTGTGTATTCGCTGGGCCTGCTGGCGCGCTTTTTCGAGCAAAGCGGCGGCGCGAATATTTTATCGACACCCAATCTGGTGACGCTCGACAACGAAGAAGCGCGCATCGTCATCGGCCAGACTGTGCCATTCATCACCGGGCAATATGCGCAGACCGGCAGCGCCGCGTCCATCACGCCGTTTCAGACCATCGAACGCCGCGACGTGGGTTTGACCCTGCGCGTAAAACCGCAGATTTCCGAAGGCGGCACTATCAAGCTCACGGTGTTTCAGGAAAGCTCCAGCGTGACAGAAACGGTGTCCGCGAGCGGCCCCACCACCAACAAGCGCTCGATCGAATCCACCGTGCTGGTGGAAGACGGCCAGACCATCGCGTTAGGCGGCCTGCTGCAGGATAGCGCCAACGCCGCCGAGGAACGCGTGCCTGGCCTGGGCAGCCTGCCCGGCGTGGGGCAACTGTTTCGTTACGACACACGGCGGCGGCAAAAAACCAATCTGATGGTGTTCCTGCGCCCGCTGGTGCTGCGCACGCCAGAAGCCGCCGATACCCTGATGCAGGAACGCTACCGCACCATGCGCGATCAGCAATCGGCCACCGACCCGCGCGCGCGCGGCGGCACGCTGCTGCCCGAGGCGCCAGCGCAACCAGGGCAATCGTTGTTTCCGGCGCCGCCAGCGGCACCCGCGCCGGGCAGATAGCCGCCTTCCAACCGATGGCGCTGCCGCTCCAATTTTGCCGTCTGCACGGCATCGCCGCCACCAGCACGGCGGGCGGCCTGCATCTGCTGCTGTCGCCACGCACGGGCACGGCGGCGATCGCAGAGATCGCGCGGTATCACCCGATTGCCGCGATCACGCGCGTAACGCTGGAAGCCGTCGAGCGTGAGCTCACGCAGCAATTTTCACAAGGCGCGCACACCGCCGCCGCGGTCGTCACTGAAGTCGAGGGCGAAGCCGATCTGCAGCGCCTGATGCAGGGCCTGCCGCAGGTGGCCGATCTGCTCGACGGCGCGCACGATGCGCCGATCATCCGCATGCTCAACGCGCTGATCACGCAGGCCGCGCGCGACGGTGCCTCCGATATCCACATCGAGCCGTATGCGGATACCTCCGCTGTGCGCTTTCGCGTCGATGGCACGCTGCGCGACGTGGTGCGTCCGCACAAGGGCCTGCACGCGGCGCTGGTGTCGCGCGTGAAAATTCTCGCCGATCTGGACATCGCCGAAAAACGCCTGCCGCAAGATGGCCGCATCGGCCTGCGGCTGGGCGGGCGCGGGCTGGATGTGCGCGTCTCCACCATCCCCTGCGCTTATGGCGAACGCGTGGTGCTGCGGCTGCTCGACAAAGGCCAGGCGCGGCTCGGTATGAAGGCGCTGGGCATGGCGGACGACACGCTCGCCACCTTCCGCCGCCTGGTGACGTTACCCAACGGCATCGTGCTGGTGACTGGCCCCACCGGCTCGGGCAAAACCACCACGCTTTACGCTGCGCTGCAGGAAGTCGATACCGCCAAACTTAATGTGCTGACGGTGGAAGACCCGGTGGAGTACGAATTGCCCGGCGTCGGCCAGACGCAGGTCAATCCGCGCATTGATCTCACCTTCGCGCGCGCGCTGCGCTCGATACTCCGGCAAGACCCCGACGTGGTGATGATCGGCGAAATCCGCGATGCCGAAACCGCACAGATCGCGATTCAGGCGTCGCTCACCGGCCATCTGGTGCTGGCAACACTGCATACCAATGACGCGCCGGCGGCTGTCACGCGTTTGATCGACATGGGCATCGAGCCGTTTTTGCTGGCCTCGTCGCTGCGCGGCGTGCTCGCCCAGCGGCTGGTGCGCTGCCTGTGCACCACGTGTAAAAAAGTGCACGGTCGCGGCACATGGGCGGCACCGGGGTGCGATGCCTGCGGCATGAGCGGTTTTGCCGGCCGCACCGGTGTGTTTGAACTGCTGGAGGTGGATGCCGCCTGCCGCGCCGCCATCCACCAACGCGTGGCGGAATCACAACTGCGCGAACGCGCCACGGCGCAAGGCATGCGGCCGCTGCAAGGCGACGGGCAGCGGCTGTTGCAGGCGGGCGTGACCTCGGCCGAGGAACTCGCATTTGCGACGCGCAGTGAATAGCGCTGCGGCACGTACCGCATGAGCGCCTTTCGTTACACCGCCGTCGACGCGGCGGGCAGCGAAAAAAAGGGCCAGCTCGATGCGGACAACGAACGCGCGGCCCGCGCGCAACTGCGCGACACCGGGCTGATTCCGCTGACACTGGAAACCACAGCCGCGCCGCAGCACACCGCCCGCAGTCGCCAGCTCAGTAAAACGCAACTTGTTGATTTTACAAGACAATTAGCCAGCCTCGTGGCGGCGGGTCTGCCGCTGGAACGCGCGCTGGCCAATCAGGCGGCGGAAGCCGAAAGCCGCCAGCTCAAGACTTTGCTGGAAGCCATCCGTGCCGGGGTCGCGGGTGGGCAGTCGCTGGCCGCCACATTGGCCACCTATCCCAAGGATTTTTCCGAGGTTTACCGCGGCATGGTTGCCGCGGGCGAAGCCTCCGGCAGCATGGCGACAGTGCTGCTACGCCTTGCCACGTGGCTGGAGACGAGTCAGGCGCTACGCACCAAGCTCACGCAGGCGTGCATCTACCCAGTGATCGTGGTCACCGTGGCGATTCTGGTGGTGGGCGCGCTGCTCACGTTTGTGGTGCCGCAGGTGGTGGGCGTATTCGCCAACGCGCGGCAAAAATTGCCGCCGCTGACCGTGATCACGCTCGCGCT
>CAMBGJ010000046.1 GCA_945865805.1 Bordetella parapertussis
GAGAACGCTTCGGCAAGACTCACAGGCTTTTCTGTCTCCATCGCCACTCCAAAAAGACAGAAAACTACACAGCTTTGCGAAAAAGTACAAGCCTTTGACCTTTCTCATAACTATTTCATTCTTATAGGGTTTTGATGCAATTGCCCTGATGATTATAGCCTCCAAGCGCATGCCGCAGCGAGATTCGCGGTATGATCAAAGGGCAGTCAGTAAACGCGTAGTCAAAAATTGCTTTTTTGGTATCCGAACCAGGGGGGAGGCACGGTGCGGCTCAAAATCAAGAATCCGCAGGACTTTTGGTGCGGCATACTGTTTCTCCTATTGGGTGCGCTGGCGATTTATCTGGCACGCAACTATGAGATGGGCAGCGCCCTGCAGATGGGCCCTGGCTACTTTCCCACCTGGCTGGGCGGCATTTTGATGGGCTTCGGCGTGGTGATCGGCGGCCTGGCGTTCAAGATCGAGGGCGAAGACAATCAGGGTCTCGCACTGGGTGAGTGGGCCTTCCGCCCGTGGCTGGTGTTGACGGCCACGCTGGCGCTATTTGCCTTTCTGATGGAGGCGGATTTCGGCTTTGTGCCTTCTTTGATCGTGCTGATCATCGGTTGCGCGCTGGCGCATAAGGATGTGCATTGGCGCGAGACGCTGTTGCTCAGCCTGTGTGTCACCGCTGGCGCGGTGGCGGTGTTTTCGTATGGCCTTGGCATGCCGTATCCGCTGTTCTGGTGGAGCAAGTAATGGAACAACTGCTGCAAAATCTGCTGTTGGGCTTCAGCGTGGCTCTCACGCTGCAGAATCTGGCGTATTGTTTTCTCGGTGTGTTTCTCGGCACCATGATCGGTGTGTTGCCGGGCATCGGCCCGCTGGCGACGATGGCGATGCTGTTGCCGTTGACCTACACCTTGCCGCCGGTGTCAGCGCTGATCATGCTGGCGGGGATTTATTACGGCTCCGATTACGGCGGTTCGACCACCGCGATTCTGGTCAATCTGCCCGGCGAAGGATCGTCGGTGGTCACGCTGCTCGACGGTCATCCGATGGCGCGACAAGGTCGGGCGGGGCCGGCGCTGGCGATGGCGGCGATCGGTTCGTTCTTCGCGGGCTGCGTGGGCACGCTGCTGATAGCACTGGTGGGGCCGCCGCTGGCGAATATCGCGCTGAAATTCGGTTCGCCGGAGTATTTCTCGCTGATGGTGATGGCGCTGGTGTGCGCCTCTGTGGTGGGCTCGGGCTCGTTGCTCAAATCGCTGGCGATGGTGGTGGCGGGGCTGCTGATCGGTATCGTCGGCACGGATGTCACCTCGGGTAAATCGCGCTTCACCTTTGGCGTGCCCGAGTTAAGCGACGGCGTGGGCATCGCGGTGGTGGCGATGGGCGTGTTTGGCTTGACGGAGATCGTGAAGAATCTCGGCAGCACGCAGATCACGCCCACCATTCTGCAGGGGAAAATCAAGGACCTGATGCCGCGCTGGGAGGATCTGAAAATCTGTTTCGGCCCGATGTTGCGCGGCAGTTCCATCGGCGCGGTGTTCGGCCCCTTGCCCGGATTGGGCGGCACCATGAGCGCGTTCACCTCGTACATGGTGGAGAAAAAACTCGCCAAAGATCCTTCCCGTTTCGGCAAAGGCGCGATCGAAGGCGTGGCCGGGCCGGAAACCGCCAACAACGCGTGCGCGCAAACCACCTTTGTACCGATGCTGACGCTGGGCATCCCTGGCAGCGCCTCGATGGCCTTGATGCTGGGCGCGATGATGATCCACGGCATTACGCCGGGGCCGCAGGTGATGACCGCGCGCCCGGATTTGTTCTGGGGCTTGATCGCAAGCATGTGGATCGGCAATCTCATGCTGCTGATGCTTAACCTGCCGCTGATCGGCATCTGGGTGAAGCTGCTGCAAGTGCCTTATCGGCTGCTGTTCCCGATCATCATGACCATGATGGGCATCGGCATTTACAGCCTCAACAGTTCCGGCACGGATGTGCTGCTGATGGCGTTTTTCGGCTTTATCGGTTACATCCTGGTGAAGCTCGGCTGCTCGTTTCCGCCGCTGATCCTTGCCATGGTGCTGGGGCCACTGATGGAGGAGAACCTGCGCCGCTCCATGCTGCTATCCGAAGGCGACCCCTCGGTCTTTTTTACGCGACCGCTGAGTTGCGGCTTTATGGTGGCGACCGGCGCGTTGCTGCTGTTGTTTACGCTGCCGGCGCTGCGCAAGAAACGCAAGGCCGTGCTGACGGGTGACGGCAGTTAACGGTTACAGGCTTAGACCGCCATCGAGCAACAACGTCTGACCGGTCATGTAATCTGATGCATCCGACGCCAGATAGAGCGCCAGCAGGCCCACTTCGCGCAGCCGTCCGGTGCGTTTGAGCGGCACGGTTTGTTCTGCGCGCTGCGCGCTTTGCTTGACGCGTTCTTCGCCGGAAGTTACCACGTCGGGGAACATGCCCGGCGCGATGGCGTTCACGTGCACATGGTAGGGTGCCCATTCCAGTGCCTGCGCGCGCGTGAAGCCGGCGAGCGCGGTTTTAGCGGTGGTGTAGAGCACCATGTCGCGCCCACCCTGTTGCGCGGTCCACGAGGCGATGTTGATCACCTTGCCGGATTTGCGCGCCAGCATATGCGGGCCGACGGCGCGCGTGCACAGCAGTGCCTCGGTGAGATTGATATCCATGATGAATTTGAGATCGTCGTCGGTGGCGTCCTCGCCATCCTTGCCGGGCAGCGCCACCAGCGGTTTGCGGATGGAATCGCCCAGGGCGTTCACCAGCACGTCGATGCGGCCAAAGGTGGCGAGCACGGAATCGACCGCGCGCTTCACACCGTCCGCTGTGGTGACATCGGCAATCACGGGCACGACTTTTCTACCCGAAGTTTTAGCGATTTCCGCTGCCGTGCCGTCGACGTATTTGGGTGTAAGCGCATTGAGCGCGATGTCGGCACCAGCTTCGGCCAGCACCTGGGCGATGCCCTTGCCGATGCCGCGTCCGGCACCCGTGATAAAGACTACTTTTCCTGTGACATCGAATTCGGCGGGCATCATGGCGGCTTCTCCAGGTATGGGGTTCGGTTTGTTGAGGTTGTTCAGCGCAGGCGCGTGGCGTTCCAGCCGGCGCCGACCATCGCATCCGCGCTGACTTTGCCGTTGTATTCGGTGCCGCCCACGGTAAAAGTGATTTGCTCGCCGAGCAGACGGCCTTTTTCCACCGTCGCGCTCACGCCATCGACAGTGTAAGTGCCGCTGAGCATCTGGAATTTTTGTTCCAGTTCCAGTTCGCCTTTTTGCAGCCGCCAGCGTCCTGCCGCCTGCGCGGGCACGATAAACAGCAGCCAACTGCACCAACTGCCGCAGTCACCTTCGGCGCGGCCGGATTCATCGGCTTCCCATCCGCTGGCGGCGAAATTATTGGAGACGATGCGCGAGCCAGGTTTCAACGCGAGAAACTTGTCCACCAGTTTGTTCATGTTCTCGGGCAACAAAAACAAGGCCAGTACCGTGGCTTTGGAAATATCGGCGACGTACATATCTGCTTGCACGAACTGCGCCTTGTCGGCGACGCCAGCTTTTTCGGCGCTGCGCCGCGATAGTTCAACCATATCCGGGTTGTATTCCACCCCCACTGCGCGCGCGCCGCGCTTGGCTGCGGCGATGATATTGCGGCCGTCGCCCGAGCCCAGGTCCATGACGAAATCCTGTGGTGTGACTTTGGCGACGTCGAGCATCTTCTCGACCAGCACATCGGGCGTCGGCACCCATACCACGTCGCGGCCGGCTTGGCCTACGACAGGTTCAAAGGGTTTCTCACTGGCAGCACTTTCCGCGCCCTGAACACCGCACGCGAATACCGAGGCGCAGACGAGGATGACATACGAAGTGAAGCATGACCATGGTGGCGAGAATTTCACGTGCCGATCTCCATTAACGTAACTAATTGATTTTATTGAATATTTTTAATGATACCCAGCGCAGGCCGTTGCCACTGCAATTCCACAGGCATAATGCCAATTTTAAGGGGAAATTTGCCGATGCGACACCCACTGCTGCAAATAGCCCGGTTTATGCTGCCACGGTCACTTATCGCTGCGGGCGCGTGATCATACGCATGGCGATGGAAAATCTCGCCGCCCTCGGCGGCATTAACGGGGTGCATGTGCTGCACGGCAACGCTTCGACAGGATGAACGCGAGCGTATCCTGCGGCATTGGCGGGCCGAAAGGCATGGATCCCAAGCTCGTGAAGCTGTTGCATGATACCTTTAGCAAAGGCTTGGACGATCCGGCGTTTTTGCAACGGCTGGATCGTTACAACACCGTGCGCAGCTATATGAACACCGAGGATTACACGCGCTGCGCGCGCGAGCAGTAAGTCATTGAAAAAACCATAGCCGAAAAATTCGACCTGAAACCCCTAGCCTTTCACAAAGATCAGAAAATGAAAAAAGACACGCTGTTAGGCCACGCCGGACGCAATCCGCAACAAACGCAGGGCACGGTGAACATGCCGGTGTTTCGCGCATCGACCATCGTGTTTCCCGATCTGGAGACCTACGGTACGCGCCCTGCGGATGATTACCAGACGCCGCGGTACGGCATACATGGCAACCCCACCAACTGGGCGCTGGAACAAGCGGTGGCTAAACTCGAAGGCGGCCACAACGCAGTGGCGGTTTGTTCGGGGCTGGCTGCCATCGTCGCAGCGCTGTGTGCGTTTGTGAAGGCGGGTGATCATGTGCTGGTCGCCGACAGCGTGTACGGCCCCACGCGCAACTTTTGTAATAAGCGGTTGGCGTCCTACGGTGTAACCACGGAGTACTATGATCCGCTGATCGGCGCTGGTATAAAAAACCTCATAAAATCAAATACTAAGGTGGTTTTTTGCGAAGCGCCCGGTTCGCTGAGTTTCGAGATGCAGGATATCCCGGCGATCGCGCACGAGGCGCATGCCCGCGATATCCCGGTGCTGGCCGATACCACCTGGGGCACGCCGTATTTTTTCAAGTCGTTTGATCATGGTGTGGATGTGTCGATACATGCGGCCACCAAATATATCGTCGGTCATTCCGATGTGATGATGGGCATGATCGTTACCAACGAAAAATACTGGTTGCCGGTGCGTCGCACGGTGGCGGATTACGGCTATTGTTCCAGCGCCGACGAATGCTATCTTGCGCTGCGCGGTTTGCGCACCATCGGGGTGCGCATGAAGCAGCAGATGGCGAGCGCGATCAAGATGGCGCAGTGGCTGCAATCGCGCGCAGAAGTCGCCCGCGTGCTGTTTCCCGCGCTGGAAGGTGACCCCGGCCACGCCATCTGGAAGCGCGACTTCGAGGGTGCGGCGTCGCTGTTTTCGTTGGTGCTGAAACCGGTAAGCCGAAAGCAGGTCGCGGCGTTTGTGGACGGGTTAAAGCTGTTCGGCATCGGGTCCAGCTGGGGCGGTTACGAGTCGTTGGTCACCGCGCCCAATATCGCGCCGTTGCGCACGGCGACGCAGTGGCGCGATGAAGGTCCGGCGATTCGTTTACACATTGGGCTGGAAGACACCGATGACTTGATCGCGGATGTGACGCAGGCGTTGGCGAAAATGGCGGCTGCGGCGTAGAGTCGTAATAGGAATGAGTGGCGCGACGGGCGCGCCTTGATGCCAGGATGGCGGCGCGTTGCGTCTGTCGGCATTGTGCCACCGGTCTTGAGTAGTGGATTTATACTGAATGTTTCGTTCAAACGCTGGTGCATGCCGTGGATAATATTCCCGTCGTAACGCTCTATATCGCGTTGTTTATCCTGCTGATAGTGTCAGCATTTTTCTCGATCTCCGAAACCAGTGTGATGGCGTTAAACCGCTATCGCTTAAAGCACCTGACGCAAAGCGGCAACCGAGGTGCAGCACGCGCTAGCGGTTTATTGGCCAAGCCGGAGAAATTCCTGAGTATTGTGCTGCTCGGCAACAACGTACTCAACACCGCATCTGCCTTGCTGGTGGGCGAAATCGCGCGACGCCATCTGGGCGACAGCCAGTACGCGCTGTTGTTCGCTACTGGCGCCGCAGCCTTTGCCATTCTCGTGTTCTCAGAGATTACGCCTAAAATCGTCGGCGCCAACTATCCCGAGCTTATCGCTTTCCCGGCGAGTTATATTCTGACGCCGCTGTTGAAATTTCCGCCGTTGCAATGGGTGTTGTGGTTCGTCAACCTGTTTGTGCAGGCGTTGCTGCGGCTATTGTGGATACGCCCGCAGGCGTCACCGCAGGATTACAAACCGTCGGTCGAAGAGCTGCGCACGCTGGTGCTGGAGGCGGGCTACATTCCGCTCAAACATCAAAGCATCCTGATCAATCTGTTTGATCTCGAAGCGGTCACGGTCAATGATGTGATGGTGCCGCGTAGCCAGATCGAAGCCATCAACCTTGCGCTGCCGATGGAAGAGATTACCCAGCAGTTGACGACTTCGCATCACCGGCGGGTGGTGGCCTACAATGGCACCATGGAGGAGCTCGTCGGCACCATACGCGTACGTCACGCGCTGAATCTGTTGCACCGCGACGAGCTCACGCCCGAATCACTACGCAAACTGGTGCGGGCACCGTTTTTCGTGCTGTCCGGCACGGCGCTGTTTACGCAAATGCAGACGTTTCAGGAAAGCCAGGACAGGCTCGGCATGATCGTCGATGAATATGGTGATTTACAGGGCCTGGTGACGCTGGAGGATATACTGGAAGAGATTATTGGTGAATTCACCACCAATTCGCCAATGCGCGCTGGCGGCTATTCCAAGCAGGACGATGGCAGCTATCTGATTGAAGGCAGCACGCCGTTGCGGGAATTGAACCGCAAATTGGGCTTTGCCTTCCCGCTGGAGGGCCCGAAAACACTCAATGGCCTGTTGCTGGAATATTTTCAGGACATTCCGGAGCCGAATACCAGCGTCAAAATTGCCGGCGTGCCGCTGGAAATCGTGCAGACGCAGGGGCGTATCGTGAAGGTGGTGCGTGCCATGCCGTTACGCGTGCCGGAGCAACAGGCGGCTTCGTCAACGCTGGAATAGTCTTTACAAAGGCGCATAATAGAGGCATTATTAAGATGTCTCTCTAACCCATTGGTTAGATTGAGAATTTTTTCAGATTGTATCGAGATTGTCCGCAACCGACCGCACCGAAAATCAGCGCCGGTCGAAGTCTGATAGGGCATACAACGCGTAAAGGAGGCGTATGGCTACTGCAGCGGCACCCAGAAAGAGCGCGGCCAGCCAGGATTCTACGTTCGTATGGACAGGCAAGGATAAGGTCGGCAAGACGGTACGCGGTGAAGTTCGCGCCAGCGCCGAATCCGTGGTCAATTCAATATTGCGCCGCCAGGGCATCAAGGTTGATTCGGTAAAAAAGCAGCGGATGAAGACTGGCGGCAAAGCCAGCGATAAGGACATTACGCTCTTTACGCGACAGTTGGCAACCATGCTGAAGTCGGGTGTGCCGCTGCTGCAGGCTTTCGATATTGTCGGCAAGGGTCACGAAAACCCGGCGGTCGCGCGCCTGGTTGGCGAACTGAAAAGTGACGTTGAAACCGGCTCCAGCTTGAAGCAGGCATTCGAGAAACACCCGCTGTATTTTGATGCACTGTTTTGTAACTTGGTGGGCGCCGGCGAACAGGCCGGTATTCTGGAAAGTCTGCTGGATCGGTTGGCGACTTACAAAGAAAAAATCATGGCCATCAAGAGCAAGATCAAATCGGCCCTGTTTTATCCGGTTTCGATCATTGTGGTGGCGTTTGTGATTACGGCCGTGATTATGATTTTTGTGATACCGGCGTTTAAGCAGGTGTTTTCCAGTTTCGGCGCGGATTTGCCTACGCCGACGGTAATCGTCATGGCCATTTCTGATAAGTTTGTGCAGTACTGGTACATCATTTTTGGCAGCGTCGGGTTTGGTGGTTATGCTTTTTTCTATGTGTGGAAGCGTTCCGTTAAAATGCAAATCATCATGGATCGGGTGATGCTGCGTATCCCGGTGTTTGGTGACCTCATACGAAAATCCGCCGTGGCGCGGTGGACGCGTACCCTGTCGACCATGTTTGCCGCAGGTGTGCCGTTGGTGGAAGCGCTGGATTCTGTTGCGGGGGCATCTGGTAACTACGAGTACTACGCCGCCACAAAGAAAATTCAGAGCGAAGTGGCGACGGGCTCCAGCCTGACGACTTCCATGCAAAACGTGGGCGTTTTCACCAATATGGTGGTGATGATGGTCTCTATCGGCGAAGAATCCGGTTCACTGGATGCCATGTTGAGTAAAGTGGCAGACTTTTATGAGGCCGAGGTCGACGATACGGTAGCTGCGTTGGCGAGCTTGATGGAGCCTTTGATCATGGTGATATTGGGTACCTTGATTGGCGGATTGGTGATTGCCATGTATATGCCCATATTCAAGATGGGTTCGGTGGTCTGACGGCGCGCGCCGTCAACGCGGAAGAAAGCTGACGGCAAGCTGCTGCGTCCAAGCCATAGCGCGATTGTTGCGACGAGAAGTTGAATCCTTTGACCCTATTGTCCGATCCTCCTGTCGCAATATTTGCGGCCATCCTGTTCGGACTTGCCATTGGCAGTTTCCTCAATGTCGTCATCCATCGCCTAC
This sequence comes from Bordetella parapertussis, assembly GCA_945865805.1. GTDB lineage: Bacteria > Pseudomonadota > Gammaproteobacteria > Burkholderiales > SG8-41 > UBA5216. The sequence goes on from CAMBGJ010000046.1 coordinate 8,622, forward strand.
CCAAGATGATGGAACGGCAATGGCGCGCGGAATGTGCGGAACTCAACGATGGCTCTTCCGCCCAACCAGAAAACCAAGCGGACGAGCGCTACAATCTTGTGGTGCCGCGTTCGCGTTGTCCTGGTTGCAGGCAACCGATTACCGCGCTGCAAAACATTCCGATCGTCAGTTACCTTGTGCTTGGCGGGAAATGTGCGGGGTGTAAAACGCGGATATCGCCGCGCTATCCTTTTGTCGAGGCGATTGCCGGCCTGCTGGCGGGATACGCCGTGTGGCGATTCGGCGCTACCCTGGCGGGCTTGGGCGCGCTGATATTCTTGTTCGCAATGATCGCGTTGACGTTCATCGATCTCGATACGTTTTATCTGCCAGATGACATTACCTTGCCGTTGCTGTGGGCGGGTTTGTTGTTCAATGTCGGCAGCGCATTCGTGGATTTGCCATCGGCGGTCATAGGTGCTGCCTGCGGTTATCTTGCGCTATGGTCGGTGTTCTGGCTGTTCAAACTCGCCACGGGTAAGGAGTGCATGGGTTATGGTGATTTCAAATTGCTCGCCGCCATCGGTGCGTGGCTTGGCTGGCAGATGTTGCCGCTGGTGATTTTGCTGTCCGCCTCGGTCGGTGCCATCATCGGCATCGGCCTGATGATTTTCGCGCGGCATGGCCGTGAAACGCCCATACCGTTTGGTCCTTACCTGGCGATCGCGGGTGTTATAGCCCTCTTTCATGGCACTGCCTTGAATCGAAGCTACCTGAATATGTTGTGACCAGACCGCATGGCGCGGGACTGAGCGGCGACATCGGCTCGGGTAATTCCAGTGCCACGCGGGTTCGATAGCGCTTTATTTTTTGCGCGTTTTGGTGAATACTTGCCCGCATCCTCAACCGCACAGGCCATGGCCCCGGACCTCTTGTGATCAGCTACGAGTATCCGCTCAGCGAGCGCGTGCGCACCCTCTTACGGTTCGAGGATTTGTACGAGCGCGTCGATTATTTTCTTGCCAAGTCGGACGCACTGGAACACCACGCGGCCCTGGTGTCGATTTTTGAAATTCTGGAAGTCGCCAGCCGCGCTGACCTTAAATCCGATCTGCTGCAGGAGCTCGAACGGCAGAAGTATGCCCTGGAGTCGCTGCGTGAAAACCCGGATATATCCGAAGCGGCGCTTGACGACATTCTGTGGAAAATCGATCAGGCGGCGTCGCGATTATTCCAGGCGTCAGGCAAGGTCGGGCAGGAATTGCGTGAGAACGATTGGTTGATGGGTATCAAGCAGCGCACCAGTATTCCCGGCGGCGTGTGTGAGTTTGATTTGCCGTCGTATCACTTCTGGCTGCAACAAAACAGCGACCAGCGCCGTCACGATCTGAATCAGTGGTTGGCACCGTTTGTGCCGATACGCGAAGCCATTGTTATCGTGCTGCGTCTGCTGCGTGAAAGCGGCAAGCACACCACGCTGATCGCGCATCAAGGCGTCTACCAGCAGATGATGGCGGGGCGGGTGGCGCAGATGCTGCGGATACGCTTGTCGCGTAATTATCAGTGCGTGCCGGAAATCAGCGCCAACAAGTATGCGCTCAATATCCGCTTCACCAGCAATGAAGGTGGCCAACGTCCGAAAACCGTTGAAACGGATGTTGAATTCGAACTCACCTTCTGCAACCTGTAGCTACCTGAAATCATGGCGGAACGACTGGTAAATTGCCCGCGCTGTGCCACCAAGGTGGTGTGGAGCACCAGTAACCCCTGGCGCCCTTTTTGCTCCGAGCATTGCAAGACCATGGATCTGGGGGCATGGGCCAGCGAGTCGTATCGCATCCCGGTGGTTGAACACGATGACATCGACGAGCAGGACTTGCTGAATTTGCCTGCTAACGAAAGTAACGGGCCAGCGCTGAATTAATCGTGGAACATATTGAAAGAATGGAACGTATTAAGCCCACGCGCCGCGCAACATAGCCACGCCTTGCGCGCCCGCCCCGCGTGCGTCGACCAAGTCCTGCATTTGCATACCACCCAGCGCATAGACAGGGATAGCGGTGTCCGCCACGCAATGCGCGAATCCTTGCCAACCCAGTAGCGGCGCGTCGGGATGTGTTGGTGTTGCTGCCACGGGCCCGGCAACCGCAAAGTCTGCGCCCAGCCGTGTCGCGGCCTCGATCTCGGCGCGGTTGTGACACGACGCCGCCACCCACGCGCAATCGGGGCGCTGCGTCAGACTTTGCAATTGTGCGGCGGTGAGATGTACGCCGTCCGCGCCAGATTCCCGTGCGAGCTGCACGTCGCCATTGATCAGCACACGCGCGCCATGGCGATGCGACAGCGTTACCACGTGCGTGGCAAATTGCCGTAGCACATCCGCCCGCAGGGTTTTCTCGCGCACCTGAATCAACCGCAGGCCGCGTTTTAATGCGGCTTCCAGCTTCACGTTAAACGCGTCGATGCCCATCGTCGCTGCCTGCGTGATGCCATAGACATCCGGTAATTCCAGCGCGCGCAAGATCGGGCCATTGGCCGGCAGAATGGGCGCAACACTGAGCGCGTCCGCGGTTTGCCATGCAAAGCGCTGGCCTTCGCGCCCGTGTGGTTCACCGCGCCATTGGTAGATACGAAAAAATCGCAGGCGCACTGCCGCGTGCGGGTACTCGAAGTCACGTGTAAGCCAAGGGCATACAGTGTTGGTATCAACTGCGATGCCGAGTTCTTCGTGTAATTCGCGGCATACAGCGGCAGTGGCGGATTCCCCCGGTTCGACTTTGCCGCCGGGAAACTCCCAGTAGCCTTCAAACGCCTTGCCCGGCGGACGCTGCGCCAGTAAAAAACGCCCGGCTACGTCGTGTATGACCGCGGCGGCGACTTCAATACGGCGGCGCGGCTCCGGCATGGTGCGGGAATTAGGAGGGGTTATTTCTTGCGCGCGCGCTGCGACGACAGGCGTTTGCGGCCTGCCCAGTCGCGCGCGAATTGCCAGGCGACACGTCCGCTGCGCGAGCCGCGTTGCAGCGCCCATTGCAGCGCCGCGTGCGTGACCTCCTCGCCGCGTGTGCCGCTGACGTTGAAATGCGCGAGCCACACATCGACGATACGCAGGTATTCGTCCTGATCAAACGGGTAGAACGACACCCACAGACCGAAGCGTTCCGACAGCGAGACTTTTTCTTCCGAGGTTTCGCCGGGATGAATTTCTTCGCCGAGGTGTTTGTATTCGAGATTCTCATTCATGAACTCCGGCATCAGGTGACGGCGGTTCGAGGTGGCGTAAATCAGGCAGTTCTCCGACGCGGCAGCGACCGAGCCGTCGAGGATGACTTTCAACGCCTTGTAACCCGGCTCGTCGGCCTCAAACGACAGGTCGTCGCAATACAGCACGAAGCGTTCAGGCCGGTTACAGATGAGTTCAACAATTTCCGGCAAGTCGATCAGATCCTGTTTCTCGACTTCGATCAGCCGCAACCCGCGCGGCGCATACTTGGTAAGCAGCGCCTTGATCATCGACGATTTGCCGGTGCCGCGCGCACCAGTTAGCAGCACATTGTTCGCTGGATATCCTTCGACAAACTGACGCGTGTTTTGCTCTACCAGCGTTTTTTGCTCAGCGATACCTCGCAGGTCGTTTAACTGGATACGGTGCACCTGCTGCACGGCGTGCAGGGTGCTGCGGCCATGCGATTTTCGCCAGCGAAAGGCGATGGCGGCTTTCCAATCAACGGGCGCGGCATCGGCGGGAAGCAGCTTCTCCAACCGCGCTACTAGCGACTCGGCGCGTGCGAGTAAGGTACTAACATCAGACATCATGAACGGAAATTCGTAACTATTTGTTTTTATTGAATATATTTAGGTGCGATACTCGGCGTTGATCTTGACGTAATCGTAGGAAAAGTCACAGGTCCACACCGTCTGTTCCGCATTGCCGCGGCCCAGCGCCACATGCACGTTGATTTCTGCCGGCTTCATTACGCGCGCGCCGTCTTCTTCGCGGTACGCTGCGTCGCGCCCGCCGTTGAGCAGCACGCGCACATCGCCGAGCCAGATCGATACTTTCGACACATCCATATCAGCCACGCCCGCGTTGCCGATGGCCATGATCAGCCGCCCGAGATTCGGATCGGAGGCGAAAAACGCGGTTTTGACCAACGGCGAATGCGCGATGCACTTTCCGACGCGCGCGGCCTCATTGTCATCCGCCGCGCCGCTGACGCGGATGGTGATGAATTTGGTGGCGCCTTCGCCGTCGCGCGCTATGGCCTGCGCCAGCGGCGTTGCCACGGCCAGCACCGCCGCGCGCAACGCGGCGTAGTCCGCGCTGGCCGCACTGGTGATCTCGGCATTGCCGGCGTGACCAGTGGCAATCAGCATGAAAGAATCGTTGGTCGAAGTGTCGCCGTCCACCGTCACGCGGTTAAACGACAGGTCGGCGACTTCCTTCACCATGCGCTGCAACAGCGCTTGCACAATCGCCGCATCGGTGGCGATGTAGGTGAGCATGGTTGCCATATTCGGTTGCAGCATGCCTACGCCCTTGGCGATGCCGGTAACGCGCACTGGCTTGCTGCCGACCGTGGTACTGGCCGACGCACCCTTGGGCACGGTGTCGGTGGTCATGATCGCCGCTGCGGCATCTGCCCAATGGTTTGCTGCGAGCGATTTCACGCAATCCGGCAGCGCGGCTTCGATACGATCCACCGGAAGATGTTCGAGGATGACACCCGTTGAAAACGGCAACACGGCTTCGGGCGCGCAGCCAAGCAGTTTGGCGGCGGCGTCACAGGTCTTGCGCGCGGCGGCGAGGCCTTCCGCGCCGGTGCCGCAATTGGCGTTGCCCGCATTGACCACGATTGCGCGCACGGGCGATCCGGCGTTGATGCGTTCGCGGCACACCAGCACGGGTGCTGCGGCAAAACTGTTTTGCGTGAACACGCCGGCCACACGCGTGCCCGGCGCAAAGCGCATCAGCATCAAGTCGCGGCGGCCCGCCTTGCGGATGCCGGCTTCGGCAAAACCCAGTTCCACGCCAGCTATCGCGGCGAGGCTGGCGGGATCAGGGGCGGATAGATTTACAGCCATGGCATCACCTATTCAACTATACATCTATAAGTATTTGTTTTTATTGATATTTTACCTTGCCATACTTTACGACAGACGCCCGTGACACACCTTAAATTTCTTGCCCGAGCCGCAGGGGCAGGGGTCGTTTCGGCCAACCTTCTGGCCGGTGCGCACAAAGGGCTGCTGCGCCGACGCGCTATCGTCGGACGCGGCTTGCGTATCGCCGTCAGCCGCGCCGCCTGCGCCGTCATAGTCGGCGTGACGGTATTGCACATTGGTCGGCGTGTCGTGTTCCTCGACAGCTTGCAGCTCTTCGGCGCTGCGGATGCGCACTGTCATCAGCGTTTTGGTGACTTCGCCTTTGATGGTATCGAGCAACAGCGAGAACAACTCGAAGGCTTCGCGCTTGTATTCCTGCGTCGGGTTTTTCTGTGCATAAGAGCGCAGATGGATGCCTTGACGCAAATGATCCAGCGAAGACAGATGTTCGCGCCAATGCGAGTCGATGCTTTGCAGCATCAGGCCACGCTCATACTGGCGCATCGCTTGCGCCTCCACGGCGGCGATCTTGTCGTGGTACGCCTTGTGCGCGGCCTCGACGATGCGTTTGCGCAGATCCTCTTCTTCAAGCCCCGTTTCGTCTTTCAACCATTGTTGCACTGGCAGTTGCAGCGCGAGGTCGCTGTCGAGCACGCGCTCCAGGCCCGCCACATCCCATTGCTCTTCGAGACTGCCCTCGGGTATGTTCTGCGCCACGTAGCCGCTCACCACGTCCGAGCGCATCGCGGTCACAGTTTCGGACATGTCTTCAGCGTCGAGCAACTCGTTGCGCTGCTGGTAGATGACCTTGCGCTGATCGTTGGCGACATCGTCGTATTCGAGCAGATGTTTGCGGATGTCGAAGTTGCGTGCCTCAACCTTGCGCTGCGCGTTTTCAATTGAGCGGTTGATGATGCCCGCTTCGATCGGTTCGCCTTCGGGCACCTTCAGCCGCTGCATGATCGACTTGACGCGTTCGCCCGCGAATATGCGCATCAGCGAATCGTCGAGCGACAAATAAAAGCGGCTGGAGCCGGGATCGCCCTGCCGCCCGGAACGTCCGCGCAACTGGTTGTCGATACGGCGCGATTCATGCCGCTCGGTGCCGACGATATGCAGCCCACCCAGCGACACCACCTGGTTGTGCAGTATCTGCCAGTCGTGCTGCAGGTCGTCCAGACGCTTTTTGCGCGTGGCTTCGTCGATGGTGGTGTCGCCGCGAATGGCCTCGGTTTCGCGATGGATGCTGCCGCCGAGCACGATGTCGGTGCCGCGACCGGCCATGTTGGTAGCTATCGTCACCACTTTGGCACGGCCCGCTTGCGCCACAATCTCCGCCTCGCGCGCGTGTTGCTTGGCGTTCAACACATTGTGCGGCACGCCTTCTTTTTGCAGCAAGTCGGCGAGCAGTTCCGAGTTCTCAATCGACGTGGTGCCCACCAGCACGGGCTGGCCGCGCGCGTAGCAGTCCTTGATGTCGGCGATAACGGCCTTGTGTTTTTCCGGCGTGGATTGATACACCAGATCGTTCATGTCCTTGCGGATCATGTTTTGATGCGTGGGGATGATCACCGTTTCCAGGCCGTAAATCTGCTGGAACTCATAGGCCTCGGTGTCCGCCGTGCCGGTCATGCCCGCGAGTTTTTTATACATGCGGAAATAATTCTGGAAGGTAATCGTCGCCAGTGTTTGATTCTCTTTCTGAATCTCCACGCCTTCCTTGGCTTCGACCGCCTGATGCAGGCCTTCCGACCAGCGCCGACCCGACATTAGGCGGCCGGTGAATTCGTCGACGATGATGACTTCGCCGTTCTGCACCACGTACTGCTGCTCGTTGTGATACAGCGTATATGCGCGCAGCGCGGCGTTCAGGTGGTGCATGAGCGCGATGTTCGCCGGATCGTAAAGACTGGTGTTGGGCGGCAGCATGCCCGCTTTTTCGAGCAGTTCTTCCGCGTGCTGATGACCGTCTTCCGACAGCATCACCTGATGCGCTTTTTCATCGACCCAGTAATCGCCTTCCTCGGATTTTTCTTCCTTCTGGCGGGTGAGTTTGGGGATCACCACATTCATTTTGACGTAGAGCTCGGTGGTGTCCTCGGCCTGGCCGGAGATGATCAGCGGCGTGCGCGCTTCGTCGATGAGGATTGAATCCACCTCGTCCACGATGGCGAAGCTGAGCACGCGCTGCACTTTCTCCGAGGTTTGATACACCATGTTATCGCGCAGGTAATCAAAACCGAATTCGTTGTTGGTGCCGTAGGTGATATCGGCCGCGTAAGCCTGTTGCTTCAACTCGTGCGGCATTTGCGACAAGTTCACGCCGACAGTCAGGCCGAGGAATTTGTAGATCGTGCCCATCCAATCGGCGTCGCGCTGCGCGAGATAATCGTTGACGGTAACGATATGCACGCCGCGTCCGGTGAGCGCATTCAGATACGCAGGCAGCGTCGCCATCAGCGTTTTGCCTTCGCCGGTGCGCATCTCGGAAATCTTGCCGTTGTGCAGCGTGATGCCGCCCAGCAACTGCTCGTCGAAGTGGCGCATGCCGAGCGTGCGCTTCGAGGTTTCGCGCACCACGGCAAAGGCTTCCGGCAGCAATTCGTCGAGGATCACGCGGCGTTCGCGTTCCTCGGCTTCCTCGTGCGCGGCTTTATTTTCTGCCGTGCCGCTGTTGAGCTTGGCCAGATGCGCTTTGATGCGGTCGCGGAATTCATCGGTTTTGGCGCGCAGGGCGTCGTCCGACAATTTGGCGATGCCGGCTTCCAGCGCATTGGTCGCCGTGACCTTGCGGCGGTACTGTTTCAGCAACCGGTCGTTGCGGCTGCCAAATATTTTTTTGAGAATTCCGGTAACCATGGACTGCTTCAAACTCCCGATAAAATAAAAAAGGGGCGGGGAAACCCCCACCCCTTGCAATTTATTCTGCGATCGTAGGCTATTTCAGCCCGGCAACTGCAAAAACTGGGCGGGGTTTACCGAAACACCGCGCTGGCGCACCTCAAAATGCAGATGTGTGCCAGTGGAGCGGCCCGTGCTGCCCATTTCCGCTATTTTGGCGCCGCGCAAAACCATGTCGCCCACTTTGACGAGCAATTTCGAGGCGTGTGCGTAACGCGTAATCAAATCGTTGCCATGATCGATTTCCACCATATTACCATAGGCGGCGTGGTATTCCGCGTAGACCACCACCCCGCCCGCCGCCGCCAATATAGGCGTGCCCAGGCTGCCTGCGAAGTCAATGCCTTCGTGGTAGGAATGCTGGCCGTTGAACGGGTCCAGACGCCAGCCGAAATTGGAGTTATAGGCGCCGCCGATGACCGGCATCATGGTGGGTATCAGCTTCTTTTTAGCACTGTCGATGACCAATATCGACTCCAGCGCGCTTAACTTGCCGCCGCGGTCGTCCACCTGGCGTGTGAGCTTGTCCACCTGCTTGAACATATCGTCAAGCGAGACATCCTGGTTGGGCACCGCAGACGGCGCGCCGCCGCGGCCGGGGGCCTCGTTAAACTGAAAATCCTGCGGTTTAAAACCCGCCAGCTTGGCCAGCCGCTCACCCAGGGTATCCAGCCGCAGCAGTTGTGCCTGCATCTGCCCCAGGCGTTGCGCCATGGCGTTGAGGTTGTCGCGCATATACGATTCATTTTCCACCAGCTGGCTTTGCTGTATCGAGCGCACCTGGCTTTTCAGAAACGGCAGTTCGGCGGCGTAGCGCAGCATGGCGAAATTGAGCAAGCCGGACGTCAGCAGCACCGCGAACAACACACCGGCGGTGGCGACTGCGATATGCTTGGGCCCCAAAGTGATGGTACGGGCCTTCGCCAACCGTCCTGATACAAGAATAATGTTCAAACAGAACCTCCAGACAGCTATCCATGCCGTTGCGTGATATCCGCCAACTGATAGGCACCTCAAGCGAACTCGAGGCTGTGCGCAAGAATGCGCAACGGCAGGCGGCACTGCAACAAGCTTATGTCGATTACACCCCGGTCGAACTTGCCTATCTGACCAAGGCAAGCCGTGTGGGTTACATCAAGGCAGGTACGCTTTATTTGTTGACGGACCAAGTGGCCGTCGCCGCGAAGTTGCGACAACTACTACCGCGTTTGCTGCCGATCCTTAGTAAACTCGATGCGGAGGTTACTGGAATTAAAGTGGAGCTGCAAGTCAATTCCCCTCGGCAAAAGCTGCGAGATAAGGTAAAAAAATCCACGCTATCTGTTGATTCTATTGAGAAATTTCGGAATCTTTCACAAATCGTGCACGATCCGGCGCTCAAGTCGGCGTTAACCAGACTGGTCAAGAATCAATCTAAAACGAGGGATTAACGCCGTTAGGACTCACGCGGACATACGCCGCGAACGACGCGTCGCGCGCTATCGGGCGCGATTACGCGCCAGCCGCCTGCGGTTGCCAGGTAATGAAGCGCGGCGCTTCTTCGGTCTTGGCGAAACTGCAGTACTCCCACGCGGCCTGGTCTTCGAGTAGCGCGCGCAGCAGTTGGTTGTTCAGCGCATGGCCGGATTTAAAGCCGCTGAATGCACCGATGATCGGGTGCCCCAGCAAATACAAATCGCCGATGGCATCGAGTGCTTTGTGTTTGACGAATTCGTCGTCGTAACGCAGGCCGTCGCTGTTCAGAATGCGGTATTCATCCATCACGATGGCGTTGTCGAGGCTGCCGCCCATCGCCAGCCCTTGCGAGCGCATGGCTTCGACATCCTGCATGAAACCGAAGGTGCGCGCTCGGCTGACTTCCTTGACGTAGGACGTAGACGCGAAATCGAAGCTCACCGTCTGCCGTGAATCGTCAAACACCGGGTGATTGAATTCGATGCCGAGGTCGAGTTTGAAGCCGTTAAATGGCTCCAGTTTGACCCATTTATCGCCGTGGCGGACTTCAATGGTTTTAAGGATGCGGATAAAGCGCTTGGCAGCGTTTTGTTCCTCAACACCCGCCGATTGCAGCAGGAATACGAAGGGCCCCGCGCTACCGTCCATGATAGGCACTTCGGGTGCAGACAGATCGACAAACGCATTGTCGATGCCCAGGCCCGCCAGCGCCGACATTAAATGCTCCACCGTGCCCACTGACGCGCCGTCTTTTTCCAGGCAAGATGCCAGCCGCGTGTCGCCCACCGCATAAGGATCGGCCTTGATATCCACCACTTGTGGCAGATCGACACGGCGAAACACAATACCGGTATTGGCAGGGGCCGGGCGCAGGGTCATGTACACCTTTTCGCCGGTGTGCAGGCCTACGCCCGTGGCGCTGATGACATTTTTAAGCGTGCGTTGCCGGATCATGGCGTTATTTTTTTTATGGGGCTGCCGTCAGGCGCGAAAATAACCAGGCGCCCCCCGGTAAATCCTTAAAATTCAATCAGATAGGGATTATACCACGCGCTGTCGCACGGCTAAAGCCCCGTTGTCACAAAAGCGTATAACGCGCAACCCCGATTTTGGATGAACGCAACAATGCCTATGCGCAACAGCGGCGGCAACGATGGCTGCGCACGGTGGCGGATATGATACGTTCCGCATTTGTATCGAGCATGCCTTAGCGGAGACCGCGCAACCGCCCTGATCGAAGCCTCTTACCCGGAGTATTGAATGTCTCGTTTGTCCTGTCTTATTGCCGCTACCGTGGCTTTTGCCGCAACCCCCGTATCTGCTCAAACCGCTGCGAATTTCCCTGCCAAGCCGTTGCGTCTGGTGGTGGGTTTTCCGGCGGGCGGCCCGGCGGATTTTTTCGCCCGCACCATCGCGCAAAAGTTAACCGAAATCGTTGCCCAGCAAGTCGTCGTCGATAACCGTGCCGGCGTCAGCGGCATGATCGCCGCCGAACACATCGCCCGCACCGCGCCGCCGGACGGCTACGCCATCTATTTCGCGGGCACCGGCGTGCTGGCGTTCGCGGCAAATCTGTATGCCAAGCTGCCGATCGATATCAACAAGGAATTGATGCCGCTGACGCTGGGCGTCACCGTGCCTGAGATGCTCGCGGTGCATCCTTCGCTGCCGGTGAAAACCACCAAAGAACTGGTCGCGTTGGCCAAAGCCAGACCCAAACAAATCGCCTATGGTTCAACCGGCAACGGTGGCATGCCGCATCTGGCGGTGGTGTCGCTGGCTACTGCCGCAGGCATGGACCTCGTGCACGTGCCGTACAAAGGTGCTGCGCCCGCCGTGATTGACCTTCTGGGCGGCCACGTGCAACTCACCATCCTCGATGTGCCGGTGCTGCTGCCGCACGTCAAATCCGGCAAGCTGCGCGCGCTGGCGGTCGCCACCGCCAAGCGCCAAGCCGCGCTGCCCGACATGCCCACCATGACCGAAGCTGGCTACCCTAGCGTGCGCGCCGACAATTGGTATGGTTTTGTTGCGGCTGCCGCAACGCCGAAAGACATTGCCGCGCGCTTGCACGGCGCGCTGGTTAAAGCACTGGACGCACCAGACACCAGGGAGCGGCTAATGTCGCAAGGTGCCGAAGCCAAATCGAGTACGCCAGAGCAATTCGCCGCCTTTATCCGCGAAGAAACGGTGACCTGGGGGAAAATTATCAAGGCGGCTGGGGTTAGGTTGGAGTAGTTAGAACAGGGAGCGGTTCGCCAGACTTTTCCATGAGATTCTTGAGTGCCAAAGTGATTCGCGTAGTGCAAAAAAACGTTCCTTGTCATTCCCGCGAAAGCGGGAATCCACAGGGAGCACCCTATGGCACTGTGTTATGGATTCCCGCTTTCGCGGGAGTGACAGTGTTGGTAGATGGCCACCTGAATGCTATACGACATCCCCGTGAAAAGATTAAATAGTAAATAAAATCAAATATTTAAACAAAGAAAGCCCATCATGAAAATCACCCGCATCGAACCCATCCTGATCCGCACCCCGCTGGTGCTGGACAGCGCCGTGCCCCACGCCAGCGGCGCACCCAAGAACGACGTGCACACCCTGCTGGTCAAAGTCGAAACTGACGACGGCTACACAGGCTGGGGCGAAGCGTTCTCCAACGCTGGCTGGTTGGCGACGCGCACGGCAGTGGCGGAAATTATCGCGCCGCGCGTCATCGGCAAGGATTCCTCGCAGATCGTGCAAATTCAAGCCGATCTGCATCGCGGCCTTTACAACACCGGGCGCGGCGGCGCCGTAGTGTTCGCTATTTCCGGCCTCGACATCGCGCTGTGGGACATCGCCGCCAAGCGCGCGGGTGTGCCGCTCTACAAACTGCTCGGCGGCAGTGCGCGCGCCACGTTGCCCGCGTATGCCAGCCTGCTGCGCTATGGCGTCGAAAAAGCTGTGGTGGATAAAATCAACGAAGCCAAAAGCCGCGGCTACCGCCTCATCAAACTGCACGAAAGCAGCACCGCCATCGTGCGCGCAGCCAGCAAAGCCTGCGGCCCGGACGTACCGCTGATGGTCGATTGCTCCTGCCCGTGGACGGTGGACGAATCCATCGCCATCGCGCGCAACTGGGCCGACATGAAACTCGCGTGGATCGAAGAACCGATCTACCCGCCCGACGATCACAGTGGCCTCGCGCGCCTGCGCACCGCCAGTTCCGCGCCGATAGCGGCGGGCGAAAACATTTCCAATTTCATGGAATTCAAACGCCTGCTGGAAATCGGCGGCGTCAGCATCGCCCAACCCAGCATCACCAAAATCGGCGGCGTCACCGAAATGCGCAAAGTCTTCGCACTCGGCGAAGCGCACGGCGTGACCGTCGTACCGCACTCGCCATACTTCGGCCCCGGCCTGCTCGCGTCGATCCACGTCTGCGCCGCCAGCGCGCGCCTGATACCGATAGAGCGCTACTACTGCGACTTCGCTGAATCACCGTTTGGCGAGCAGATTATTCCCAAGAACGGCGACTTTGCCGTGCCGCAGGAACCGGGGTTGGGGAAAGACCCGGATATGGGGTTGGTTGAGAAGATGCGGGTGGCTTAGGGCGGGTTGTTTTTTTTACCAATTTTAACCGTATTGAAAATGCAGGAAATTTCTGTAACATATTGTTTTAATTGGAATATACTTAACTGTTGATTGGAATGTTAACAAGCGTGCTGGGATGTTAACCGGCGTTTTCGATGAATAAAACTATTCGTTAGGCCTGTTCATGGATATCGACCGATTTCCCCAAATTGTGGCGACGATCTATGAGCTTGTGGATGAGCTAGAACGAATGTTTCCTGGTCGCTATTTCACGCCTGATGGACACATGGTTGGTAGTCTTGGAGAGGCGTTGGCCGCTTACCACTACGGGGTAAAACTGAGTCCTGCTTCCGCTCATTGCCACGACGGTTCGTGCAATGGTCGCAATGTTCAAGTAAAGGCGACCCAAACGGATCGCATCGCGATTTCCAGCAAACCCGACTATTTACTTGTGCTTGCGTTGAAGCGTAATTGTTCGTTTCAAGAAATCTAAAATGGCCCCGGCGCACTGGTTTGGGATTTGGTCTCTCACAAGGAACGTCCCAAAAATGGTCAATACCAGGTCACATTTTCTAAGCTGCGCGCTCTCATGCGGAACATGGCAGTTGAAAATCAATTGCCGCGCACGCAGCAAGCGTAGCCCGGAAGGAGCGTAGCGTATTCCGGGGCGACTAACGGTGCCGAACCGATACTTCGATATCCGTCGCGACTCGCCGGGAAACGGCGATCAGGGTGTGTGAAGGAAGGCAAAGGCCCCGGAATACGCTGCGCTCCTTCCGGGCTACGGGCCTGTGCTACCGTGACGCCCAATGATTCGATTGAGAGGACGTACCTCGGTAAGCGGGGTCACCCCTCTCAGGCAAAACGTTCACGCTTCCCAACAACGTCTCCATGCTAAAACTCTACATAGCCAACAAAAACTATCGCGAGTTCAAATTCGAAGTGCAACTCTGATTAATAGGTTGGGTGGGCGAGGTGCGATAGCATCCGAGCCCCTCGACCACCAAGTTAAAGTTGCCAAGAATGAACTACACACACCTCACCCAAGACGAACGGTATCAGATTGCGATC
>CAMBGJ010000047.1 GCA_945865805.1 Bordetella parapertussis
GCCGGTAAGCTGACGGAAAAATGGGGTCACTCGGTGGTGGTGGATAACCGCCCTGGCGGTAACACGGTGATCGGTACCGAAGTGCTGGCGCGGGCGCAACCGGATGGTTACACCATTGGCTGGTCGGGCGCGTCGATGTTCAGCACGCCAAGCCTGATGGCCAATCTGCCGTACGACGTGGCGCGCGATTTTGCCCCCATTGCCACGATTGCCACCGGGCGCAGCGTGCTGGTGGTGCACCCAACTGTGCCGGCGAATACGCTGCAAGAATTTGCCGCACTGATGAAATCCAAGCCGGGTGAATTTAATTACGGCTCGTCCGGCGTGGGTACCAATACGCATCTGTCGGGCGAGCTGTTCAATCAGATGGCCGGCACGAAGATGGTTCATATCCCCTACAAAGGGTCGGGCCCCGTGACCACCGATTTGCTGGCCGGGCGCGTGCAGTTGTCGTTTCAGGTGCCGATCACGGTGATCCCGTTTGTCACCGCTGGCCGGTTGCGCGCACTGGCGATGAGCGGCGAAGGGCGCCTGGCCGCGATGCCCACGGTGCCGACGTTTACGGAAGCCGGCATGAAGGGCTTTGGCTTGACCAGCGTGACGGCGATGGTCGGGCCGGCCAAGGTGCCGCGCGCGATCATTAATAAAATCAACGCTGATATTGGGGCGGTTCTGGCGCTACCAGCGACGACGGAGTTTATGGCCAAGCAAGGCGCGGAACCGTTTACGTCCACGCCCGAGCAAACGGCGGTGGTGATTCGGGATGAGCTGGCGCGCTACGCCAAGATTATTAAAGCGGCGGGTATCGTCTATAAGCCCTGACGGGTGCGCTTGCAGCCGCCACGCCTCACACGGCTTAGCGCAGCGGATCCTTGGGCTTGTGCGGATTCTTCGGCCCGAGCCCCAAGCGCGGCATATCGATGGCCGGGCAGCGATCCATCACGACTTTCAGGCCAGCATCTTCGGCGCGTTTAGCACCTGCCTCGTTGATCACGCCCAGTTGCAGCCACACCGACTTGGCGCCGATGGCGATGGCTTCGTCGCACACTTCGCCTGCGGCTTCGGCGGTACGGAACACATCCACCATGTCCACTGGTTCCGGGATATCCTTCAGCGAGGCGTAGACTTTTTGCCCGAGAATTTCGCTTTCGTTCGGGTTCACCGGAATCACTTTGTAGCCTTGATCCAGCATGTAGTGCATGACGGAGTGGCTGGGTCGTCGCGGATTGGTGCTCGCGCCGACGAGTGCGATGGTCTTGGTGCTGGTGAGTAGTTCTCGCAAACCTTCTTCTGAATTGATGGGCATGTCGTTCTCCGGTGCAGGTTGGCTGATACGCCGGTTACACAGTGCAGCGGCGCTGGTTTTCAATGTAGCGCAGTGCGGTCGGCGCGCGCAACTTTTTTTGTCGGCCACGGTGAGTCTCTGGAATTCGCATGAATATCATAAGTATATGTTTTTATTGAATTATTTTTATCCTGATCCGCAACGTGGAAAGTGTCGGGGGCATCTGCGGTAAGTGCCTTGCCCGCACGGTGGGCGGGGCCGGGTCGCGTACGGTTCCTGTGCTATTCTTTGTTTTAGTCCTCCCGTGTGCTGTTGATCGCGCGGAAGAACCCAACGTCTGACTGTTTGTTTTGCCCAGCCCGTTACAGTCAGCACCAGCGAATCATTTCATTCTCTGTTCAGTCCACTGGTTTACTTTAAGGAGCCCATCATGGCCGGTTATCCCAAGATTATTCATACAGAAGAAGGCATGCGCGACGGTTTGCAGATCGAAGACAAGGATATTCCCATTGAGGCGAAAATCCGCTTGCTGAATGCGTTGTCGGAAACCGGCCTGAAGGACATCAACGTTGGGTCGTTCGTCAGCCCGAAGTACACGCCGCAAATGGCGAAGGTGGAGGAATTGCTGACAGGCTTCAAGCCGAAGCCCGGTGTCAAGTACACCTACACGGCGCTGAATGACCGTGGTCACGAACGCGCGAAAGAATTCATGCCGCCGCTCTCGCGCAAGGTGAGCGAGGCTGCTACCCGCGTCGACATGTGCGATGTGTTCGCACAACGCAACACCAACCGCACGCAGGCGCAGCAGATGGCCACGTGGCCGAAGGTGATCGAGAATGCGGTCGCCAAGGGCGTGACAGAAGCGACGCTGGGCATCAGCAATATGTGGGGCTCCAACTGGATCGGCGAATGCACGCTGGAACAGCAGATGCTGATGCTCTCCAAAATGCACAACCTGTGGGACGACGCCGGTATCAAGGTCACCAAGGTGAGCCTCGCCGACGCGACGAGCTGGTGTATGCCGCATCAGGTGGAGCGCACGGTGGCGGCGATCAAGGAACGTTGGCCCGACATCAAGGATTTCAATCTGCACCTGCACAATGGCCGCGGCGTGGGCCTCGCGTCGATCTATGCCGCGATGCGCCACTTTGACGGCAGCGACACCATGCGTCTGCAAACCACCATCGGCGGCATGGCCGGTTGCCCGTACTGCGGCAATGGCCGCGCGGCGATGATGATCGCCACCGAAGACGTGATGCACATGTTCGAGGAAATGGGCATCGACACCGGCGTTGATCTGTACAAGCTGATCGAAGCCGTGTGGCTGGCCGAAGAAGTCGTCGGCCATTCGCTGTATGGCTTTGTCTCCAAGGCCGGGCCGCGTCCGCGCTTTAACAAGCTGTATGCGATGGACATGCCGCACATCGAAACGCTGGAGCAGGCCAAGCATTTCGTCAAAGGGCCGAAAGCGTACGATGGTGCCCATTCGCCGTGGAACGAGCCGATCACCAGCTGGATGCGCCCGGAAGCGCCGGGCTACAAAGAAAAGCAGGCCAAGCTGGCCAGCGCGCCGCAACTGAAGGCCGTGGGTAAGTAATCCCGCGCCATCCATTCATTGCCAAGGAGAATCCTCATGAGCGGCTACCCCAAAATAGTACATACCGAAGAAGGCATGCGCGAAGGCATGCAGATCGAAAGTGCGAATATTCCCGTGGATGCCAAGGTGCGTCTGCTGGACGCGCTGTCGGCAACCGGGTTGAAGGAGATTGCGATCGGCTCCTTCGTCAGCCCGAAATACACGCCGCAGATGGCGATCATGGACGAACTGGTGGCGCGTTTTACTCCCGTGCCGGGGGTGCGTTACGTCTACACCGCGTTGAACGACCGCGGTCGCGAGCGCGCGGCCGCCTACACGCCGCCGCTGTCGCGCAAGGTGCTGGAGTACGCCACGCGCGTGGACATGTGTGACGTGTTCGCGCAGCGCAACACAAATCGTTCCATTGCACAACAAGTGGCAGCGTGGCCGCAGACCATAGAAAATGCGCTTGCCAAAGGTGCCACCGAAGGTTGCATGTCGATCAGCAATGCCTTCGGTTCCAACTGGAGCGGTGAAGTGACCGTGGAACAATTGATGCATATGTTCGACCGCATGCACAACCAATGGGCAGCAGCGGGCATTGAGGTCACCAAGATCGGCCTGTCTGACGCGATGGGCTGGAACATGCCGCACCAGGTCGAGCATTGCATCGAGGCGATCAAGGCGCGCTGGCCGAAGATCAACGACTTCAACCTGCATCTGCACAACACGCGTGGCGCCGCGCTGGCGTCGGTCTACGCCGCGATTCGCATGATGGATGGCAACGATACCCTGCGTCTGCAAAGCGCCATCGGCGGCATGGCGGGTTGCCCGTACTGCGGCAATGGCCGCGCGGCAGGCATGATCGCCACTGAAGATCTGATGCACATGCTCGAAGAAATGGGCATCGACACCGGCGTTGACCTCTACAAGCTGATCGAAGCCGTGTGGCTGGCCGAAGAAGTTGTCGGCCATTCGCTGTATGGCTTTGTCTCCAAGGCCGGGCCGCGTCCGCGCTTTGACAAGCTCTACGCGATGGACATGCCGCACATTGAAACGCTGGATCAGGCCAAGCACTTCATCAAAGGCGCGAAAGCCTACGATGGCGCGCACTCGCCGTGGAACGAGCCGATCACCAGCTGGATGCGTCCCGAAGCGCCGGGTTACAAGGAGAAGCAGGCCAAGTTGGCTGCCGCAGTACAATCGCCACAGGCGCTGAAGAAAACGGGGACGTAGTAGTGCGGTAACGCCTGATCAGGCTGCAATGGAAAACGGCGCATCTTCGGATGCGCCGTTTTGTTTTGTGACCCATCGGACTTTCATGTGGGGAAATACTAACCTTGTCATTCCCGCGCAGGCGCATAAGCGCTAACGTATCCGGTTCCTCCCCCTTCAAGGGGGAGGTTAGGAGGGGGATGGGGTGCTTTGTCACCGGAGTTTTCCCCCATCCCCACCCTAGCCCTCCCCTTGAAGGGGAGGGAAAAATGCGCCGGTATGTCTAAGTTAGCGCTTATGCACGAAAGCGGGAATCCATAAAACAGTGTCATATGGCACAGCGCATGGATTCCCGCCTTCGCGGGAATGACAGAGCAGGGTCACACCGTCAGCGTATCAATCAACTCCTTCGCCGTCGCCAGCTTCTCCAGATTCTCCAGCGCCGCAATCGACTTCTCCAGCCGGTCACCCTTTAACACGCGCGAGGCGCAGCCGCGATATTTGCTCAGCAGTTCGTCGCGCGTCATCGGGTTGCCGGGGCTGCCGCGCACTTTGTCCACCTGCTTGGTGACTTTGCGGCCGTCTTTTAGCGTCATGGTCACCGGCGAGCGGCGGCGTGCTGTGGCATCGTCACCCCATTCCGGGTGTTTGTTGATCTGCACCTTGGCCAGCGAGGCGCGCATTTTCGGCGCGTTGCAATACGCATCCGAAAAGGAATCGAGATCAACGCGGCCGTCGAGCAGCATTGCCGCCAGCACGTAGTCGAGCGAAAACTTGCCGCGAAAGCCCTGTGTGGGTAGATGAAAGCGCACGGTGTTGAGCAGATCGGGATGCACATCGACTTCGAGTTTCACCACGTCGTCGAAGGTGAGGTTGTTCTCGCGCAGCAGGCCCTGCGCGGCGTCGAGCGCGCGCAGATTGCCGCCGCAGCACGGGTACGCCTTGACGGTGAGGCCGGGGTCAACAATCGACCAGTGCGTGCCCAGTCCATCGGCGACCTTGCCGAGATTGAAATTGCCCGGCCCGTGAAACGCCGAGAAAAAACCGTAGTCGCCGTCGAGGCCATCCGGGTCGGCGAAATAATTCTTTTGTGCAAGCAGCGTTGAACTCACGCCCGCGCGCGCCGCGTTGCCCGCGTGGATGCCCTTGCCCCAGGTGCCGAAGTGCTGTGTGAGACCGCCGGCATTCGCTGCTGCCAGCCCGATGGCCACGGCCATTTGCGAGGGATTCAGTTTGATGATGCTGCCCGCTGCTGCCGCTGCCGCCGAGCACCCATACAGCGATGTTGGGTGAAAGCCGCGCGCGCGCAGCACATGCTCGTGCTGGCGGCCCGAGAGTGACATGCGCTCGAAAACCTCAAGGCCCACGCACACCGCCTTTACCAGATCGGCACCGCTGGCACCGGCCTCTTCGGCGAACGCCAGCGCGCCAGGCAGGATGCACGCGGTCGGATGCGAAAATCCGGTGTCGTCGTAATCCAGCAGATGCGATAACGCGCCGTTGGCCCATGCCGCTGATACAGCACTGGTGCGCTGATTGCTGCCGAGCACGCGTGCCCGCGCGGTGCCGCCTTCTTCGCGCGTGATGTCGAGGATGACGCGCCCCGCCGGTTCGACGGTGGCGGCCAGGCCCACGCCGGCGCAATCGAGGATGTGGCGCTTGGTGGCGGCAATGGCTTCGGCGCTCAAGTCGGTGATGCGGGTCTTGCTGGCGAATTCGGATAGTACGGTGGTCGCACCCATGTGGTTTTCTCCTTTGAAGTGTGCTGTGTTGATGGTGATGTGTGTGATGATCTTGCCGTACTTGACGATGTTTTATCGGTTCAGTTGAGCGGTTATTCTGTAAGTATTTGTTTTTATTGCATATTTTATACGCTATGTTTCATGCGGAAATATCGGTCCCTGGCTGCGGCTGTACAGCCGCACGCGCCATCCCAGTATTAACACTTCAGCCAGAAACGCGCAGCCTATAGCAGCGACACCGACAGCGGCACCGTTCAGGTTGGGCGCAAACAGGGTGACGCTGCCGACCGCGATGACCACCAGCAGCCGTATGGCGGCGCTGAAGGCGATGATTTGCGTTTGCCGCATCGCGGACAGCAGGCCACGAAACAGCGACGAGTAGCCCCACACAATGACCACCAGGATCACCATCTGCACCCCTGGCGTGGCGTAGGCGCTGAGGTTGGCGGGCAGGCCCATGACGCCGTTCAGGATCACGTCGCGCATCGGTGTGTAGAACAGCACCGCGACCAACGCGGCGTAGAT
This sequence comes from Bordetella parapertussis, assembly GCA_945865805.1. Taxonomy (GTDB): domain Bacteria; phylum Pseudomonadota; class Gammaproteobacteria; order Burkholderiales; family SG8-41; genus UBA5216. Next base: position 6,344 of record CAMBGJ010000047.1, read on the forward strand.
CAACGTCAGGCGATGCGAGAACGTCAGTATCACGCGCATGTCGGCGCGGGTATGCACCAGCGCTTGCGCCGTCTGCGCCATGTTGCGCAGCGGGGATGCCACCAGCGACTTCAGCGCGTTGACCACGCCGAAGGCCGCCAGCGCAAGATCGGGATTCGCCAGACGACCGAGAAAGAAGTTAATCACAAAGGTGACGCCGTTTTCGGTGATCTGCGTGATCATCAGCGGCCATGAAAAGCGCCACAATTGACGGTAGGACGCCTGCTCGCCGCCGCTGGCGGGCAGCGCGGCGTAGAACTGGCGGCTGACCCAATACATGTAGAGGCTTTCCACAGTCATGCAGCCGACCAGTGATGCGGCGCCCGCCACGGCGCCTTCCATCCAGAACGGTAGCACCAATAACATCAGCGCCTGCGACACCAGGCGCACCATGGTCGAATGGGAAATCAGCATCGTGCGCCGGTGCATCATGCACAGCGCCGTGGTGAGATTGCGCACCTGGTTTGGCAGCACCCACAAGCCCATCACCGCCGAAGCGAGCTTTGCGAGGCGCGTGACTTCGGGGCTGGCACCCATCATGGTGCCGAACAACCAGTCGCCCGCAGAGGAGATGGCAACAGCTTCAATGAGAAAAAACGGTGCTAGGCAGATGAGCGCGTAAAAACGCGCGATGCGCCAGAACGAACGCTTGTCGGTGATGTACGACATTGCCGCCTGCGTGGACACGCTCATGATGCCGCTGAACGTGGTGTTGAACGCAAAGGCGATGCTGAAGGCCGCCAGCGTGGTGGTGGGATCGCCGAGCCGTGCAAGAAACGCGTGTACCAGCGAGTGCGAAAGCTGATGCAACTCGGTGGTCAAAATCAGCGGCACGAAAAACAAAACAGCGGTGCGTACCGTGAGTGGGGCGTGGGCTTGCATGAGTTGTAGAGGTTGTTTCCGTGATGCCAGCAGGCGCGGACTGGCGAACTGCTATCTATTGTGGACTTAGCGAAGGTGAATGGCTGCAAAGAAGCTCGCAGCATAACGCAGCGGTCTTGATCGAGAAAGGGCTACGGTAGCAGGGCGGGGCGGCGCGGAGCGCATTATTTTCCCGGCGTGCTGTGGATTTGTTATGCTTTCCCTGTTCGTGTAATGGACAACCAACCGAGGGGAGAGTTATGAAACGCATGCGTTCACTTCTCAAGTTGCTGGCACTGGCTGTGGCGTTGTCGCTGACGACACAAGCCCTGGCGCAAAAACCCGGCGGTACCTTGCGCCGCGCCAACGATGAAAATCCACCGAGTGGTTCCTTGCACGAAGAGGGATCGAACATCGTGACCACGCCCTTTGTGCCGGTGTTCAACAACCTGGTGACGTTTGATTCGACCAAGAGCATCAGCAAGCCTGATCAACTGGTGCCTGATCTTGCAACGAGTTGGTCGTGGAGCGCGGACAACAAGACGCTGACGTTCAAGCTGCGCAAAGGGGTGAAGTGGCACGACGGCAAGCCGTTTAGCGCCGCCGATGTCAAGTGTACCTGGGATACCGTTAACGAAAAGCGGGAGGCGGGCTGGCGCAAGAGCCCGCGCAAGGCGTGGTATTCAAACCTGCAGGAGATCGTGGTGGAGGGCGACGACACGGTGAGTTTTCGCTTGGGCCGTCCGCAACCTTCGTTTCTGGGTTTCTTCGCTGCCGCGTGGTCGGTGGTCTACCCTTGTCATGTCGACGGGCGGCAGATGCGGCAAAAGCCGATCGGCACTGGCCCGTTCATGGTGAGTTCCTTCGAGCCGGGAAAGATGATACGACTGGTAAAAAATCCCAATTATTTTAAACCCGGGCGGCCCTACTTGGATGGCATCGATATGCCGATCATTCCGTCCCCCAGCACGCGCAATCTCGCCTTCGTCGCGGGGGACACCGACATCTACACGCCGAGCGCGACTCTGCTGGCCGAAGTCAAGGCGAAGCGGCCCGACGCGGTCTGCGAGGTGGGCCTGAGCTATGCGTACACCCGCTTGATGATCAATCGCGCCGTGGCGCCGTTCAATGACCTGCGTATTCGACGCGCGATGGCGCTTGCGATAGACCGCGATGCGGTGGTGAAGGTCAAGGGAGCGGGGCTCGACCGGCTTGGTGGCGAATTGATGCCGCCGCCGGAAGGCGCGTAGGGGCTAGATAAATCGGATCTGGCATCGATACCGGGGTACGCACCGGACCTCGAGAAGCGGCGCGAAGAGGCGCGCAAGCTGATGCGCGAGGCGGGTTATGGTCCGGACAAGCCGCTGATCTTCGTGTTGAGCACCCGCGACGTGGCGAGGTACCGGGATACGTCGGTATTGATCCTGGATCATCTCGCCAAGATTTTTATGAAGGGCGAGATGAAAACCATCGATACCGCGATTTGGACCAACGTCGTGTTTAAGCGGGGCTATACCGTAGCGATAGGCTCCCGCGGACAAGCCGTGGACGACCCGGACGTGTCGTTCTACGAGAGTTTTTCGTGTAACTCGCGCAACAACGTGGACGGCTACTGCAACAAGGAGATGGAGGCGTTGTTCGAAAAACAGTCAGCCATGCTTGACCCGGTTGAGCGTAAAAAGCTCGTCAAGGAGATCGACCGCAAGTTGCAGATGGACGTGGTGCGTCCGACCATCACCTTTGCAGCGTTGCCGTACTGCTGGCGTCCATACGTGAAAGGTTACGTGCCCAGCCTCAACAATCAGTACAGCAATCTGCGCATGGAAGACGTGTGGCTTGATAAATGAAGTCTATCCACGCAACACTCGCGTCGGCCTTGCTCGCCGCGCCTGGCGCATGGGCGCAGGACAAGCCCTCGGAGTATCCCATACGCCCAATACGGATCATCGTGTCGTCGGTGCCCGGCGGCGGGCTGGACATGATCAGCCGCACCGTGGCGCAGATGCTGACCGACCGCTGGGGGCAAACGGTGGTGGTCGACAATCGTTCCGGGGGCGGTACCATTGTCGCCACCGAAATCAGCGCGCGCGCCGCACCCGACGGCTACACCTTATTTGCAGCCACTGACACGCTTAATATTGTCGGCGCCACCCGGCGTGTGCCGTTCGATGTGCGCAAGGCGTTCGACCCGGTGGTGCCGATGACGCAGCAACCTTACATTTTGATGATTCAGCCGGGGCTGCCGGCGAAAAACATCAAGGACCTTGCCGCGTATTCGCAAACGCAAAGTCTGAGCTACGGCAGTTCAGGCGTGGGTACCGCCGGGCATCTGGGCATGGAGCAACTTGCTACGCTGGCGAAAGCGAAGTTCGTTCACGTGCCCTACAAGGGCGGCGCGGCATCGTTGATGGGCGTGCTGTGCGGCGAGATTTACATGTATCCCGGCGTGCTGCTGTCGGCGGCTTCCGCCATCAAGTCGGGCAAATTGCGCATGCTGGCCGCGATGGGCTTGAAGCGCATCGCGGTGATGCCCGATCTGCCCACGGTGGCGGAGCAGGGCTTTCCTGGCTTCAAGATCGTCAACAGTTATAGTCTCTATGCACCGGCGGGCACGCCCAAGCCTGTTGTGGCCGCGTTGAATCGCGTGGTTGGGGAGTTCATGGCGTCACCCAAAATGTCGCAGAAATTGATCAGCGAAGGCAGTCAGCCGCCGGATGCCGCGATGACGCCGGATGAATTCAGGGTGTATGCGTTGCGCGAGTATGCCGAGGTTGAACGGCAGGTCAAGAACCTCGATGTGAAATTGTTTTGACGCACCCCGAAAAGCACGCGGCCCTCGTAAAGAGGGCCGTGTGCGTTTCCGACTTGCTACGGTGAATCAGGCCAGCGCTTTGTCCTTGGTGCCAGCGGTTTTGCCGTTGGATGCTTTTTTGCCGTCCATGGTGACGGCATCCATCAGCTCGGCAACATCTTTCATTTTTTCCAGACGTTGCACCAAGCTGATGGTCAGCGCGGTACGCTCGCGGCCGAGGGTTGCTTCGGCATTGAGGCGGAACTTGTCGAGCACTTCGTCCCCGGTCAGGTGATGCGCCGTGCCGAGCACTAGATTGTGCACGCGGCCATCGCGCATTTTGATTACCAGCCGCGCTTCGTGATTGCCATCGGCGATGTGCGGACGGCGCAGCACCACATCGTTGTTACGCGAGATTTTTACCCGTGCCATGAACGCCTGCAGATCGCCCTTGGCCGCGCGCTTGTCGGTGAAGGTGTTGTAATCCACCTTGCCGTCGATGATGGCGGCGGAGATGTTGTAGGCCATGGTGAATTTGCCTTCCAGGCCCTGAGTGACTTCGGAGCGCAGCAGCGCGCCGGTGCAGGGAATGTTCGGGCCGATGTGCTCGACCGATTCGATGTCTTCGGGCTTGGGTTTTTTGTCTTTCAGGAAGGCCAGCAAACCGGTGAGCATTTGATGGTTGCCGCCGCAGCAGGGCCAGGGCTTGATGCGCGTGCCTTCTTCCTCGAGGTAGTAGACCTTGCCGAGGAACTTGGTGACCATCGGAATATTGCACTTGGCACCGCCGAAGTTGTCGGCGTAACCCTGGCGGCCTTCGATGATGTCGGGGTCGGCGGTAAAGCCCTTGGCCGCGAGCTTGGCGGCGATGATGCCGTTGCGCGCGACTTGCCCCGGATGAAAGGGCTTGGTCATGGTGCCGAAGTTACGGCGCAGGCCGCCGGCTTCGGAACCCGCGATGCCCAGCGCCATGCGCGTGCTTTGCACATCGAGCTTCAACAACTTGCTGGCGGCAGCCGCAGCGCCCATGGTGCCGTAGATGGCGGTGGGGTGCCAGTCACGATCGGTGTGGATATTGGCGGAGAGGCGCGTGCCGATTTCGTAGCCGACTACCCAGGCAGTCAGTATTTCCTTACCGGAGAGGTTCAGCTCGTCGCCCAATGCCAGCACGGTCGGCGTCAGTACGGTGGCGGGATGTCCGCCGACACCGCCCAGATCATCGAAGTCTTCCGCATGACCATTGGCGCCATTCGCAAACGAGGCTGCGGTACTCGCAGTGCGGATGTTGGTGGCGATCACGCGCGCCTGCGGATTACCGCCCTGCTCACGCGTGAACTCGAGAATGATTTTGCCGAGCGGTGTGGATGTGCCGTACGTCGTGGTGCCGATGTAATCCAGTATCGACTTTTTCGCTTGCTCAATAGCGGCGGCGGGTATCTGATCAAACTTGGTGGCGACAATCCAACGTGCCAGTGTTTCGGTGGCTCCCATGATGACTCCTAAGTTGTAGATGCGTTGTAAACGAGTGGTGGGCGAGCGGTAGATGCGTGCTTGGTGCGGCGCCGGTCAGCGCGGCGGGGCTCCTCGATCACTCAGTTGCCTGAGTTTCGTTCATTACCTGTGCTGCATATTGCCGTTGTAACGTTACCGTTGGGTAACTGAAGCGATTGCATCATGCCACACGTTTTTTGCCTACGTCAATCACAATCAGGCGGTGAAAACCGCTGACGGGTTAAAAATAATATTCTTTAAAAACAAATACTTATGGTATTTCCATCAGCGCTAGTCCACAGCCTGATTCGGGCGCGTGGGAACAGCGGAATATTCGTGGTTGCCGCAGACCGCTTCGCGCGTAAATGCCGGTAGCGGAAGGCGCTTACGATTTGCGTTCCTTGCGCACAAAGCCGCCGAGCCTTTCTTTCCACTCGTCCGAGTGCATGCAGCCGACCCAGGCTTCGACATCGAATTTCAGGCCCGCTGTCATGCCGACTTCCATCGATTGATTCAGTGCGCGCTTGGCTTGAATCACGCCGATCGACGGATAGGAGGCGATTTTTTTTGCCATGGCCATGGCTTCATCCATGACTTTATCGGCGGGCACAATTCTGTTGACGAGGCCGAGCGCCTTGGCTTCCTGCGCGTCCCAACGCCGTCCGGTGAAGATGAGTTCTTTCGCCAGTTGATAGCCGACGAGCTTTGGCAGCCGCTGACACGCGCCGCCGCCGGGAAAAAATCCGTGCGTGCATTCAGGCAGACTGAATATCGAATTATCGGCGGCGATGGATATGTCGCACTGAAGCACCATTTCAAATCCGCCTGCCATGCAGTAGCCCTTGATCGCAGCGATCACGGGCTTGCTGACGCTGGCCAGCGCATTGGTGGATTGCGATGTCAGGTAGTGACGGTCGAACACCATTTCTTCGGTGCTGCGCGTGGAGCGTTCCTTGAGATCGGCACCTGTGCAAAAGGCTTTGTCGCCCGCGCCGGTAACGATGATGACCTTGACGTCCTTGCGCAGATCGAGCTCGGGCCAGAGGGCGAGCAATTCCACCCGTAGCGCACGGTTGATCGAGTTGAGCGCGGCGGGGCGGTTTAGCGTAACCAGCGCGATGCCGTCTTCGATGGAGAGCAGATGCAGGGGAGCAGCAGACATGGGGTTGTCCTCGTGGTTTGATGGATCGGAAGTGGTGTCGGTAGGCTGTCCGACTATAATATATCAATCCGTTCAGAGTCTTATTCGAGGAAGAAGCATGCCGAAGTTCTCCACGATGGTGACGTTTGCGTTGTCGTTTTGCGGCTTGATGTTGGCTGGCCCGGTGAGTGCCCAGCAGGCATACCCAACCAAGTCGATACGTTTTATCGTGCCGTATCCGCCCGGCGGCAGCACCGACCCGATGGCGCGGCTGGCGGCGAACAAGCTGGCGGAGCGCTGGGGGCAATCCGTGGTGGTGGATAATCGCCCCGGCGGGAGCACGATCATCGGCACCGAGGCGGTGGCCAAGGCCGCGCCCGATGGTTATACGATATTGCTGGCGTCGTCGGCGTTTGTCACCGGGCCGAGCATGTTTTCGCGGCTGCCGTATAACACGTTGAAGGATTTTGCCGGCGTGGCGACGATAGCCAAGTCGCGCTTCGTGCTGGTGGTGGGGCTGGGCGTGCCGACGAACACCTTGCAGGAGTTCATCGCGCTGGCGAAATCACGGCCTGGCAAACTTAACTTTGCGTCATCGGGCGTCGGCGCAAATACGCATCTGTCCGCCGAAATGTTCAGCAGCCTGACGGGGACGAAATTGAATCATATTCCCTACAAAGGCTCGGGCGTGCTGGTGACGGATTTGATCAGCGGCCGCGTGGATCTGTCGTTTCAGGTGCCGATCACGGTGATGACCTACATCACCACCGGCAGGCTGAAGGCCATCGCCATCTCGGGTGACGGACGCGCGCCCGCGCTGCCGGAGGTGCCCACGTTCGGCGAGGCGGGGCTGCAAGGGTTCAATCCGTCGGGCTGGTTCGGTATCGTCGCGCCGGCGGCTTCGCCGAAATTCGCCATCAACAAATTGTCCACGGAAGTGGCGGCGATATTGGCACTGCCCGATTCGCGCGATTACCTGATCAAGCAGGGTTCGGAGGCGTTTGTGTCAACGCCGGAGCAGGTGAACGCGCTGATCAGGTCGGATGTCGCACGTTACGCGAAGATCATCAAGGATGCCAATATCAAGGTTGAGCTGTAAAACGCGGGCAATTATCCCCAGGGCTTTTCGGCGACGGCATTGCGCGCGCTGATGCGGCCAAAGGCGAAGGCTTCGCCGATGTTGCCGGTGCCCTGGTACAGGTAGCTATAGATCGAACCCATCTCGCCCGCGCTGTAAAGCCGCGGTATGGGCGAGCTGTCTGGCCGCACGATCTGTCCACGTTCGTTGCGCCGCGGGCCGCCTTGCGTATTGAGCATCGAGGGTGACAGTTCGATGGCGTAGTAAGGGCCTTTGCCGAACGGCACCAGCATTTTCTTACGACCGAAATCGGCATCGCTCTTGTTCGCACAAAACTGATTCCAGCGCTGGATGCTGGCTTCGAGGGCGGTGGCATCCAACGCTATGGTTTTGGCCAATGCTGCGAGGGTGTCGGCACGCTTGATCCAGCCGCGTTTTAGCTCCTCGCTGTTGTTCTCGCTCCATTGATAGCGCTCGATAATGCGCCCCCAGCCGCTGACGGGTTTTTTATCGTAGAGCGGGCCGCAATCGAACAGGGCCTGATCGAAAATCATGTGCATGGGGCAGGGTACCGGCATCGGGCCCCACAGACCACTGCGTTTGATTTTGCCGTGGCGGGTCTTGTATTTTTCGTCGGCGAAACGATTGGCGTCCGGGCCGACCACGATCATGCCGCCAGGCTGCTCATGGCCGAAGTGCAACGGGTTCATCGAAAAGGTGGTTTTGTATTCCGGTACTTTGAGTGCCATCGACGGGCCGGCATAGTTATTCATGTGCCACAAATCCGCGCCGACGGTCAGGGCCATGTTGATGCCGTCGCCGGTGTTGTGCGGGGTGCCCGAGGTGTAGCAATACGGCAAGCCCGGCAGGTAGTTGCGAATCATGTTCTGATTGTTCTCGAAGCCGCCGCACGTGAGCAACACGGCCTTGCTGGCTTTGATGTACATTGGTTTGCCGTTGTGTTCCGCGCGCACGCCGAGAATTTCCTTGGTGATGCCGTCCTGAATCAGTTCGACGCCGGGCGTTTCAAAGAGAATTTCCACTGGACGTTTCTTGACCGAGGCTTCATAAAACTTCCAGGTATTCGAATAGCCGAGCACGGGGCCATCATGAAATTTGTGCGCGCAATCGGCGCCGGGCAGTTCGGGAAATTCAATGCCTTCCGGTTGGTGCTGATGCTCCTGCGGATCACCGCCGATGCTTTTGGCCCAGTCGTTGTTGCCGCGAACTTCCGCAGCCCAGGTACGCGCCAAGGTGTCCGGCACGGGGAAGGGGCCGCACAGCGCGTTGAGATAGGTGACGGCTTTATCCGCGTCGTAAATTTGCAGATAGCCCTGGCCCGCGATGCGCGTATTGCCGCCTTCTTCGCCTTCCGGTGCTTTTTCCAGCATCAGCACTTTCGCGCCCATGTCGCTGGCGGTAATTGCGGCCGCAGCACCCGCGCCGCCAAAACCGACGACGACAATTTCCGTTTCCTTATCCCATTTTTGCGGTAGCCACGGCTGTTGCATGTTCAAATACCTTTCTCGTTCGACATTGATGGACGTGCCGCTTGCGGCCCGGTTTACACAGTCTTGCCTATCGTTAACTTAGGGACAGCCAGCGGGCGTAGTGAACAATCAGGGCTGACACGGATAAATAGTGTCGCCCATGAACAACAATGCCGTGGACGACAACTGCCGGCCACGGCACCCATCCGCATAAAGCGGATGCGACGTCAAGGTACTTCTGGTAAAAAACCTAATAAAAACAGATACTTATAATGCCGTGCCCAACGATCGCGCGAGGTAGCGGGTAGAGACCAGGGACTAAGTCACCTTCCAGATTTCGCCTGTCTTGGCAATGTGCTTGATCGGCGTCATGCTTTCAACGCTCCAGCCTTTTTTCTGCAGCCACGTCTCGAATTCCGCGACGGTAGGGCCGTGATACTCCGCGATCATGCGGGCATCGTCCAGCGCAAATACGCTGGTGACGGTGCATTTTGGGTCGAGGCGCCACTGGCTGGTGTCTTTATTTTCCTGGGTGAACTTTGCCAGATCGTCCCAACCCGGTACTTTTCCTATAGCAATCCAACGTGCCATGCTGTTTCCTCTCTGGCTTAGCTGACTAGTTTTTTCGGGGGAACGAACGGATACGGGATCGCCTTACCGCCGCGGATGGGCAACACCAGGGTTGCTCTACCGGGGCAGGATTCAGCGTCGTACTGCAGCCGCATGCCGACATCGAGGTCGAGGAACCCGAGCCCCTCTTCTTCGTATTTCTTGGTGACGGTGCCCCATACCGTGATGGTATCGCCCGGCACGATCATCGCACGATGCTGAAACGTGACCTTCCACGGCCAGCCATCCGGCAGGCACAGGTCTTTCAGGTAACGCGGCAGTATGCTTTGTTTCCACGAGCCCTGGCCAAGGATATTCGGCAGGCCTTCGTGGTAGACGGCAAAACTTTGATCGTAGTGAATGCGATGCCAGTTTTCGATGGCCGCGCTCCAGCGGAACAGGTGAGTAGGCGTCATCGGCCCGATCACCAGCGACGGAAACTGGTGGCCGACGGCAACGTCGTCCCAGTAGGTTTGCTTCTTATCGCGTAATTCCTGTGCAGTTGTCATTGCATAGCCTCAGCGCCGAATCTGGGATGCCCGCAGAATGCAGAGCAATTCGTCGTTCTGGTTGGTGTATAGGGTTTCGGTGGTGACGACCAGCATGCGCGAACCATCCTTCTGCACGCGCTCCTTGATGTCGGCGTATTTTGCTTGAGAGTAAATACGGTCGCCGATTTTGGGGTACTGGCGCAGCTCGATTTCGTTACCTGCGTTGAGAATGCGCTTCAAATGTGTAGGCACCAGGGGAAGGCTGCCTTTGCCCTCACCCGTGCGCACGCCGCCAATGCCGTCGGAATTGGGGTTTTCCGCAAAGGCGCGCGTGACCGGATCGTCGGCGCCGGGCCGCTGGCGCCGACCGATGTAGGTGCAATAAATCGGCGGCGTGATGATGGCGCCGAATTTAGTGCTCTTGGCGAAGGCTTCGTCCCAGTAGCGTGGATCAGGATCCATGATGGCCTGCGTAAAAATGCGCAGGCCTTCACGTTCGATACCCCACTCGAAACTGGCTTCAACTTTCTCGGCAGCGACGCCGACCATCGCCTTGACCGCTGGGGTCAAGGCGCTTTCGGTTGATGCAGGTGCGTTGCTCATGCGGCGACTTTCTTGGCGCCGTCCAGCACGCCAGCCGCGCGCAGATCTTCGACTTTCGGGAAGAAGGCCTCGTTCCACGGCCAGTTGCCGTTCAGTTCAAATGCCGGCAGACCTTTTTGCATACGCTCCAGGTACGGGCTGGTGATGGGTTCGGCCCACGGCGAAATGCCGCCTTCGTAGAGTTTGGGGCCGAGCATGAAGTGCTTGGCCTGTTCCAGCGTCTCGACGAACGGCGCGTTGGCGTCGAAGAGGCGCTCTTTTTGCATCGGGCGCGGACCTGCACGGGACACGTGGCCCCAAGTTTGACGACCGAGGATGCGCTCGAGCAGCCACACGCATTCGACCAGCTTGTCGAGGTTAACGCCGGTCTCGATGCCCATGCCTTCGAGCATGTGCATGAAGTCTTCAGTCGGCATCATGCCGGTCGCCTGGCCGCAGCCACAATACGGACAGCCGCCGATGCCGCCCAGCGTGCCTTCAACGTGTAGCGTGTCGTGCTCGTCCAGTACCTGGATCGCGGCGTAGGTCGCGGTGATGGCCATGCCACGTGCGTTGTGCAAATGCGCGCGGAAATCAACCACGTCCGGCCACATTTTTTTCACGCGGGTGAAAATATCTTCGACCTTGGACGGATGCACCCAGCCCATGGGGTCGCCGACGCTGACTTGCGTGACCTTGATGCCAGCGGCGTCCCACAGCTCATGCTGCTTGGTCAAAAACTTCATCGTCAGATCAACGGAGAAATCGCCGAGAAAGTTGGAGCCGAAGGTGGCGTTGGTGCCGATGCCGGCTTCGGTGGCACCTTTTGCCTTGGCGTCGGCGATGGTTTTCGTCCAGCCGGCCATCTCTTTCATTTGCGACTTGTTGTAGTTGCGGCGGGTGAATACGTCGCACTGATGGCAACTGGTGCGCGGCAGGCCCTTGCCGCGCGACAGCGTGAGCGGCGGCGAAAACTCTTTGGCACGCTCCATGCCACGCTCGTTTGGGATCATGGCAAGATAATTCACATCGGGTTGAGGTTTGAAGTTAATCAGCACCTCTTCAATTTTTTTCATCTGCGGCGTGTACTTCGGGCTGACAAACGAGCCCGCCACGATATTTTTCAGTCCGGTCTGGGACAGTGCGTTGAGCAACTCGACTTTATCCTCGACGGGAATCGAGGCGCTTTCGATTTGCATGCCTTCCCGCATCACTTCTTCGGTAAAGACGATCGTTGGATATCCTTGAGCCATGAGTGCCTCCTTGAGACGCGGCGTTTGCCGGTTGGAATTAATGATCTGAGCAGTACGATGTTGGGCGAGGTTTCGCGGTATTGAAATCCCACACAAAAAATGACTTCATACAGCGTGCTTGCGAAGTTAGTCTACTACCAGAAGCTTTTCGTTTGCAAGCCGATAGTTTCCAAAGGGCCAATATTTCTAGTTGCAGGCACCCCCCTTTTTGTCCCGACCTATGGTATGTTTACTAAAATGCGACTAGGTACGACGTAGGTCTGTAATACGGACTATGTCGTGCTGCATCAAAATCGGGAGCAGCACCAGACGTTTGGGCGAAGTGGCTGGCGTCGTGCGTGTTGTAAAAACGAAATAAGACCACTGTACGAAACATGCTGCCTGCCACGCTTGACGATCTGAAAGTGCTCGACCTGAGTCAGGGTCTTGCCGGCCCCATTTGCGCGAAAATACTGGCCGATTTCGGCGCGGATGTGGTGAAGGTCGAGCCGCTGGCGGGCGATGCCGCGCGCAGCATGGCACCGTTTTTCGGTAACGAACCGCATCCTGAAAAGAGTCTGGTTTATTTGCTGGCGAATCTCAACAAGCGCGGCGTCAAAATCAATTTTGATGATGTCGAGGGTTGCGACCTGTTGCGGCAAATGGCGCTCAAGGCCGACATTATTATCGAGAGCTACAAGCCGGTTTATCTGGCCTCGTTGGGGCTGGATTACGAAACGCTGTCTCGCGGCAATCCAGGCTTGATCATGGTATCGATTACGCCGTTTGGTCAGACCGGGCCGTATAAAGATTACAAGAACGAAGAAATCATTACCTACGCGTTAAGCGGCATCATGAGCATCAGCGGCTTGGCGGAACGCGAGCCGCTCAAGCATGGCGGCATGCAGTCGCAATACGAAGGTGGGCTGGCCGGCACCGTGGGCACACTCGCGGCGATTACCGCGCGCGATATGCTCGGCGAAGGGCAGCATGTGGATGTTTCGCTGCAGGATGTGGTGACCTCAACCTTGGTGATTCACCAGCCCATGTACAGTTGGGTCGGTGCGGTGCAGGGCCGGCGTCGGCCCAGTGGCAGCAATTATGGCCAGGTGCAGCAATGTAAAGATGGCTACTTTATCTGGCAAACGGGTGGTGGCGCCGAGTGGAGCGACATCATCGAGTTCTTCGGTTCAGAGCAGCTTAAGGAAGAACGATTTGCCTCGGTAGCAGGGCGTGCGTTGCATGGCGTAGACCTCGACCGCATTGTGCTTGATGCCACCAAGGATCGCACCATGCAGGAGCTGTTCCGTACCGCATCGGAGAAGTACCACATGCTGTTCGGCATCGTGCAGGGGTCTAAAGACCTGGCGGACTGCCCGCATTTGGATGCGCGTGAATATTTTCAGGAAGTCGATCACCCGGTGATGGGTGTCATCAAAGTGCCGTTCCGTTTGTGGAGCATGCCAGACGCACCGGCGGTCTATCGCAGAGCCGCACCGCTGTTGGGCCAGCATAACGTCGAAGTGTTCGGCGAACTGCTGGGTTTGGATTCAGACCGTGTGGCGGCACTCACGGCGAAGGGTGTTATTTAATTTAGCGTTAGAATTTGGTCTCTATTCAGCCTCTATGAAAAGTCAAAAGCTTCCCTCATCCCAACCCTTCTCCCGGGAGGAGATGGGCTTTGAACCCTCTCCCTCCGGGAGAGGGCAGGGTGAGGGAAGATGTTGCTGTTTCATAGGCGCTGAATAGGCGCAAAATTTGTCAGTTACTGTTCAGTCTCTCCATTCATGAAGCGCTGTTTCCTCTCCCACCTTTCGGTTGCGAGCACGGGTATCGTCCAATGATCCGCATGGGTAAAAAGCCTCTCGAAGGCATACGCGTCATCGACAGCAGCTATGTGTTTGCGGGGCCGTATTCGACGGGCCTGCTGGGCGACCTCGGTGCGGAAGTCATCAAGGTCGAAGGGCCGACGCGGCCCGATTTCACGCGCGGCGGCGCGTTTTCCGGTTTGCTGCCTGAGAACGAGCCCAAGGACGATCCGTGGAATCGTATGAGCGCGTACAACCTGGTGAATCGCGGCAAAAAGTCGCTGGTGCTGGATCTCACGCGCAAGGAAGGCCGCGATGTTTTCGTCGATTTACTCAAGAAGAGCGACGTTCTTGTCGAAAACTTTACCCCACGCGTGATGCGTGGCTGGGGTCTCGATTACCCGAATTTGAAAAAGCTCAATCCTGGCATCATCATGGTGTCGAACACCGGCTATGGCCGAGGTGGGCCGTACTCGGCGTATCCCGCTCAGGCGACGACGCAGGAAGCCACGCATGGTCTGGCCGCTGTCACGGGTTACGCGGGTGGCGAACCTTCCAAGGCCGGGCAGTCCTACGTCGATTTTCTTGCCGCGTGGACGATCTGCATGGCGGCGATGCTCGGCTTGCGTTATCGCCGACGTTTTGGCCAGGGCTTGTGGGCCGATATCGGTATGTATCAGCTGGGTTGTTATAACGTCAGCGAATTCGTCATGGATAACATCGCCAACGGCGCGCCGGGCGAACGCATCGGCAATCGCCACCGCCAGTACGCGCCGCAAGGCACGTATCGCTGCGCAGGCAAAGACGCATGGTGTGCGCTCAGCGTGCGTGACGACGAAGAATGGCTTGCGTTGTGCAACGTGATCGGCAAACCCGAACTCGCTGGCGACGCGCGTTACGCCACCGAACCCGCGCGGCGTACGCACCATGACGCCATTGATGTGCTGATTACGCAATGGACATCGAACCTTTCCAAGATCGAAGCCATGGAGCGCTTGCAGGCGGCGGGTGTTCCGGCAGGCGCCGTGCTCGATGGGCGTGATCTGCACTTCAATCCGCATCTCAAGGAACGTGGCCTGATTGAAAAAGTCGCGTTCCCGCCGGAGCGCGAAATGGGATCGCATCGACCGCTGCTGGGGCGTCCGTGGAATTTCAGCAAAATCCCGCTGTCGATCAAGGGGCCGGCGCCGGGGTACGGGCATAACAACGCCGAGGTTCTGCGTGAGGTATTGGGGTATGATGAAGCGCGCATCGCGGCGCTTCGCCACGATAAAATCGTCGTCGATGGCAAGCCGGTCAAACCACGTGAATTCCCCATGATGAGCATGGACAAGCGTGTGGAAATCGGCCGCCTGGCTTACTGGGAGCCGGATTACCGGGAGAAGCTGGGCATCTTGTGATAGCACTGTCAGGCCCAAGAGCGTTTATTTAAAAAAATTCAATAAAATCAAATACTTAGAGTTGTATTGTTGTTGAACCCGTAGCGGCAGCATCGCAGAAAGGAACAGCCATGGATTTCGCATACACCGCCGAGCAGGAAAAGTTAAGAGAAGAGGTTCGCGGTTTCATCAAGCAGAACGTCACGCCCGAGCTTTTACATGAAGCCGATGCCGAGGCCTCGACCACGCCGGATCGTCCGCGCGGCATGAGCCCGAAGGCCGCAGAGCTCTACAAGAAAATCTATGACCGCGGCTGGCTCGGCACCACCTACCCGAAGAAGTATGGCGGGCAGGATGGCAACCGCCTGACGCAATATATCGTCGAGGAAGAATTCACGCGCGCGGGCATCAATATTTCGCTGGGCGGCAGCGGCGCGCCGGCGATCATGGCGGCCGGTACCGAAGAACAAAAGCTGTATTACATCCCCGGCCTGATCAAACGCGAAATCACTTTCGCGCTGGGCTTCACCGAGCCGCACGCGGGTGCCGATCTCGCCAATTTGCGTTGCAGCGCGGTTAAAGATGGCGACTACTACGTCATCAATGGCCAAAAGATGTACACCAGCGCGGCGCACTTCGCCACGCACATCTACCTGATGGCGCGCACTGACCGCAATGCGCCCAAGCACGAAGGTATTTCGATTTTCCTTTTCCCGATGGATGCGCCGGGCATCACCGTGCGGCCGCTGTGGACCATCCAGAATAATCCCACGGCACCGGTTGGCACCACCTACGGCAATTCGCGCACCAACGAAACGTTCTTCGACAACGTGCGCATCCATAAATCCTGCCTGCTGGGCGAAGAAAACAAAGGCTGGCGCGTGGGTTCGATGGGCTTGAATCTGGATCGCGTCGGTGCCGCGCGTTATTTGATCTCGGTGCGCCGCGACGAAGACATCGTCAATTTCGTCAAGAGCAACAGCTTTGATGGCTTCGAGCCGGGCAAGAGTCCGGCAATCCGCGACAAGATCGCAGAGATGTGGATCGAGGCGCAAGTGTGCCGTCTGATGACCATGCGCAGCATGTCGATTGTGGAGCGCGGGGGCAAATTTACCTATGAAGGCTCGGCGGAAAAAGTGTGGGCGCCGGAACACGGTGTGCGCGTAACCGAAGCGATCACGCAAATGCTCGGGCCATACGCGACGTTGCTGCGCACCTCGAAACACGCGCTGATGGACGGGGTGTTCGGCCACAACGTGATGGGTTCGTTCCAGTCGGGCATCAACCACGGCAGCGTGCAGGTGATGCG
>CAMBGJ010000048.1 GCA_945865805.1 Bordetella parapertussis
GGGTCTTCACGGAATCGAGTGGGTGAATTGAGGGCGTAAATTTAACATTTCCAGAGTGAAGAATGATATTTTCAATAGTTCTTAAAACTGGGATGATTTCCGGATGGCCAAATCAGCAACGCGACGGCGGCGACTTTGGGACGCGTACGCGTGCCCGGGGTTTCGTCCACATTCCAAGGTACGTGGAGTCTTCGGTGACCCGAAGGCTCGCATCATTGCGCTTGTACGGCGCTCAAAAAAACGATCTGCGGGTGCTGTGGCCGTGTGCAATCGGGTTGGTACGACCGACGTGTACGCCAGGTGCGCGATCTGTCCTGTGGCGACATGCGCATTTATCTGGAGGTCGAGGTGCGGCGCGTTCAGTGCCGCAGTTGCGCAAAGGTGAAGCGCGAGGAGTTGGCGTTCCTGGCGGACAATCCGTTCTATACCAAGCGCTTTGCCTACTACGTGGGGCGGCGTTGCCGCCAAGCCACCATCAAGGACATTGCCGAGGAACTCAATCTTCACTGGGAAACGATCAAGACGCTGGAGAAGCAGTACATGCGTGCGCAGCTTGCCAAAGCGGGCACGCCGGGACCCAAGGCCATCGGCATCGACGAGATCTCGATCCGCAAGGGCCACACTTACCGCATCGTGGTGAGCGATCTGATTCGAAGGCGTCCGATCTGGTTCGGGGGAGAAGACCGCAAAGAGGCGAGCATGATGCTGTTCTACGACTGGCTGGGCGAGAAGAAGACGCGGCGCATTCGCTTGGCGGTGATGGACATGTGGAAACCGTTTTACAACGCGACCGTGGCGCGCGCGCCGCAGGCGGCGATCCTCTACGACAAGTTTCACATCATGAGCCATCTGGGAGATGCGCTCGACGAAGTGCGCAAGTCCGAGTACAGCAGACTCAGTGGCCGGGATCGAAGCTACATCAAGGGTCAGAAGTACACGCTGCTTTCGCGTCGAGAGAACCTTACGCTGAAGGGCCGGCAGGCGCTCAAGACGCTGCTGGCGGCAAACAAACGCTTGAATACGGCGTATCTGCTCAGGGAGTCCTTCGGTCAGCTCTGGGACTACGAGCGCGAGGGCTGGGCGCGGCGATTCTTCGAGAACTGGCGTGCGAGCCTGAAGTGGCAGCGCCTCGAACCCTACGAAAAATTCGCTCAGATGATCGATCGGCATTGGGATGGAATCGCCGCCTACTGCAAGCCAGAGAACAAAGTCTCGCTCGGATTCGTGGAAGGCTTGAACAACAAGATCCGTGTTATCCAGCGACGTGCATATGGGCTGCGCGACGAAGAATACCTGCGGCTCAAAATTCTCACTTGCATGCTCCCCGCGCTCTAATATGACCCAAATTCACCCACTCGATTCCGTGAAGACCCGATTTTTTTAACGTGGTGCAGCCTGAGCAACCAACCGAACCCCCCAAAGCAGCACAAACCCGGCTAATGGTGTCAAAGCGCGGCTGCGCGTTGGGCCGCAAGGCCTTGTAAAGCGCCTCGCTAACACGGGTTTTCTTGCGCATGGTTCAGTCCTTTTTTCTTCAATACGCCTGCGCGCCAGACGACTTCACCACCCTCGTCCACTTCGCAATCTCTTCCCCGATGTAAGCCCTGAACTGCTCCGGCGTATTGCCCACGGCTTCCAGCCCCTGCACGGTGAGCTTGGCATTCATCTCCGGCGTGCGCAGGCTGCCGACGATCTGCTGATTGAGTTTCATCACGATGGCGCGCGGCGTGGCGGCGGGCGCGACGATGCCTTGCCACAGCGACAGCTCGAAACCTTTAAGCCCCGCCGCTTCCTGCACTGTGGGCAAATCAGGTAACACGGATGAACGTGCGAGCAGCGTCACCGCCAGCGCACGCAAGCGGCCCGATTTGATGTGCGGCAACGCGGTGGGCACCGACGAAAACGACAGTTGCAATTGCCCTGCCAGCAAATCGGTCAACATCGGGCCGCTGCCTTTGTAGGGCACATGCGTCATCTCGGTGCCGGTCATCGATGCGAACATGGCACCGCCGAGGTGTGACGTGGTGCCATTGCCCGACGAGCCGTAGTTCAGTTTGCGTGGGTTGGCTTTGGCATAAGTGATTAATTCGCGCAGCGTTGTTGCTGGCACGGAAGGGTGCAGCACCAACACATTTTCGCTGGTGGTGATCAGCGTGATAGGCGCAAAGTCGCGCAACGGGCTGTAAGGTAATTTCGGGTTGAGCGCGGGTGCTATCGCCAGCGTGCTGACGTTGCCGAGCAGCAGTGTGTAGCCATCGGCGTTGCCGCGCGCCACCAGTTCGCCGGCGATGGTGCCGCCCGCGCCGGGGCGGTTATCGATGACCACCGGTTGCTTCCAGGCTTCATTCAGCGATTGCGCAACCGCACGCCCCACGATATCGACTCCGGCCCCCGGCGTGAACGGTACGATGATGCGTATCGGGCGCGCGGGGTAATCCTGCGCCATGGCTGTATGGCCACTCAACAGCAATACCGCAAGCGCGCGTTTCACGACGCAAACCGCGCTGGATTAAACGGCGCGATGTCGATTCCGGGTTTTTGCCCCGCCACCACCTCGGCAATGGTTTTGCCCATCACTGACCCTGCGCTCATGCCGAAGTGCGAGTTGCCGAATGCAAAGTAGGCATTGTCAAATTTTGGTGCCTGGCCCAACGCGGGCAATCCATCGGGCAAGCTGGGACGGCTGCCGCTCCAGCGCGTGACGTTTTCGAGACGCACGCCGGGGAACATGCGTTGCGCTTGCGCCTTCAGGAGTTCCGCGCGCTGCCAGTTGGGCTCGCCATAGAGGCCGCCGAACTCCGCCGTACCGGCAATACGCAGGCCCACGTTCATCGGCGAACAGGCGAACTTGGCATCGGTGTGTGTCACCGGCATGCGCGGCGCGACACCCGAATCAGCGATGGTGATGTGGTAGCCGCGCTCTGCCTCCACGGGAATTTTTGTGCCGAGCGTCGCCGTTAACAGGCCCGACGCAGCTCCTGCTGTGATCACCACGCGCTCCACGGGGTGCGGCTGGTCATCCACCACCACCGCTTGCACGCCACGCCCTTCGGTTTGAAATCCACTGACTTTGCCGCGTACAACGGTCGCGCCATTGCGCACGGCGCTGGCCGCCAGCGCCTTCACCAGATGATGCGGGTTCTTGCAGCGCCCATTGTTCGGCAGCAGCAGCCCGCTCTTGAAGATGGGCGCGAGCGAGGGTTCGAGTTCGCGTATCTCCATGCTGTCGAGCACCTGCGTTGCCACACCCGCTTCGGCACGCATGCGTTGCGACAGCGCCGAGCCTTGCGCGGCATCGGGTTTCTCCGACACATACAACTGCCCCGACAGCACGATCAGCCCTTCGGCCTCGGTGCCGCGCGTGATGGTCTCGTAAGCCTCCAGCGTGCCGCCATGCAGATCGCGCATCGCACGCGAGGTTTTCCACGCCGCTTCTTCGGTGGCGGATTTCACCGCCGTCATCAGCCACGGCAACGCCTTTAGAAAGTAGCCGGGGCGCACCGCCAGCGGGCCTTCGGGGTTCATCAGCCAGCCGGGCGCTTCGCGCCAGATGCCGGGGATCAAATACGGCACCACCGCGCCGGGGCTGATGTTGCCTGCGTTGCCAAACGACGCACCCTCACCGATCTCGCCCGATTCAATCAGCGTGACTTTGAAACCCGCGCGCTGAAGATACAACGCCGAGCACACGCCGACGATGCCGCCGCCGATGACACATACACTTGGATCTGCCATCACTCCGCCTTGATGTTGCGTTCCTTCACCAGCTTCGCCCATTTCTGCCGTTCCGCGCGGATGAACTGCGCGGTTTCCGCAGGCGACTTCATCGCGTCCGGCTCGAAACCGAGGTTGATCATTTTCTGCCGCAGTTCATTGCCCGCGACGACTTCACGGATGGCGGTGTTCAAGCGGTTGACAGCCTCCACCGGCGTGCCAGCGGGCGCCTGGATCGACTCTCACGTCGCCACGTCGAAGCCGGGGATGCCGGACTCGGCGATGGTGGGTATATCTGGCGCGCCTGTCGCACGCTTGGCCGTGCTGACCGCGATGGCGCGCAATTTCTTGTCGCGTGCGAGATTTATCGCCGAGCCTATGCCCGGCATCATCATGGTCACACGTCCGCCAATCACATCTGCGACCGCAGGCGCGCTGCCTTTGTATGGCACATGCACCATGTTGGTCCCCGTCATCGACAGCATCATCTCGCCTGCGAGATGCGCAGCACTACCAATGCCGAATGAAGCGTAGTCCAGCTTGCCGGGCTGCGCTTTGGCGAGTGCGATAATGTCTTTCACCGTGCGCACCGGCAGGCTGGGGTGTGTGATCAACAGTAGTGGAACGATGGCCACCACGGTCACCGGCGAGAAATCTTTTTCGATGTCGTAGCTCAGCTTGTACAGGCTGGGATTGATCGAGAACGACGCCGACACAAACAGCAGCGTGTAGCCGTCGGCAGGCTGGCTTTTGACATACTCGGTGGCGAGTATGGTGTTGGCGCCGGGGCGGTTATCGACGAGGATTTGTTGGCCCAGTTTCTCGGGTAACGCCGCGCCCACCAGCCGCGCCAGCGCGTCCGAGCCGCCGCCGGGCGGAAAGCCGACAAACAGCCGAATCGATTTATTCGGATACGCTTGCCCGTACGCGCTGCTTCCCGCCAACATCATGAGCGCACTTGACCCTACGAAAAAGCCACGCGCAATGGCATGTTTAAACTGGCTGGCGCGATGCATGGGATTACCCTCGTGTATGAAAGTCGTGATGGATGCTGCGCTAATTCTACGCTGAGTCATGATTCAGGCCCGATTCACGGCCAATACCGCATTGGAACAGGCTACGGCTTGACGCGCCAATTTGCTGCCGTCTATTCTTCGGCTTTCCCCCACTCTTTGCAGGGCTCATCATGTCTATTGCTACCGACCGCTACGGCAATCCGCTAGACCCCATCGTGCGCTACGCGCGCGGCAGCATCCTCAAGAGCACCGACGAAGAAGTCGTGCGCATGTTGCGTGCACGCCGCATCGCGGGTGACCGGGTGCGCACCCAGGGTAAGGACAGTGTCTACGATCTGTCGGGCATGAATCGCGGCAGCGGTCTTACCGCGGATGAAGTGGGCGATCTCACCAGCCACGTGCCGTTCTTCGACCGCTTCGAGGGCAAGACCGAACCGTTTGCCTTGAAGCACATGGCTGCTGATCCGGCCAAGCATGGCGCGCTGATACTCAACCGCGTGTCGGCGGCGAATTTTATTGCCTTGACCACCGTGCTCAAAGCCGGCGACCGCGTGTTCTGTCTGGCACCGCTGGGCGGCATCACGCATCCGTCGGCCGTACGCCCGATGGCGATGGCGGGTGCCAACTTCACCGAATTCTTTTCCTTTGCCGATCTGGAACGCGCCTGGCAAAGCGAAGGCGCGCCGCGTCTGCTGGTGATTACGCCGATCACGGCGTCGAAAAAACATCTCGACTACGGTGAATTCAAACGCGCGCTGGCCTTGCCGCGCGCGGCACACACGCTGGTGTTCGTGGACGACGCGCACATGGCCTCGCGCATCGGCTTTTTTGAAGAGCCGCCGACGTTCGCGGTGGGCGATATTGATCTGGCCGTGTGTTCGGCGGATAAACACGTGGCCGGGCCGCGCGCCGGCGTGTTTGTCGGGCGCAAGGATTTGATCACCGCCATCGGCTCGCGCGCCTATGAACTGGGACTGGAAGCGCAGGCGGGGCAGTACGTGGGTGTGGCCAACGCGCTGCGCGATTTTGATCCCAAGGTGATCAAGCGCGCTGGCGAACTCGCCAAAGAAGTGGTCGAAGTATTGCAGGCGCAGTACGGCGCCAAGCGCGCGTATCTGGGTGGGCCGGGCGTATCCATTGCGGGTGACGACATTCTCGACATCGCGTGCGAACAAAGCGGCAAGTCCGGCAAGCCCGCGCTGGTTGCCGTTGAGGCGGCAGGCATTGTCGCGATGGAAATGCTGGAACAAGACGGCGTGCTCACCATCGGTGCGGTGTCGATGCCGGGCAGCTCGCCGGCCGTGCGGCTGATGATGTACCCGGATGGCCACAAGCTCGGTGTTGAACGCATCGCCGCGTCGCTGGAAAACGGCATTACGCGTCTGGTACAGGTGTTGGATAAACCGGATGAGGCGCGCGCGCAACTGTTGGGCTCATAACCTGCCCGGCGCGAGGTTGTTCAAGGAGGCCTCATGTTAAGTCATGCGGAAAACGCCATCGTGACGCAAACCGGGCCGGGCACGCCGCTCGGCAATGTGATGCGCCGCTACTGGGTGCCCGCGCTACTGTCGAGCGAATTGCCGGAACCGGATGGCGCGCCGGTGCGCGTGCCACTTTTAAGCGAAAAGCTGGTGGCGTTTCGCGATAGCGACGGCAAGATCGGTCTGCTGGACGAATTTTGTCCGCATCGTCGCGCCTCGCTGTTTCTGGGGCGCAACGAAGAATGCGGCTTGCGCTGCGTGTATCACGGCTGGAAATTCGATGCCGCCGGCAACTGCGTGGACATGATGAACGAGCCGCCGGATACGCGTTACAAATCGAAGATACACATCACCGCGTATCCCACGGCCGAAATGGGCGGCGTGGTGTGGGCCTACCTCGGCCCCAAAGAGCGCATGCCCGCACTGCCGAAATTCGAGTGGACGCAGGTGCCGACTACGCACCGCCATGTGTCGAAGATACGTCAGGCGTGCAACTGGTTGCAGGCGCTGGAGGGTGGCATCGACACCGCCCACGCGCCGATTCTGCATCGCACGCTTAACACCAGCACGCAGCGGGCGGGCATGCGCGCGGGCAGCGATTTCGTCACCGGCAAAGCGCCGCTGATTGAAATGGAAATGACTGACTACGGCTACTGCTACGCGGGCGTGCGCTCGCTGGGTGAGCGTGGCAACCACGTGCGCACGCATCACTACATGATGCCGTTTCATCAACTGCGACCGAAGTCGCCCACCTTCCACGGCGCGGCGGGCTTCGAGAGCGTGTTCGGTCATATGTGGGTGCCGCTCGACGACGAAAACTGCATGGTTTACAACTTCGCCTATAGTTTTGGCGAGCATCCGATCAGTGTCGCCGAGTGGGAAGCAGTCGAAGCCAATCTCGGTCGCAGCCCGAAGGAAGAGCTGCCCGGATTTCGCAGCGTACGCAACATCAGCAACGACTGGCTGATCGACCGCCAGGTGCAAAAAACCGAAACCTTCACCGGCATCGAAGGCGTGAACAATCAGGATCTCGCGGTGCAGGAAAGCATGGGGCCGATAGTCGATCGCACCAAGGAACATCTCTCGTTGACCGACCGCGCCGTCGTCACCACGCGCCGCTTGCTGTTGCAGGCAGCGAAAACCGTTGCCGACGGCGGTGATCCGCCGGGGTTGGGCGAAAGCTGTCACCGCGTGCGCGCAATTGAAAAGACCTTGCACGTGGATGTGGCCTGGCGCGACGCGATGCGGCAAGAGCTGTTTCCGACGCCATAGATAAATATCAATAAAAACAAATACTTACGGCACAACACACTCAATGAACGCCAACATGAAAGTCGCCATCGTCGGCGGCGGCATCGGCGGCCTGGCCACCGCTCTGGCCATGACGCAGGCAGGCTTCGAAGTCACCGTGCATGAGCGCTCGGCGCAACTGGTCGATCTGGGCGCGGGCATCACGCTAGCGCCGAACGCGACACGTGTGCTGTATCACCTCGGCCTCGGCCCCGGTCTGGAGGAGACCTCGGTCACGCCGCCGAAAACGGAATACCGGCATTACCGCACCGGCGAAGTCATCATGCGCATGGTGACCAAGGATTTTCGCGCGCTCTATGGTTCGCCCTATATGCGGCTGCATCGCTGGGATTTGCAGCACGCGATGATCACGCGTTTGGCAGCGGTTGCGCCGGGCGCGCTGCGGCTCGGCTCACACGTCGAACAGCTTGAGACACGCGGCGCGAGCGTGGCGTTACGTTTCGCCGACGGTCGCGAGGAAATCGCTGATCTGGTGGTCGCGGCAGACGGCATACGTTCCGCCATCCGCGAGACATTGTTCAGCCCCGCGCCGCCCGTGTTCAGCGGCTATGTCGCGTGGCGCGGGCTGGTCGATACCGCCGCTCTGCCCAGGCACCTGCATGAATCGGCGGTGGCTTTTGGCCAGGGCCGCCACATCAATCGTTATCTGGTGCGGCGTGGTGAGTTGCTCAATTTCGTCGCCGTCGCGCAACGCACGATGTGGGAAAGCGAAGGCTGGACCATCCCTGCGCCGCTCGACGAATTTCTCGCGGAGTTCGCCAGCTTCGACGAAGGCACTCGCACGGTGATCTCGCGGCCGGTGCGCGGCCAGGTGTACAAATGGGGCCTCTTTGGCCGCCCGTGGTTGGAACAATGGTCGTCGGGCCGCGTGGTGCTGCTGGGCGACGCCGCGCATCCGATGCTGCCGTTTCTCGGGCAAGGCGCGGCAAACGCGCTGGAGGATGCGATGATCCTCACGCGTTGCCTGACTGCGGAATCCACGCCGGAAAAAGCCGTCGCGTTGTATCAACAAACCCGCGGCCCGCGCGTCAAAGGCGCCACTGAACAGGCTGCGCGGCGCGGCGATCGTTATCTGGGTGAACCCACCGCTGACAGCTTGAAAGGCGACGAGCCGGGCGCGCAGTATGCTTATGATGCGGTTGCCGGGCCGTTGGGCCGATGACATCCGCACATCACGCAGGGGCCGGTGTGATGTGCGCTTAAATCCCGTGGGGGTTCGCTCAGATTTCCGATTTGATTTGGGCCATCTTGACCACGTTCTGCCACTTGATGATTTCGCGTTTGACATGTTCGCGCAATTGTTCCGGGGTGCCACCGGCAGGTTCGACGCCCAGACCCGCCATGCGCTCTTTCACGTCAGGCAGTTGCAGCAGGCGATTGATTTCGCTGTTCCAGCGCGCGGCGATTTCCTTGGGCAAGGCCTTGGGGCCGTAAACGGCGTACCAACCGACGGCTTCATAGCCAGGGATGGTTTCCGCTATGGTCGGGATATCGGGTAGGGCACTGGATCGTTTAGCGCTCGACACTGCGATACCGCGCAAGCGGTTTGTTTTTAACTGCGGTATCGCCACGGGCAAGCTCGGCAGCACCAACTGAATCTGCCCGCCGATAAGATCGTTCAACGCCGGGCCTATGCCCTTGTACGGCACATGCGCCATGCGCGTGCCTGCCATATGATTGAACAGTTCGGTCGCCAGATGCGTAGTGCTGCCGGTGCCCGCCGTGCCGTAATTCAACTTGCCGGGGTTCGCCTTGTCGTGCGCCATCAATTCCTTGACGCTGCGCGCTGGCACCGACGGGTGCAGCATGAACAGGTACGCCGCGTCGCCGATGAACACGATCGGCGTCAGGTCGTTCACCAGGTCATACGGCAGTTTGAGTAGCGCGGCATTGGCGGCGTGCGTACTCGCCGTCATCAGCATGGTGTAGCCGTCGGCCGCAGCCCGCACGGCGGTCTCGGTGCCGATGGTGCCGCCACCGCCGGAACGGTTGTCCACGACCAGCGGTTGCTTAAAAGACTCTGTGAGTTTCGCCGCCAGGATACGCACGACGACATCCAGCTGCCCGCCAGCCGCCAGCGGCACGATGACGCGGATCGGTTTGTTGGGATAGCCTTGCGCGGCACTGCGCCCCGCCGTAATAACGAACACCAGAAGAAAACACGCTGCCAGGGCTTTGAGTGTTGTGTGCATACTTCGCTTTCTGCAAGGGCAGCAGGTGATACGCTCAGTCTTTGTAAGTAGGATCCAACCGTTCCGCCAGCCGCAGACACGCCGCCCAGTCTTTAGGCCCGCGTTTGCCGCCACGCTTGATCTGGCTGTGCGCGTATTCGCAGGCTTCCTTGCTCGGCAGCGTATAGTTGCCTTCGCCCGCCGCGAGTGCGGCGATCTGGCCTTGACAGGCCATTTCAAGAAAGTGATGCGTGACCACACATTCAGCGACGCTTTCACCACACACCAGCACGCCGTGGTTGCGCAGAATCATCACCGAGCCGCCTTTCAAATCGCGCAGCAGTTTGGGCGTCATGTCGTGATCGAATTCCAGGCCCTCGAATTCATGGTAGGTCACTTCGCCATAAAAACCCATGGCATGCTGATTGATCGGCAACAAGCCAGACTTATGCGCCGCCACACCCATGCCGTTCACCGTGTGCGTGTGCAAGGTGGCCTGCAAATCAGGCCGCCCCTTCAAAAGACCCGCATGAATAATCAGCGCGCCGCCCTTGATGGTGCTGACATCGGTGTCTGTTACCACGTGGCCGTCGAAATCCACCTTCAACAACGACGACGCCGTCACCTCGGCAAACATCCAGTCGGTGCGCTTGATCAGCATGT
Source organism: Bordetella parapertussis (assembly GCA_945865805.1). Lineage (GTDB taxonomy): Bacteria > Pseudomonadota > Gammaproteobacteria > Burkholderiales > SG8-41 > UBA5216. The sequence goes on from CAMBGJ010000048.1 coordinate 10,357, forward strand.
GTTGCGGCTCGCCCGGCACCCGCATGCCAAAGTGGTTGTAGGTCATGTCGTTGACGCCGTAGTGCGCCAACACGCGATGTCCGGCGGCGAGATCGACGCGCGCTTTCCATTCCTCGGGACTCACTTGATCGCGGATGGATTTTTGTTTGGGTACGAGATGGACGGACATGATGCAAGTCTCCCTGAAAGTGGAATGCTGCAAAGGCGATCAGTGTCGCGCGCCGACGCGATTAACAAAAATCCCTTATAAAACAAATAGTTACATTGAAACCAATTCACCTTCGTCACGCAGCGCACGCAAGGTCTTGCGCCACGCCTCGACGGTGTATGCGATGTCTTCCGCCGTGTGCGCCGCGGATACCAGGCCGCCGCGCCAGCTCTTGGGATCAACCCCGTTGATCATCAAACCCAGCACCATTTTTTGCAGCAGGCGTTCGCGCTTGTCGCCTTTGAACCACGCCACCGGCACGGCGTGCGCGTCGAACGCGGTGGGCTTGATCGGGTGATTGTCCGGGTTGGTGAAAAAGTGAAAAAACGAATAGTCGCCGTAGAGCGCCCACGGGATGCCCTCTGCCTCAAGCACTTCGTTCATGCCGCGACGCAAGGCCGTGGCCATTGCCGTGGCGCGCGCGCAGGCATCGGTATCGCGGATGATCTTCAACGTGGCGATACCCGCCGCCGCGCACACCGCGTGACCGTTGTGTGTGCCCTGATGACTGATGCGTTCATGCTTTGCTGCGGCGGACATTTCAAAATCCAGCCAGCCGAGAATCTCTTTACGGCCCACGACCGCGCCGCCGGGCATGCCGCCCGCCAGCACTTTCGCCAGCGTGGTGAGATCGGGAATCACATCCACCGCCGCCTGCAAGCCGCCGGGCGCGGCGCGAAAGCCGCTCACCACTTCGTCGAAAATCAGATAGACGCCGTGACGGCGCGTGATCTCGCGCAACTCACGCAGCACGGCGGGCGGCGTCGGCACGCTGCCCGAGCTGGTGCCCAGCGGCTCGATCAGCACCGCGCCGATGTCGTTGCGCGTGGACAGCAGCCGCGCGACTTCCGCCATGTCGTTGATGCGCACCAGGAGGATGCCCGCCGCCAGCTCCGGCAATACGCCGGGTGTGGGCGAGCCGTCAAGATGATCCTTGTTGCCGAAGGCGACATGGTCGTGCCAGCCATGAAAATTGCCTTGAAAACGAATGATTTTTTGCTTGCCGCTGGCAGCGCGCGCGAGACGCATCGCGAGGTGCGTGGCCTCGGTGCCAGACGCCGTGAAGCGCACGCGCTCGGCGCTCGGCACCATGTCGCAAATCAGCCGCGCCCATTCGAGCTCCAGCTCCTGCGACGCGGCAAAGTGCATGCCTTTTTGCAATTGCGCCTGCGCGGCGGCCACCACGGCAGGATGCTGATGCCCCAGCAACAGCGAGCCGTGCCCACCGTAGTAATCGATGTATTCGTTGCCGTCGATGTCCCATTTGCGCGAACCCAGCGCGCGATCAACATAGAGGCCGTAGGGCCAGGTACGCCGCGAATCGTGCACGATGCCGCTGGGCAGCAAGTTCACGGCCTCTTTGTAGCGTGCCGCCGAGCGCACGGTGCGCGCATGGTAGGCGTCAACGATTTTGGATACGGTGGCGATAGCGATGTTCATGGCGGTCTCCGAAAGATGCGACCATGAGAATACCCGCTTTCCAGCACCTTGTTCCAGCCGCCGCGATGTCGTCGTAACACGCCCCACCTTGACCCAGGCCATGTGCAGGCGCTATCGTCCAGGCGCGTAGGGATAATCTGAACAGCGAGGCAGCAATGGACGACGGCTCATGGGGACTCAGCACGGCGGAAGGCGATAGCGCCAAACAACGGCCGGAGGCGTTCGGCCTGCGCGGCATGGTGGCGTCGGCGCACCCGGCGGCGGCGTTTATCGGTCTGAGCATCTTGCAGCGTGGCGGCAATGCCTTCGATGCGGCCATTGCCGTTGCTGCCGCCGAAGGCGTGGTGTTGCCGATGAAATGCGGCCTGGGCGGCGACGCCTTTGTGGTGCTGCATGACGCGAAAAAGCGCGAGATGGTGGCGTACAACGGCAGCGGCGTTGCCGCCGCGGGTGCCACTGCCGATTACTACATCAGCCGCGGCCACAAGGAAATGCCGCTCGATGGCGTGCACGCGGTGAGCGTGCCCGGCGCTGTCAGCGTGTATGAGGCGATCTGGAAGCGCTACTGCACCCTACCGTGGGCCGAGCTGTGGGCGCCAGCGATACAACTCGCCGAGCAAGGCGTGGCGATCACCGATTACATCAGCAAGCGCTACGCCGAACGCGCCGACCGGCTGTCGAAATTTGAATGGTCGGCGAAACAATTTTTGCCCAACGGTCGCGCCCCTGCGCCGGGCGAACGCTGGGCCGCGCCCAATCTCGCCAAAAGCCTGCGCATCGTCGCGAAGGGCGGCGCCGAGGCGTTTTACCGCGGTGAAATCGCGGAAAAACTGGTCGCCTATTTCAAGAGCGTGGGCGGTTTGTTTGAACTCGATGATTTCGCCCAACAGCAGGCGGTAACGTATGCGCCGCTGGCGAGCGACTATCGCGGCTACGCCGTGTACGAAACCGCGCCGCCGTCGCAAGGTTTTCTGCTGTTGGAGCAACTGAATATTGTTGAAGGCTTTGATCTGAAGTCAATGCAGCCGTTCAGCGCGGAACGCATGCATCTCCTGATCGAAGCCAAGAAACTCGCCTTCGCTGACCGCAACCGCTACGCGGGCGATCCGGCGTTCGTGACGTGGCCGCTGCAAACGCTGATGTCCAAGGCGCATGCCGCCCAACGCCGCGCGTTAATCGATCCGCAGCGCGCGCAGTGGCCTGCGGGCGCGGTGGTGCCCGAGCACAGCGGCGACACCAGTTATTTCTCGGTTGCCGATGGCGACGGCAATGCGTTGTCGTTCATCCACAGCCTGTCGAATTCGTTCGGCTCGTGCATGGTCGGCGGCGAAACCGGCATCACGCTCAACAACCGCGCGGGGCGTGGGTTCAGCATCGACCCGAATCATCCGAATGTGATCGTACCGGGCCGACGCACCATGCACACGTTGAATTCGTACATCGTGTGCCGCAATGGCGAGCCGTGGCTGGTGGGCGGCACGCCCGGCGGCGATCAGCAAACGCAGTGGAGCACGCAAGTGATCAGCGGCTTGATCGATAACGGCCTGTCGCTACAGGATGCAGTGGAGATGCCGCGCTGGTACAGCTATCCGGGCACCGACCCCGGCAGTCTGGGCCGTACGCCCTCGGTCAAAATCGAACAGCGTGTGCCCAAGGCTTCGTGCGACGCGCTGGCGAAACTCGGTCACTCGATTGAAATGATCGGCGCGTATTCCGGCGGCGGCGCGGTTCAGTTGATACAACTCGATCGCGAACGTGGCATGTTGCGCGGCGCCAGCGATCCGCGTCCGGGCGGCATCGCGCTCGGTTTTTAGACAAAGGAACAAACATGGCACAAACACCCGATTGGGCAGCGTTACGCAACGAATTCCCGACGCTGACGAAGTGGACGTATCTCGATGTGGCGCGCAAAACCATACCGCCGCGATGTCAGCAAGAGGCGGTGCAGGCCTACTATCGTGATGTCTACGATGACGCGGGCGCAGATGCCTGGTCCGCCGACAACGTGGCGCACGCACGCGCGGAGCTGGCCGCGCTGCTCGGGGCCAAGGCCAATGAGATTGCCTTCACCAAGAACACCACCGAAGGCCTGACCATCGCGGCGCATGCGTTTGATCTGAAGGCCGGCGACAACATCGTGCTTACTGATATGGAGCATGTTGCCAATATCTGGCCGTGGAAGTACTGGGCGCAAAAGGGCGTGCAGATTCGCTTTGCGAAAAATCGCGCCGGGCAGTTGCCGGTCGAGGCCTTTCTCGAGCAGATGGATGCGCGCACACGCGTGGTTTCCACCGCCTACGTCACCTATGGCAACGGCTACCGTGTGGATTTGCCTGCACTTGGCGCGCTGTGTCGTAGTCGTGACATCCGGCTGGTGGTGGATGGCGTGCAGGCCGCCGGCCTGTTGGCAGCGCCGCTGTCGTCACTGAACGCCGACATCATTTGCATCGGCGGCCACAAAGGGTTGCTGGGGCTGACCGGCACCGGCGTGATGTATTGCCGCGAGGAACTCGTCAATCAGGTGCGCGCGCCGTTTGTGAAGGAGCCGGTGGCACCCGGCTCGCCCACCGCGCAGGCACACATTAAAAGCCAGTTTGATTATGTGCGCATCGCGCATCGCTTCGAGGGCGGCAACCCGAATTTTCTCGGCATACGCGTGTTGCGCGCCGGCGTGAAATTTCTGAATAGCATCGGTCTCGACCACATCGAAGCACGCGTGAAGTCGCTCACCAGCCACTGCCTTGCGCAGATGAACAAGAACGGTTTGAAATCCGAGACGCCGGACGCCTGGGGCGAACGCGCTCAGATCATCAACGTGATCGTGCCGGAAGCGGGCGGCCTGATGGACGTGCTGCGCGACAAGCACGGCATCATCGTCAACACCAAGGATGGACGGCTGCGTCTTTCAATGAGCTTTTTTAATAACGAAGACGACATTGATAAAGCGGTGCAGGCGATTGTGAAAGAAACCGCCTGACGTCGTATCAGGCGCGCTACTCCTGCCGTATCCCCGCGTCCTTGATCACGCGCGTCCAGCGCTGCACTTCGCTCGCCACCATTTTGCGGAATTCTTTCGGCGTGTTGGGCGCGGGCTCCAGCGCGCTTTGCGCCAGGCGCTCGCGCATATCGGGTGCGTTGATGGCGCGCATCATCTCGTCGTGCAGGCGCTTCACCACCGGCTTGGGCGTGCCACCCACGGACATCACGCTATACCAGTTGCTGACGTTGACGTCAGCGACACCGGCTTCGGCGAGCGTCGGCACATCGGGCAGCAGCTTGCTGCGTTTGGCGGAAGCCGCACCGAGGATTTTCAGACGCCCGGCCTTGATCAACGGCAGCGTCACCGGCGCGGTGGCAATGGTGGAGTGTATTTGCCCAGCCACCACGTCTGAGATGGCCGGGCCCACGCTTTTGTAAGGCACGTGGGTCATGTTGATGCCGGCGCGCAGACGAAACAGTTCGCCCGTCATGTGCGTGCCGCTGCCACTGCCCGCTGAACCGATGGTGAGCTTCGCCGGTTGCGCCTTGGCCGTAGCGATGAATTCCTTGAGGCTCGCGGTGTGCGCTTGCGTCGGGTTGGCCACCAGCAGGTAAGGCGTTTCGGCGATCACCGACACCGGTTCAAAATCCTTCAGCGCATCGTATTTCGGCTCTTTGAAAAACGCGATGTTGATGGTGAAGCCGGAATCCGCCAGCAGCAACGTATAGCCATCCGGCGCAGCGCGCGCAGCCATTTGCGTGCCCACCAACGAAGCGGCACCGGGCCGGTTATCGACGACGATGGTTTGCCCCAGTTGATCGGTCAATTTTTGCCCGATCAGGCGGCCGACAAAATCCGAACCGCCGCCGGCCGCGAACGGCACAATCAAGCGGATGGGCCGCGTGGGGTAATCCTGCGCAAACGCCGCTGGCGCAAAGACAATCAGGGCGCTCGCCGAAATCAGCCGGAGCGTATGCAGTTGCAGAGCGTTGCGCATGAATGTTCCTCTACCGTGGCATTTGTCGTGCTCGAACTCGCAGCATACCGATACAGGCTGGAAATACAACTTGCGATGCTACGTATGCCGACACGTGTGATCGCTTGATCTACGCGTGACTACGCGCAGAAGAAATCGCCCAACAAGGCATTTTGTCACAAGTATTTGTTTTTAAACAATTTTTTTGACTTGCCGACAAACCACGTTGCGTTATAATGCCCCCCTCGCCGAGGAGCGTTGCGACAGGGTTTGATTGGTAGTTTGAAAATCACCTCTGCCAGGCTCGGTGGAACCAACCCCGCAACGGCGCTCACGAACTTTTTTTCCCACTGAAAAGGAGCGCGTGATGAACGCCACCGCCAAAAACTCCACCGACTACAAAGTAGCAGACATCCAGCTGGCCGACTTCGGCCGCAAAGAAATCGCCATTGCCGAGACCGAAATGCCTGGTCTGATGGCGCTGCGCGACGAATACAAAGGCAAGCTGCCGTTGAAAGGCGCGCGCATTGCCGGTTCGCTGCATATGACGATTCAAACCGCGGTGCTGATCGAAACCCTCGCCGCCCTCGGCGCCGACATCCGCTGGGCCTCGTGCAATATTTTCTCCACGCAGGATCACGCTGCTTCGGCGATTGCCGCCAGCGGCATTCCCGTGTTCGCTTACAAGGGCGAAACGCTGGAAGACTACTGGGATTACACCCACCGCATTCTGGAGTGGAACGACGGCGGCACGCCCAACATGATTCTCGACGACGGCGGCGATGCCACGTTGCTGGTGACGCTTGGCGCGCAGCACGAGCGCAACAAAACGCAGCCGCCGCAAGGCACCAACGAAGAAGAAGTGGTGCTCTTCGCCGCCATGCGCAAAACGCTGAAGGAGCGCCCCGGTTTCTACTCGAACATCGAGAAGAACATCAAAGGTGTGACCGAAGAAACTACCACCGGCGTGCATCGCTTGTATCAGATGCAAAAAGAAGGCCGACTGCCGTTCCCCGCGATCAACGTCAACGACTCGGTGACCAAATCCAAGTTCGACAATCTCTACGGCTGCCGTGAATCATTGGTCGACGCCATCAAGCGCGCCACCGACGTGATGATCGCCGGCAAAGTGGCGCTGGTGTGCGGCTTCGGCGACGTGGGCAAAGGCAGTGCGCAAGCCCTGCGTGCGCTCTCCGCACAAGTGTGGGTGACCGAGATCGACCCGATCTGCGCATTGCAAGCCGCGATGGAAGGCTTTCGCGTGGTGACCATGGATTACGCCGCTGACAAGGCCGAAATTTTTGTCACCGCCACCGGCAATCTGGGCGTGATCAATCACGATCACATGAAGAAGATGAAGCACAACGCCATTGTCTGCAACATCGGCCACTTCGATTCCGAAATCGAAATCGCAAGCCTCAAGCAATACAAATGGGAAAACATCAAACCGCAAGTTGACCACGTGATTTTCCCGGACGGCAAGCGGCTGATTATTCTGGCCGAAGGCCGTTTGGTGAACCTCGGCTGCGGCACCGGACACCCCTCGTTCGTGATGTCAAATTCCTTTACAAATCAAACACTTGCACAACTTGAGTTGTTCGCGCAAGGCAGCAAGTACAAGAACGAAGTCTATGTGCTGCCCAAGCATCTCGACGAGAAAGTCGCCAGTTTGCATCTGAAAAAATTGGGCGTGCAATTGACCAAACTGAGCGAAAAACAGGCCGAGTATCTGCATATGTCGATGGATGGCCCGTTCAAGTCGGATCATTACAGGTATTGATATTGATCCATTTTGGAGCCATAATGGTTACAACACATCAATTATGGATTCAAAATGGCTTCAAATTTATCGGTTAAGAACGTGCCTGAGTCGATATTGGCGGAATTGCGCGCGCGCGCCGCGCGCAATTATCGTTCTCTGCAAGGTGAGCTGATGAGCATTCTTGAGGCAGCGGTTTCGGGGCAACAACCTGTCGCTGACGATGCGGCTGGGGCGCAGCTTTCGCCCGCCGCTGGTGGCGGCAAGCTATCCGTCGATACGCTTGCCGCGCGTGCGCGCCTATTGTTTCCCCAGGGCACGCCCAGCTCCGTGGACGATCTGCGCGCCATGCGCGACAGCCGTCACGTGTAGCGCGAGCCACGCCGCATGTCCGCGCTTATCGTTGCGCAACCGCAAGCGCCCTACGCAAGCCGTCAGCCGCTGGTGGTCGACGCCAGCGTGCTGGCTTGCGCCCTGTTCGGCGAGGCGCAAAACGATCTGGCGATATCGTGGATGCGCGGCCATGCACTCGCCGCGCCACAACTGGTGGATTATGAAATCGCGAATATCGCACTTAACAAGGCGCGGCGCGGCGAAGTCGCGCCGGAGGCCGCTGCACAGTCCATCGCCCTGTTCAGCGAGCTTGAACTCGCGCGCATGCCGGTCGCGGTGGATGGCGTGCACGCACTCGCCACGCAATACCGCTTGACCGCATATGACGCGGCGTATCTTTGGCTGGCGGTGCAACTAAATGCGCCGCTCGCCACCTTTGACAAAAAACTCGGCGAAGCCGCGCAAACCTGCCTGGGCGCTTTATAGCGCCACATGGCAGCCTACGAAACCAACCACATGCAATCGCAAAAAATACACCCTCGCACTTATAGCTTCGAGTTCTTCCCGCCCAACACCGAAGAAGGCGCGTCAAAGCTTGCGGATACCGCGAAGCAACTCGCCCTGCTGAAGCCCAAGTTTTTCTCGGTCACCTATGGCGCGGGCGGTTCCACACAAGCACGCACGCTGAAGGCTGTGCTCGATTTGCGCGCAGCCGGGCACGATGCCGCACCGCATATCTCGTGCATCGGCTCCACGCGTGCGGGCTTGCGCGACACCTTGCAGCAGTACAAAGATAACGGCATCAAGCACGTGGTGGCGCTGCGCGGTGATCTGCCTTCGGGCACGGCCTCGGCAGGCGAGTTTCACTACGCCAACGAACTGGTGGCGTTTATCCGCGAGGAATTCGGCACGCAGTTTCAGGTTGAGATTGCCGCTTATCCCGAGTATCACCCGCAGGCCAAAAGTGCCCGCGATGATTTGCTCAATTTCAAGCGCAAGGCGGATGCGGGCGCGGATTCGGCGATCACGCAATATTTTTACAACACCGATTGCTACGAGCACTTCGTCAACGAATGCGAAAAGATGAACATCACGATACCCATCGTGCCGGGCATCATGCCCATAGGGCGGTTCTCGCAACTCGCGCGATTCTCGGACGCCTGCGGTGCGGAAATTCCCCGCTGGATCCGCAAAAAACTTGAAGGTTATGGCGACGACACCGATTCCATCCGCGCGTTCGGCCTCGATGTGGTCACCAGACTGTGCGAAGACCTGCTCAAAGCCGGCGCGCCGGGCTTGCACTTCTACACCATGAATCAGGCCGCACTGACCACGGCGATCTGGAAGCGGCTGGGCCTTTAGGTTTTGTGGATTGTAAATTAATCAATAAAAACAATAACTTACAGCGATAGCCGTCACACCCCGCAAGCTGGTACCATGCGCGCGTAACCTCTTTGGGGAGCGGCGCATGTCCGACACCAACAACGAATCTACCTCCAGCAGCGCCGCGTCCAAGCGCAACGTGTTAACGCCGCTGGTGAAGTCGATGTCCGCGCCGGAAGCCGCGTCATTGCTGGAGCAACATCCGGCGGCCACCATCGCCAGCGTGCTCGCCGAGCTGAGCCCCGCGTTTACCCAGGACATCCTCGCCGCACTGCCGCGCGGTCTGGTGGACGGCATCATGCACGCGGTATCGCCACAAACGGCGCGGCAATGGTCGCGCAATCAGGCGTTCGCGGATGGCTGCATCGGACGCATGATGGAGCCGGTGCTGGCGATGTTCCCGCCCGAGATGACGGTGGTGCAGGCGGTGGCTGAGTTGCGCACACTGGTGAAAGCCGCGCTCATCACCTACTGCTACGTGACCAGCCCGTCGGGCAAGCTGCTCGGCATTATCACCATGCGCGACCTGCTGCTGGCGGAAGGTCACGATCGGCTGGACAAACTGATGCTACGCGAGGTGTTCGCGCTGACGCCGGAGTTGCCGTTGGCGGACGCGATGAAACTGGTGCTCGACCGCCACTACCCCGCCTACCCGGTATGCGATGCCGACGGCGTGCTGCTTGGCCTGGTGCGCGGACAAGCGATGTTTCAGGAACAGGCCTTCGACATCACCGCACAAGCCGGCACCATGGTGGGTGTTGAGAAAGAGGAACGCCTCGCCACGCGCTGGTCGCAAAGTTTCAAATTTCGCCACCCGTGGCTGCAACTGAATCTGATCACCGCATTTGCCGCCGGCGCCGTGGTCGGCATTTTTGAAGGCACGGTGGAAAAACTCGTGGTGCTGGCAGCGTTCCTGCCGGTGCTCGCGGGGCAATCCGGCAACACCGGCTGCCAGGCGCTGGCGGTCACCTTACGCGGCTTGACGCTCGGCGAATTAAAGCCCGGCTCGGAGCGCAGGTTGGTAATGAAAGAGGCTACGCTCGGTTTGTTAAACGGCGCGAGCACCGGCCTGATCGCCGCACTCGGCATGTTCACCTATGCCACCATGCAAAAGTCCCCTCACGCCCTGATGCTGGCCGGCGTGGTGTGGCTGGCGCTGGTGGGCGCCTGCGTAGTCAGCGGCATCTGCGGCGCGATGATACCGCTGACATTAAAACGCTTCGGCGCTGATCCGGCCACGGCCTCCAGCATATTTCTCACCACCGCCACTGATGTAGTGAGCATGGGCTTACTGCTGGGGCTGGCCACGATACTGATACGCTTTTGAGCGGCAGCGATGACTTCGTGCGGCACGTCGGCGAATTGCTCGCACCGGCAGGGCAAGTCGTCATTAAACGCATGTTCGGCGGGCACGGCGTTTATATTGACGGCCTGTTCATGGCCATCATCGCGTTTGATGAGCTTTATTTGAAGGCAGACGACGAAACCCGCAAGGATTTTGACGCCGAATCCTGCGCACCGTTTGTCTACAGCAAAAACGGCAAGAACATGACGATGAGCTTTCGCCGCGCGCCGGACGCAGCGATGGACGCGCCGCATCTCATGTTGCCGTGGGCACGGCTGGCGTTGGCGGCAGCCGTGCGTGCACAGGCGAAAAAAGCGTCCGCCAAAACCAAAATGGCCGCGAAGAAAAAATCTTCGCGCTCGCCAGTGAAAAAACGTCTGGCGTAGTTACGCAGCCTTGGCGGTCTTGAATTGTTTTTGGTGAGCGCTGTTGTCGCCAAGGCAAAAGACAAGACGCTGCTCTTCCTGCGCCCGCGGTAGCTGCAGTGGGTTTAGACAGGACGTATCTTTATAAACCGAGATTATCCATTAGGAAAATCGCATGCCTTGAAAATGGAAATCTCTTTATTTTTCAATAATTTGTTCTAATGGTATTCATTAGAAAATCGTCTCGATATCCAGCTATCGCTGTGCAAAAAATCCTAATGGATAATCTCGGATAAATAAACCAATAAAAACAGATAGTTACGTTGTGGCGGATTTAATTCAACACAGCCCTCTTTGATTGCCTTTGATAGTATTGCCGAATCGTAGACAATAGTGCGTATCATTCCTGCGCCCGGATAGAACGCCATGAAGCCACGGGTTTACATCGAAACCTCCGTCATCAGCTACCTTGTCAGCCGTCCTGCGCTGGATGTAATTACTGTCGGCCATCAGGCCACAACGTGGCAGTGGTGGGAACAACATCGAAGCCGCTTCGAATTGGTGATATCGCAGTTTGTAGTGGACGAAGCAAGCCAAGGGGATCCGGTAGCGGCTGAAAAACGGCTCGCAGTCTTGGGCGGTATTCCTGTGGTACCAGTCGTTCAGCCTCAGATCGTGGTGCTGGCTCAAGCCTTGCTAAAAGCCGGTGCGTTGCCGCAAAAGGCAAAATAGGCTGCACTGCATATGGCGGTCTGCGCCGTGACCGGCGTGGACATTCTGCTGACCTGGAATTTTAAGCATATTGCAAATGGCGCCACAATGCGGCTAATCGAACGTGTGTGTGAGGAAAATGGTTTCGAGTGCCCGCAACTTTTAACCCCGTTACAATTATTGGGTGATAGCAATGTGGACTGACCCTATTGTTGAAGAAATCCACCAAATTCGGCAAAAGTTGCCGACAGAGGCTGGAGACGATCTGGATACCTATTTGGCGCAAGCCCGGCAGCGGGCAGAGTAGGGAGGGCGTGTAGTCGCACACGATATACGCCGAGACAGGACGTGGCATGAGTTTCGTGGCAAGAAACAAGACCCCGTGATGCTCTCTTCAAATAGTTACGTTGCGGCGGATTTAATTCACGCTCCTACCTCGATACCATGCTCAAGCATGGGCAGCATCTGTTTGAGGCGCAACGTTCGGTGTTCATGGGATGTACGCTTTTGCCTGCTTCGGCCTAAGTAGACACGATTTTTCTTTTGATTTTTGATTTTGCCATTTCATGAGGAAGAAAACAT
>CAMBGJ010000049.1 GCA_945865805.1 Bordetella parapertussis
ACTCTTTGGTTACGCTTGGTATTATTCGGAGAACGATTTAGCCGTGGCAAAATCCACCTCCGGCGATAGCCCGCTGACAATACGTGCTATCGATTTGCCCGAGCCACAGGCGTGCGTCCACCCCAGTGTGCCGTGGCCGGTGTTCAAATATAAATTCGGCAACCGCGTCCTGCCGATCAGCGGCACGTTACTCGGCGTCGCGGGCCGCAAGCCCGTCCAGAACTGCGCCTCGCTGCTGTCGCCCGCGCCGGGGAAAATATCTTCCACGCGCCGCACGATGGCCTCGCAGCGCACGCGATTCAGATCGCGGTCGTAGCCGTTCAATTCCGCCGTTCCCGCTATGCGCAGGCGATTGCCCAGGCGCGAATACACCAACTTGAATTCATCGTCGGTCAGCGATACCTGGTTCGCCCTGGATTCATCTTTCACCGGCATCGTCACCGAATAGCCCTTGGCCGGATAGATCGGCAAACGTATGCCCAACGGCGCGGCAAACAACGGGCTCACCGAGCCCAGCGCCAGCACAAACGCATCGCCGCATATGCGCTGAAAGCGCCCGTCCGCATTGGTGGCTTCTACGTGGTCAATTTTCGCACCTGCGACGCGTAACGCCGTCACCGTATGGCTCATCAAAAACCGCACGCCACGGTCGTGACACAAGCGCACCACCTCACGTGCGAACAGGTTGGCATCGCCCGACTCGTCCTCCGCCGTATACGTCGCGCCCGCCAGCCGCTCGCGGATATGCGCCAACGCAGGCTCGATACGTACCGCTTCCTCGGGCGAAACCACGCGCCGTTCACAGCCCAGCTCGCGCATCAACTCCGCTGGTTTTAACGCCCCGTCGAATTCTTTCTGCGAGGTGTAAAAATGCAATATGCCCTGCGTGCGGTGGTCGTAAGCGATGCCCGTTTCACGCCGTAGCGCCTGCAACATTTCGCGGCTGTAGAGGCCCAACTTGACGATTTGTTCGATATTGCGCCGCGTGCGTGCCACCGTACATTCACGCAAGAACTGCAATCCCCACAACCACTGGCGGGTATCGGCGCGCAAACGAAACAGCAGCGGCGCATCTTCCCTGGACAGCCACTGCAGCACCTTGAACGGCGCGCTCGGATTAGCCCACGGCTCGGCGTGGCTTACCGAAATCTGCCCACCGTTGGCAAAGCTGGTTTCAGCGGCAGGCGCGGCTTGGCGGTCAAGCACGGTGACTTCGTGCCCGAGTTGCTGCAAATAATAGGCCGAGGTAACGCCGAGCAAGCCGGCGCCCAGCACGACGACTTTCACGTCGGCTTCGCGTCCGTGGTATTCATTGCAGCCAGCATCGCCCGGCTCGTCTCGTTACCTTGCGCACCTTGGGCTTCAAGTGCGCTGATCACGCCATCGCGATCCTGCGGCAAGCGGTTCTGGCTCATCTTCCATTTGCCTTGCAAGCGGCGTATCGGAATCTCGATACCGACGATGGCTTTCAGCATGGTGTCGAGGTAATCCGCCGGTGCATCGCTTACCTGCCAGGGCTTCGCGCGCGGCAACTCCTGGGTCTGCGTGAGATCCGTCACCAGACTTCGCAGCCAAGCCACATCATCATGTATTACCAGCGGCCCATAGGCATGCACCATCGCGTAATTCCACGTCGGCACCACTTTGCCGTGTTGCGCTTTTGACGGGTACCACGACGGCGTGATGTATCCCTGCGACCCCTGAAACACTGCCAACGCCTCGACATTCGCATTGAACGTGTGCCACAGCGGATTACCGCGCGCCACATGCCCGCGCAGCGCGCCATATTCACGACCGGGCGCGGGCGTTGGGTCGACCAGCATCGGAATGTGATTGGCTTCCAGCCCCTGCGCCGTCATCACCACCAGCGTCGCCAGTGGATGCGCCGCGATCAGCGCATGCATCACCTCGACCCGGTCTTCGCGAAACGCTTTAACCTCGTACATGGTCTGGCGCGATTTAACGCGGAGTTATCGTAATTTATTGATTATTCAGAAGTTTCTAACTCAAGCGCCAACTGCTTCGCGGCCGAATCACGCGCACGCTTGCTGCTGTCACGGCGCTCCTGCTCGACGCCATCCAGATAGGCTTGGGTGATATCGCCAGTGACGTATTTGCCGTCGAAGCACGAGGCCTCGAACCTTTTCACTGCCGGATTAACGCTGCGCACGTCGTCGATCAACGCATCCAGTTCCTGATAGATCAATTCATCACAGCCAATTTCGCGGGCAATTTCTTCGTCGTCGCGCTGGCTGGCAATTAATTCTTCACGCGTCGGCATATCGATGCCGTAGACGTTGGGAAAACGCACCGGCGGCGCCGCCGAGGCGAAATACACCTTGCGCGCACCCGAGTCGCGCGCCATTTGCACGATCTCGCTGCTGGTGGTGCCGCGCACGATGGAATCGTCGACGATCAGCACGTTCTTGCCACGAAACTCCATATCGATGGCGTTGAGCTTTTGCCGCACCGATTTACGCCGCACTGCCTGCCCCGGCATGATGAAGGTACGACCGATGTAGCGATTTTTAATGAAGCCTTCGCGATAGGGTAAATCGAGGTGCTTGGACAACTGCATCGCCGCCGGACGGCTGGAATCGGGTATCGGGATCACCACGTCAATATCCAGGTTGGCATGCTGACGCTTGATTTTATCGGCCAGACTTTCGCCCATGCGCAAGCGCGCTTCGTACACGGAAATACCGTCCATCACGGAATCAGGCCGCGCGAGGTAAACAAACTCGAAAATGCACGGATTAAGCGAAGCCGTCGGCGCGCACTGATGGCTGTAGAAGTTGCCATCCATGTCGATAAAAATCGCCTCGCCCGGCGCTACATCACGCACTACTTCGTAGCCCAGCGCATCGAGCGCCACGCTTTCCGACGAGGCCATGTATTCAAAACCACTGTCGGTTTCGATGCGGCCGAAAATCAGCGGACGTATGCCGAAAGGGTCGCGAAACGCCAGCATGCCGTAACCCGCGATCATCGCGATCACCGAGTAGGCACCCTGGCAGCGCCGGTGCACGCCCGACACCGCCGCGAAAATTGTTGCCGGATCGAGCTTGTAGTTGGTGGCGTTATTCTGCAGCTCGTGGGCCAGCACATTGAGCAGCACTTCCGAATCCGAACCCGTGTTGACGTGGCGCAAATCCGAGCGGAACAGATCGATCTTGAGCTGCTCGGTGTTGGTCAGATTGCCGTTGTGCCCAAGCACAATGCCGAACGGCGAATTGACGTAAAACGGCTGTGACTCCGCCACCGAGGACGCATTGCCCGCCGTCGGATAGCGCGTGTGCGCAATGCCCGCCGAGCCGGCGAGGGCGCGCATATTGCGCGTGCGGAACACGTCACGCACCATGCCCATGCCGCGATGCGAATGAAAGTTGGCACCGTCGGCTGTAACGATGCCCGCCGCGTCCTGGCCGCGATGTTGCAACACCAGCAGCCCGTCGTAGAGCAACTGATTAACCGGCGTTTTCGCCACGACACCGAGTATCCCGCACATCGTCTGGCCCTTGTAACCGTTGTGTCAGTGATTAACCATTTTAACTATAGGAAATATACTTCGCCCAATCCTGCGGCAGCCACTGCTTGACGATCACCGCGAGCGTCTCCAGCGGCGCGGCGAGCATAGCATCTTTCCATACCGTCTCGCGTGGCAGCGCCGTCAATCCGGCCAGCAGCACCAGCAACAGCACCACCAGCAACCCGCGCGCCAGGCCAAACACACCGCCCAACAAGCGGTCTTCAAATCCCAGCCCGGCGCTTTTGATCAGCTTCGACACCAGCAGGGCGATAACACTCATCACGATCAGCGTGACAAAAAACACCGCGACAACCGCCGCCAGCGCACGCCAGCTTTCGTCGGGAATCTGTCGGGCCAGCAACGGCGCGGCGTCCCCGCCGTAGATACTGGCCAGCAAAAAAGCCACTGCCCAACTTGCCAGCGAGATCACCTCGCGCGTAAAGCCACGCAACAGCCCCGTCAGCACCGAAAAACCGATAAGGGCGAGCACGGCGTGGTCGAACAGCGTCATGGCCACCTCAGCGTTAGTGCGCCGCGACTTTGCCTTCGAGCCCCACCGTCGCCAGTTTTGCACGCGCCTGCTCGGCCTCTTCACGCGTGGTGAATGGGCCGGCACGCACGCGCGTCACATTGCCTTTGCCCGCAGCCACCACTTCGGTATACGAGCGCACGCCGGCATCGGCGATCTGCTGTTTGACCTGCTGCGCTTTATCGGTATCTGATAGCGCGGTCACTTGTATAATAAAGAATGTACCTGGTGCCGGTTTCGCCGCAGGTTTTTCCACCGCTTTTTCAGCGGGCTTTTCGGGGGCTTTCTCGGCAGCCTTTTCAGCAACCTTTTCCGCAGCCTTGTCGGCTTTCTTTTCCGGTGACTTTTCGGCTACTGGCTTAGGCGCGGGCGCTGCTTCCTTCTGCGGCTCCGCCACAGGCGCGGCGGGTTCCGGTGGCGCAGTTACGGCAGGTTCATCGCGTTTCGCGGCACCCGCTTTCGCGGCAGGCACGGCCTTGGCGGCAAAGCCGCCCTTGGCATCGGGCGAGGGAATCTGGATGTTGATCTCTTGCGAAGTCGGCTTAGGCTCGGAATCAAGCACCATCGGCAACACAGCGGCAACCGCCGCCACCAGCACGATGGCACCGATGAGACGCCGGCGTGCGCGCTTCTTGAGTTGAAGTTCTTCTTCGCTGACGGGCTTCGCCATTACGATTTCGCTTTCGGTAGTCTCACTACAGACTTGCCACACTCACTGCAGCGCCTGCATCGCCTCGGACACCGTGTAGAACGATCCGAACACGATGATTTTATCATCAACGCCCGCCGCCTCGCGCGCCGCGCGCAAGGCCGCCGTCACATTGTCACAGCATGTCACAGCCGCGATGTCCACTGCAGCCAGTTTTTGCGCCAGCGCTTCGGCGCAGGTGCCGCGTGGGCCGCCAATGCCGGCAGCGTACCAGTGTGTTACCAGCGGTTTAAGAATGGCGATCACACCGGCGATATCCTTGTCGGACAGCATGGCGAACACCGCCAGCGTGCGTCCGCCGCGCGGCATGCTCTTCAGACTGCCCGCCAGCGCCTGCGCTGCGTGCGGATTGTGCGCGACATCGAGAATCACCATGGGTTGCCCCGGCAATACCTGAAAACGGCCGGGGTTTTCCGCCGTCAGCAAACCGCCGCGGATATCGTTCATCGTCACCGGTAAACGCGCGCGCAGCGTATCCAGCGCCGCGATACACGCCGCCGCATTGCCCAACTGATACGCGCCGCGCAGCGCGGGCCAGGGCATGGCGTGGCGCGCGCCGCCGGGGCCTTGATAACCCCATTGATTCGCAGCTTGCTTGATCTCGAAATCGCGGCCACGCAGCAGCAGCCTGGCACCGATGGCCTGTGCGTGATCCGTCAACGACCGCGCCGGCTCCGCCTCGGCGTAAATCGCCGGCTTACCCGCGCGATAAATGCCAGCCTTTTCAAAGCCGATTTTTTCGCGCGTGTCGCCGAGGTATTCCATGTGATCGAGCGCGACACTCATCACCATCGCGCAATCTGGCTCAAACACGTTCACCGCATCGAGTCGCCCGCCGAGGCCGACTTCCAGGATCACCGCGTCGAGGTTCGCTTCGACAAACA
Organism: Bordetella parapertussis; assembly: GCA_945865805.1. Lineage (GTDB taxonomy): Bacteria > Pseudomonadota > Gammaproteobacteria > Burkholderiales > SG8-41 > UBA5216. The sequence continues at coordinate 5,652 of CAMBGJ010000049.1, forward strand.
GCACCATCGCCGCCAGCGTGCCGAATTCAAAATAGGTCAGCGGCACATTCGCCTGCACACGTGCGGCCTCCACTCGGGCGAATGCCCGCGTCAAATCCGTATCGCTGGCTTCGGCACGCGCAATGCGCACGCGCTCGTTGTAACGCAGCAGATGCGGCGAGGTATAGCAGCCCACTTTGTAGCCCGCGTGATGCAGAATCGCTTCCAGCATCATGCACGCCGAACCTTTGCCGTTAGTGCCGCCGACGGTGATCACGACGCATTGCGGCGCGAGCGCCATGGCCTGCTGCACCGCGCGCACGCGGTCCAGACCCATCGCAATACTTTGCGGATGGACGCGCTCGATATACGCCAGCCAGCCGTCTAGTGTGTCAGGCAATCCGCCTTGCGTCATTTACGTAAGTATTTGTTTTTATTGATATTTTTCTATACCGCAGCAGGCAACTTTTGCAGCAAGGTCAGCAAATGCGCCAGCTTGTCGCGCAGCTCGCGGCGGTCGACGATCATGTCGATGGCGCCGTGTGTCAGCAAAAACTCGGCGCGCTGAAATCCTTCCGGCAGCTTTTCGCGCACCGTCTGTTCGATCACGCGCGGGCCGGCAAAGCCGATCAGCGCGCCCGGCTCGGCGATCACCACGTCGCCGATCATGGCGAAACTCGCCGATACGCCGCCCATCGTCGGGTCGGTGAGCACACTGATAAACGGCAGCTTCTCCTGCGACAACTGCGTCAGCGCGCCGCAGGTTTTCGCCATTTGCATCAGCGACAGCACACCCTCCTGCATACGCGCGCCGCCGCTGGCGGTGAAACAAATAAACGGCAAACGCTGATCCAGACAGGCTTGCACACCACGCACAAAACGCTCGCCCACCACCGAGCCCATCGAGCCGCCCAAAAACTTGAATTCAAACGCGGCCACCACCACCGGCACGGTGTTGATGCTGCCCTGCATCACGATCAAGGCATCTTCTTCCGACGCGGCGACACGCGCCTCGGCGATGCGATCGGCGTAGCGCTTGCTGTCCTTAAACTTAAGCGTGTCGACTGGCAGCACTTCGGCGCCGATTTCATAGCGGCCTTCGAGGTCCAGCAGGCCGTCGAGCCGTTCGCGCGCGCTGACCCGATTGTGGTGCGCACACTTGGGACAAACCTGCAGATTTTTTTCAAGATCGGTGCGGTAGAGCACCGTTTCGCAGGCGCTACATTTACTCCACAACCCTTCCGGCACGGCCTTTTTCGGGCCGCCCGTGTCACGCTTTATTTTTGGTGGCAGCAGCTTCTGCAGCCAACTCATGCGGTATCCATCGCTGTACGTATGCCCGCGAGCAACGCCTGCAGACGCGCCGGCGCATCGGCGCCCGCGTCGATGATTTCCTGCACCAGACGACTGCCGATAACCACCGCGTCCGCCACCTGCGCCACCGCCCTGGCTGATGCGGCGTCGCGTATGCCGAAGCCCACACCCACTGGCAACTGCGTGAATTGCTTGATGTGATTCACCCGCCGTGCGACTTCAACAGTATCGATGTTGCCCGCGCCGGTCACGCCCTTCAACGACACATAGTAGAGATAGCCACGTCCCAGCTTGCCGACCTGCGCCAACCGCGCATCGCGTGTGGTCGGCGACAACAAAAATATCGTGTCGAGCCCACGTGCGTCCAGCAACTTGACCAGCGATTGCGCTTCTTCCGGCGGGTAATCCACCACCAGCACGCCATCCACATCAGCGGCCCTGGCGATATCACCAAATTTTTCCGCACCCATCGCCTCGATAGGGTTGGCGTAACCCATCAGCACCACCGGTGTGACCTGATTGGTTTTACGAAATTCTTTAACAAAATCAATTACCTGTGTAAGAGTAACCCCTTGCGCCAGTGCGCGCTCGCTGGCACGCTGTATCACCGGGCCATCGGCCATCGGATCGGAAAACGGCACGCCCAACTCGATCACGTCTGCACCACCCGCCACCAATGCGTGCATCAACGGCACAGCCATCGCAGGGTTGGGGTCGCCTGCGGTGATGAAGGGAATCAGCGCTTTTCTGCCTTGCGTCTTTAGATTGGCGAATGTGTTGGCTATGCGGGACATATGTTGTTTTTGGTGAACCGTTAATCGTGAACGGTGAACAGTAAATTCATGGGGCAGCGGATCTGTTCACGGTTCACTGTTAACCGTTAACTAGAACCGAATGCCCGACTTCTCAGCGACGGTATGCATATCCTTATCGCCGCGCCCGGACAGATTCACCAGCAGGATTTGCTCCGTCTTCATACGCGGCGCCATTTTTGCCGCATAGGCCAGCGCATGGCTCGACTCGAGCGCGGGAATGATGCCTTCCATCCGGCACAGGTCATGAAACGCCTGTAGCGCTTCGTCATCGGTGATGGACACGTATTCCGCGCGACCGATGTCTTTCAAGTACGCGTGTTCCGGCCCTACGCCGGGATAATCCAGGCCCGCCGAAATCGAGTGGGTTTCGATGATTTGCCCGTGTTCATCCTGCAACAAATAAGTGCGATTGCCGTGCAGCACGCCCGGCTTACCGGCGGTCAGGGTGGCGGAGTGTTTACCGCTTTCCAGACCATGGCCTGCAGCTTCCACGCCAATCAAACGCACGTTTTTTTCGTTGATATAGGGATAGAAAATTCCCATTGCGTTGGAGCCGCCGCCCACGCACGCGATCACCGCATCCGGCTGACGCCCGGCCAATTCCGGCATTTGTTCGCGCGCCTCGATACCAATCACTGACTGAAAATCACGCACCATCATCGGATACGGATGCGGCCCCGCCACCGTGCCAATGATGTAATAGGTGTTCTCGACGTTGGTCACCCAATCACGCATGGCTTCGTTCAACGCGTCTTTCAGCGTTTTGGAACCGCTTTCTACCGGCACCACGGTCGCGCCCAGGAGCTTCATGCGATAGACGTTCTGTGCCTGGCGCTTGACGTCCTCCGACCCCATGTAGACCACGCATTCCATGCCGTAGCGCGCGGCAATGGTGGCGGTTGCCACGCCGTGCTGGCCCGCGCCGGTCTCGGCGATCACGCGCGGCTTGCCCATGCGCTTGGCAAGCATGGCCTGGCCAATCACGTTGTTGATTTTGTGCGCGCCGGTGTGATTCAGGTCCTCGCGCTTCAGATAAACCTGCGCGCCGCCAAAGTGATCGGACCAGCGCTTGGCGTGATACACCGGGCTGGGGCGGCCGACGTAGTGTTTTAACTCGTAGGCGAATTCGCGTTTGAATTCTTCATCATTCTGGTATTTCTCGTACGCCGCGCGCAATTCATCCAGTGCGTCGATCAGCGTTTCGGCGACGAACGTGCCGCCGTAAAGCCCAAAATGGCCCAAACCATCGGGCAGGTCATACTTCGTTACTGCGTGCATTACGTACTCCGGTTACAAACGCGGCAATTTTTGCCGCGTCTTTAATACCCCTGGCAGATTCTACGCCGCTGGAAACATCCACAGCCCAAGGCCTGACGGCCTTGATCGCCGCTGTAACATTCTCCGGCGTCAAGCCACCCGACAACACCACCGGCAACGGCAAATTTTTCGGAATCAACGCCCAATCGAAGGTTGCGCCGGTGCCACCCGGCGTGCCTTCCACATAGGCGTCGAGCAACAACGCTTTGGCGTCGTGGTAATCACGCGCGTATTGTAACAAATCCACCCCCGGCCTCACGCGCAATGCCTTGAGATACGGCACGCCAAACTGCCGACAGTAAGCGGGCGATTCATCGCCATGAAACTGCAACAGATCGGCGCGCGCCATGGCCATCGTGTGTTTGACAGCCGCCACGTCCGCGTCGACAAACAGGGCCACGCTGGTCACAAACGGCGGCAGCACACGCATGAGTGCGGCGGCGCGCGCGGGCGTCACCGCACGCGGACTTTTAGCGTAGAACACAAAGCCCACTGCGTTTGCACCGCAGTGCGCGGCGGCAAGCGCGTCCTGTTCGCGCGTGATACCGCAGATTTTGATCGCCGTCATGGTCTGCTTTCCCGTGCTGGTCTGGGTAATTTTACCTGCTCGCGGTCGGGTAACTGCCACGCCACGTCGTAATCCACGCCAGTCAGATAAAGACCTGCCGCCTCGAACGTGGGTGCTGCCTCAGTGCGGTCTCGCGCAGCCAACAGGGTGCGCATCCACTCGGGTGCCTGGCGCCCGCAGCCGATGTAAACCAGACTGCCGATGATGTTGCGCACCATGTGATGCAAAAAACCGTTGGCGCACAGATCAAACACGATATACGGCACATCGGCCTGAACATCCAGTTGCGTGAGCGTGCACACCGGTGACTTCGCCTGACACTGCGACGAGCGAAACGCACTGAAATCATGTTCCCCCAGCAAACTCGCGGCTGCCTCGCGCATGCGCGCCACATCCAGCGGCGCGTGAAACCAGCCCACGCGCCCGTGATCGGCGGCTGGCCGCACGGCGTGATTCAGCAGCCGGTAGCGGTAATGACGCGCCGTGGCCGAGAAGCGCGCGTGAAACGACTCCGCGACGGGCTTCGCCCAAGTTACCGCTATCGCGGGCGGCAGCAGGGCATTCACGCCACGTACCCACGCTGATTCGGGGCGCTCTGCCGTGCAGTCAAAATGCACCACCTGCGCCAGCGCATGCACGCCGGTGTCAGTGCGCCCGGCGCAGATCGTGTTTACCGGCGTACTCGCGATCTGCGTGAGCGCTGCCTCGAGACGATCCTGTACCGCGCAACCGTCGGGCTGCGTTTGCCAGCCGCAAAAGCCGCTGCCTTCGTACTCGACGCCCAGTGCGATGCGCATGATTGATGAGAAAAAAAGGCTGCGGCAGTTTCCCGCCGCGGCCCAGTGATAACGTAAATAACGGAAATAACTTAAAACGAAACTACAACGATATTACTTTAGCGTCTGCAACAACTTCTGTGCTTCGACCTTCTGTCCGGCGTCGCCTTCACGCTCGACTTCGTGCAGAATTTCAATCGCACCTTCCTTGTCCCCCATTTCCTGATACGCGCGCGCAAGGTCAAACTTCTGCTGCACGTCTTCCCAATGCGCGTCCTTCGGACCACCGCCACCAGCGGGCGCTGCCTCTGCCGCCGACGCAGCAGCGGGTTTGTCGTCCAGATCCAGGCTGATGCCGCCCATGTCGATCTTGAAATCCATGCCGCTGTCGGCCGCTTTGCTGGCGGGCGCGGCGGGTGCCGGTTCGCTTGCAGCGGGCACATCGAGATTAAATTCCAGCGTATTCCCCGCAGCAGCCGACTCCGGCGCCGCCATTGTGGCCGACGTATCGGCCCCACTGGCCGGCGGCAGGTCGATATTGAAATCCATCATCGGCACCGCCATCGGCGCGTCAACTGCACTCACCGCCTCAGGCGTTACGTCGATCGGCGCCGAGCTGGAGCCACCGCGCGACACCACCATCGTTTTATTCAGGTCGCTATCGTCGGCACCGCCTTCGTCAAGCAGGATGTCCGTGGTGGTGCTCATCGGGTCTTCGGTTGGGCCGTTATCGGTGCCCAAATCGAGGTCAACGCTACCCGCCGACGAATCCGCCGTCAGATCGACGACTTCACCCGTGGTCGGGTATAGGTCATTGCCTGGATCCAGTGCATAACCCATGGTGGCGGCGCGAGTCCAGTTGTCGCCGGTGCCGCCGGTCTGCTCGTGGAAATCCTTGGCTGCCGTATTGAAGGAATCCTTGTCGCCGCGAGCCGCATACACCTCCAGCAGCTTGAGCGGAATATCCTGACGGCCAGGCTGCTTGCCCATTGCTTCTTTCAGGATGTCTTCAGCCTGTGCGTCACGACCGTGATCGATATACACCTGCGCTTCATCGATCGGATCAACCGCATCCGAGACGTTGGAGACAGAAGGCTCGTCTGCGGCAGCGGCAGCGGCAGCGGCAGCCGCAGCAGCGACGGCGGCGGGTGCTACCAGCGCCGCAGCGCCAACCTCGGTATTACCACGGAAAGGTTCCGACTTGAAGGAAGGTTCGGCGGCATCATCCGCTTCGGCATTCTTTTTGCGCCTGCGCCAGGCCCAGAATCCGCCAGCACCCACCAGCAGCGCGCCAGTGCCACCACCAATGGGGACAATGTTATCCATCACGGTATCCATCAGGCTCGGCTCGGGCGGCGGGGGAGGCGGCGGCGGTGCAGCTTTCTTCGCGGCGGGCGGAGGCACCGGAGCCTCGGCTTTGGGCGGTTCGGCCTTCGGCGGCTCAGCCTTGGGAGGTTCAGCCTTCGGTGGTTCCGCTTTGGCCGGTTCTGCCTTGGGCGGCTCGGCCTTGGGTGGCTCGGCTTTCGGCGGTTCCGCTTTCGGCGGCTCGGCTTTTACATCGGCCTTGGCTGTCGTGGTAGGCAACCCTGGGGTTTTGATTTCGCCGATCTTTTGCAATTTTTTCAGCGTTTCTTCCAGTTGCGCAACGCGCTCCTTGGATTCCGCCAGCGCCTTATCGCGTGCGGCCAGGTCTTCCTGCAGCGCTCGTACGCGATCTTCAGTACCTTTGGCCCCGGCAGCGGCACCTGTGCCGCCCTTGGACAGCACAACCACATCTTTCGTACCTGTGGTCGCGGCCTTGTCGTTCACGCGCGCGGCAATCTTGCCCTTGGCGGAAGGCGCAGCATCGGCTGCGCTGGGCGCGGCTTCAGCCACTTTCTGACGATAGCTGTTCCAGTTAGTGGCGTGCATACGCACTTCTTGCGTGGCGTCGCCCTGGGTGATGGCGGCCAACTGCTCGCGCTCCGGCACATTCAGAATCTTGCCGACACGCAACAGATTGATATTGTTGTTGATGAAGGCATCCGGGTTGGCACGGAACAGGCCGACCAGCATTTGCTCGAGCGAAATCCCGTCGGGTTTGACGCCGCCAGCGACGCCGCTGAGCGTATCGCCTGATCTGACCGTGACTTTGCTCGCCGCCGCCGCCGGTGCGCGGGCTGGCGCAGGAGCGGGGGCCGCAGCTGCAGCCGCTGGCGCGGGTACCGATTTAGCCGCAGGCGATGGTGTCGCCGGCGCGGGTGCTTGGGCTACCGCAGGCGCGGCAGCGGTGGGTGCCACTACCGGCGCTGTGACGGCAGGTGCGGGCGATTCCATGCCAGGCGGATCCAGCAGCGCGGAATATTCGCGTGAGACCTTGCCGCCTTGCCAGACCAGCTCGATCAGCAGATCGAGAAACGGTTCAGCCACTGGGCGAAACGAGGTCGCTTTGATATACGAAGTACCGTTTGCGCGGCGTTCAACAGACAGACGCAGCGCGTTCAGCGAAGGATTGAATTGCAGGTTTGCAGCCTGATAAGCCGCCGGTGACGCAAGATTGGCCTTGAGCGTTCCCAGCTCTTCTTTTGTCACGTTGACAAGGTCGATCTCGGCAGAAAAAGGTTGTCCCAATTGTGACAACACGTTGAGTCTGCCCAACCCGGCTGCATCGACGATGCTCGCGAACGGCATCGAAGCCATCAACCCTGCGGCTACCCATTTTTTGAGTTTAAATTCCCGCACAGCGCCACCTCTAGGATTCGATTATTTTTGGAAATAGTAAGCTAACATCAATCACTTAGGGATTCAACTTCATGTGCCGTGTGAAATTTGTGACGGAACTCGGTCTGATATCACGCTTATTCAGTGCATGTTCTGTTTTTGTCGCCATCGACCACTATCCCTTGTGGTCTAGCGCGGGTGTGCAAGGGTAGCGCATTTTATAAATTACCGGCGCATGTGATCAAAATACAACACGCCACAACACGCGATGGGTCGCGCTCCGGCAAAAAACTCTAACTATTTGTTTTTATTGCGTTTTTTTCAAACACGCTTTACTGCAGCACAATCCGCAACATGCGCCGCAACGGTTCAGCTGCGCCCCACAGCAATTGATCGCCGACGGTAAACGCCGACAGATACTCGCCGCCCATCGCCAGCTTGCGCAACCGCCCCACGGGGATATGCAACTGACCGGTAACCGCCGCCGGCGTCAGGTCACGCTCGGTCGCCTCACGCTCGTTAGGCACCACCTTAACCCACGGATTGGCCGACGCGAGCATTTGCGAAATCTCGGTCAGCGGCACGTCTTTTTTCAGCTTGATGGTCAGCGCCTGGCTGTGGCAGCGCATGGTGCCTACGCGCACACACAGGCTATCGATCGCTGTTGCCGGTTTATCAAACGGCGCACCGCGGCCAAGAATCTTGTTGGTCTCGGCGCCGCCTTTCCATTCTTCGAGCGACATGCCGTTTTTCATATCTTGATCGATCCACGGAATCAGGTTACCCGCCAGCGGCACGCCACGGAAATTCTCGCGCGGCAGCGACCCGTCGTTTTGCCGGGCCAGCACCTTGCGGTCGATGTCGATGATCGACGACGCCGGATCCGCCAGCAGCTCCGCCACCGAGCCATGCACCAGCCCGAATTGCGTCAACAGCTCGCGCATATGTTGCGCACCGCCGCCGGAGGCCGCCTGGTAGGTCATGCAGCTCATCCACTCAATCAGGTCGGCTTGGAACAAACCATGCAGCCCCATCAGCATGCAACTCACCGTGCAATTGCCACCGATGTAATTCTTGACGCCCTTGTCCATCGCCGCTTTGATTACCGGCATGTTCACCGGATCAAGAATGATCACTGCGTCGTCTTTCATGCGCAGGGTTTTGGCCGCATCGATCCAGTAGCCGTTCCAGCCCGCCGCGCGCAATTGCGGATAGATGGCCGTGGTGTAATCGCCGCCCTGACACGAAATCAGAATATCCATCGTCGTCAACGCGGCGACGTTGTTGGAATCCTGGATCTGTGCGGGCTTGCCGATTTCTGGCGCTTTCAGGCCCGACTGTGTGGAAAAAAAAGTCGGCTCGATCAACGCAAAATCACCCTCGTCGCGCATGCGTTGCACGAGCACCGAACCCACCATCCCACGCCAGCCGATTAATCCGACCTTTTTCATAAAAAACTCTTTAAAAACACATAGTTAACTAAATCGCTGCAACCACCGCGTCACCCATCTCCTGGGTGCCGATTTTCTTCGTGCCCGGCTCGTAAATATCCGCCGTGCGCAAGCCTTGCGCGAGGGCCGATTTCACTGCCGCCTCGATGCGATACGCCCACTCGTCTTTATTGAAGGTGTAACGCAGCATCATGGCAGTAGACAAGATCGTCGCCAGCGGGTTCGCGATATTTTTACCCGCGATATCCGGCGCCGAGCCGTGACTCGGCTCATACAGCCCCTTGCTGTTGGCATCGAGCGACGCCGACGGCAGCATGCCGATCGAGCCGGTCAGCATCGACGCTTCGTCCGACAGAATATCGCCGAACATGTTGCCGGTGACGATCACGTCGAACTGCTTGGGATTGCGCACCAGTTGCATGGCCGCGTTATCCACGTACTGGTGCGACAACGCCACCTGCGGATATTTTTTCGCCACGTCAATCACGATCTCGCGCCAGAAACGGCTGGTTTCGAGCACGTTTTCTTTATCCACCGAGCACAGTTTTTTGCCGCGCTTCATCGCGGTTAAAAAACCCACCTCGGCGATGCGGCGTATCTCTGACTCGGCGTAGTGCATCGAGTCAAACCCTTCGCGCTCGCCACGCGCATTGTCGCGGCGCCCACGCGGCTCGCCGAAATAAATATCGCCGGTGAGCTCACGGATGATCATGATGTCGAGGCCCGACACCACTTCCGGCTTCAACGACGATGCGCCCACGAGTTCCGGGTACATCACCGCCGGCCGCAGGTTGGCAAATAGACCCAGCGACTTGCGGATGCGCAAAATGCCCTGCTCGGGCCGCTGCGGACGCGGCAACGCATCATACTTAGGCCCACCCACCGCGCCGCACAATACCGCATCGGCTTGCTGCGCGAGTTTCAACGTAGCTTCCGGCAGCGGATCGCCGCTCGCATCAAAGCCCGCGCCGCCAAAGAGGGCGGTTTCCATCTCAATTTTGAGGCCGTCCTTGACCAGCACATCCAGCACGCGGATGGCTTGCGCTACGATTTCGGGGCCGATGCCGTCGCCGGCTAGAACTGCGATTTTCATTTCTGCGTCATCCAGCAATGAGGTGATTCAAAACCAACCCTGTCGTTCCCGCGAAAGCGGGAACCCATAACACAGTGCCGCTTGGAACATGATATGGATTCCCGCTTTCGCGGGAATGACAAGGTGGAATAAGTGTTACTCGTTAAGAGCGGGCAGGCTTAAAACAACCAGGGCTGCGCCGACTTATGCTTCGATTCAAACGCCCGAACTTTGTCCGCGTGTTCCAGCGTCAAGCCAATGTCATCCAGCCCGTTCATGATGCAGTGTTTGCGGAACGGATCAAGCTCGAATTTGAAACTGTCGCCGCCCGGCGTACTCACGGTTTGCGTTTCCAGATCAACCGCCAGCCGGTAGCCTTCTTTCGCCTCGGCTTCCTTGAACAACTGATCGACGATCTTCGCGTCAAACTTGATCAACAGCAGACCGTTTTTCAACGAGTTGTTGAAGAAAATATCCGCAAAACTCGGCGCGATCACCGCCTGAAAGCCGAACTGCTGCAAGGCCCACGGCGCGTGTTCGCGCGACGAGCCGCAGCCGAAGTTCTCGCGCGCGAGCAGCACGGTAGCACCTTCAAAACGCTTTTTGTTGAGCACGAAATCCGGATTGACCGGGCGTTTTGAATCGTCCTTGCCCGGCTCGCCACGATCCATGTAACGCCACTCGTCGAACAGGTTGGGGCCGAAACCGGTGCGCTGTATCGATTTCAAAAACTGCTTGGGGATGATGGCGTCGGTATCAACATTGGCGCGATCCAGCGGCGCCACCAGCCCCTCTTTGCGGATGAATTTTTCCATGCTTCTCGTTTTCTACTTCGTTGATTTCTGAATAGCACCACCGGCCCGCTCAATATCCTTGCCCACGCCGGCCACGGTGTTGCAACCTGCCAGCACCACACCAACCACTACCAATATCGCTGCGATCAGTTTCATGTCCGTCTCCTTAGGCCTCAAGCAAAAACAAATTGTACGCGGTACAAATTTCTCTGTAAGGTGCTGCTGGCAACTTGGGGCAATTCAGTCATTCTGTTGCAGACGCTTGAAGGCCTTCACCGCAGAGGCGCAAAGGCGCAGAGGTCACGCAGAGAACTGCCTTCCTCTGCGGGGGTTCTCCGCGCTTCCGCGCCTCTGCGGTGAGGGGGTAGCGCTACGTCTGTCCTGGTTATTTTTACTTGATGCCTCAGCTGAAAGTACGCACATCGACAAAATGCCCGGCTATCGCCGCCGCAGCCGCCATCGCCGGACTCACCAAATGCGTTCTGCCGCCCGGCCCCTGACGCCCTTCGAAATTACGATTCGAGGTGGACGCGCAACGCTCGCCCGGCGACAACTGATCTTCGTTCATACCGAGGCACATCGAACACCCCGGCTCACGCCACTCGAAACCCGCTTCGACCAGAATTTTGTCGAGACCTTCTTCTTCGGCCTGCGCTTTCACCAGGCCCGACCCTGGCACCACCATCGCCAGCTTGACGTTGCCCGCAACCTTTTTACCCTTGGCCACCGCCGCCGCCGCACGAATATCCTCAATGCGCGAATTGGTGCAGGCACCGATAAACACCTTGTCGATGCTGATTTCGGTGATCGGCGTATTCGCCTTCAGATTCATATATTTCAGCGCGCGCTCCATCCACTCGCGCTGCACCTTGTCCGGCTCCTGCGCGGGGTCGGGCACGCGTCCGCCGACAGTCGTCACCATCTGCGGATTGGTGCCCCAGGTCACCTGCGGCTGAATCTCTGCGGCGTCCATGGTGACCACGGTATCGAAATGTGCGCCGTCGTCGGTGTGCATGGTGCGCCAGTATTCGACGGCTTTATCCCATTGCGCGCCGGTAGGCGAGAACATGCGGCCCTTGCAGTAATCAATGGTTTTCTGATCGCAGGCCACCATGCCGGTGCGCGCGCCGGCTTCAATCGCCAGGTTGCATAAGGTCATGCGCCCTTCCATCGACAGATCACGGATCGCGCTGCCGGTGAATTCAATCGCGTGGCCGGTGCCGCCGGCGGTGCCAATCTTGCCGATCACCGCCAGCGCGATATCTTTAGCCGTGACGCCCACGCCGAGTTTGCCCTCGACACGGATGTTCATGTTTTTATACTTCTGCATCACCATGCACTGCGTGGCGAGCACGTGCTCGACCTCGCTGGTGCCGATGCCGAACGCCAACGCGCCGAACGCGCCATGCGTGCTGGTATGCGAATCACCACACACCACGGTCATGCCCGGCAGCGTGGCGCCGTTTTCCGGCCCAATCACGTGCACTATCCCCTGCCGTTTATCGAGAAACGGAAAATAAACCTTGGCACCGTGTTCCTTGATGTTTTTATCCAGCGTCTCGATTTGCAGACGCGACACTTGATCGTCGATACCCGCCAGCCCCTTGTCCCAATTGCGCGTCGGCGTGTTGTGGTCAGCGGTAGCCACCACCGAATCCACGCGCCACACCTTGCGGTTGGCGATTTTCAGGCCCTCGTAGGCCTGCGGGCTGGTGACTTCGTGCACCAGATGACGGTCGATATACAGCAACGCCGTGCCGTCGGCTTCGACATGCACCACGTGCGAGTCCCAAAGTTTGTCGTAGAGGGTTTTTGCCATAGCCTGCCTGAATGAATATTACCGACTGAAAATTGCTGACGAATTGCCAACGTAACTTGCTGTTAATAAGGGATTATCTCACAAGACGCCGACCACAGAATACATGCACGCACTGAAGTCAACGCGAAAAACCCACCATTCCGGCACCAAAATATTGCGCCTCGCGACTATCTCTCACCGCGCGATTAATCTGGCACAAAAACCTGGCGCATAAAATTAAAGTTGCCATGATATTCTTGTCAGGCACTGGCAATCTTGTATTATTTCAGTCATCCATATCAATGGGATTCGTCCGTGAAAATTCAAATCAAGCCGCTACTGGTTATTACATTCGTTTTGATGACAAATAACGCGCTGGCACAACAGTTGACGGTACACCAAGCCGCCGCGGTGTATGACCGCATCCGCACAACCCCCGCGCAACTGACCATTTACTGCGAGCGTCAGAAAGCCAATCAGGAACTGATGAGCGCACTCACCGCCAAAGATAAGGATAAGGATGCCTCCGCGAAAGCACAACGCCGCGTCACTGAACTCGAAGCGAAATTGCCGGATTTCAACAAGGCCAACCAGTACTTCGCGACGAACGCACCCAAAGGCGTGAAATTTTTCAGCGAAGGCGAAGGCAAGCCGGTACACGAAGCCACGCGCAAACTCAACTCAGCTTGCTATGCCACGAAGTAACACGGCGCCGCGATTGGTGTAGAGCCACGGTTCAAAAAGACGCGCATGAAAATCTATTGAGGATTACGAAACTTCGTGACAAACATGAAGCACGGTGCTTCCTTCCCTCACCCCCGCCCCTCTCCCGGAAGGCGAGGGGTGAAAAGCCCTTCGCCCCTTCGGGAGAAGGGTTGGGATGAGGGAAGCGGGTTTAGGTGTCACGCGGATATGTAATCCCCAAAAGTTGGCTTGCAATCGCAACTTACACCACAGGGCCGTAGGTCGGAACGCACAGGGATTCCGACAGCCGTGTTGTCCAACGCGAGATAGTGTCGGAACCGCAGCGCGTTCCGGCCTACTAGCCAAAACGACCAAGGCCCTTCGACAGGCTCAGGACAGGCTTCATGCAACGGTTGGCGGCGCTGGTGCCAAGCCAAGGCTACACCTGATACGGGTCCACTGCGTGCTCGCACCGAATGCCAAACTGCGATCCAAGGTCGTGCCGGCGCCGACGCAACAAACCACCACGGGCGAAAGTGATTGCGAACACGCGCAGAGTAAACCTGTGCGCATGACGTGGGCGCGGTTACTCAAGCGCGTGTTCGACATCGACATTGAGCAATGCGCGTGCGGCGGCAAGTGAAAGCTCCTCGCAGTGATCGAAGAACCGGCGGTGATTGAAAAGATACTCACGCACTTGGGGCTGAGTCCGCCGCCGATCGCACCGGCACGGCGGCGGGCGGATTTGTTTGAGTGGGCTTGAGAATCGGACGGTATTTACCGGGCCGGGGAGGTGGGCGGGCCATCCTTGGGCAAGGCCAAAAATGCTTAACTAAATCAATGTGTTAGAGTCGTTTTTAAGGTCGCGTTTTTGCGAGGATTGCGAGGCAGAGCGTGGCCTTACAAATAGGGCTTAATTGACCGCTTGGTGGGGCGGGGATACATTGGGGATTGTGCAAAAAGATGGTTTAAATTTCCTATCCCCAACCCGCTAGCTTAATTGCTGTTACTGCGAACCCCCGGCCCCTTTGATTTTGCGAAGGAGAAGTAGCCGGCCAATCAACCACGGCAACAACGGCGGCTAAAATGAATCTCGCCCGCGCGAGCGGGCGTGCGCGGGCATTTCTTCTCCTAAATAATCCAATTAAAACAAATACTTACGGATCGTCGGATTTAATTCGTCGCCCCTTAGAATTCCGCGAGTGAATGCTACAACTCTAGACTTGGCCCCGGCGTTGCGCGGGGATAGCGAATCAACCGTTTTGGCGTTGACGATGCCGGGCATTACGTCCACGTCCTGCCCATGACCAGGCCCGCGATCATGCGCGGCAGCGGCACAATACACATCACCAGCAAGGTCCAGCGCCAGGTCGACCCATCCAGGAACCATGGCAGCACCAGCAGCAAACACAGTTGCAGCAATTCGGCGCCGTAAGGGTTGATGCGCATCATCAGTACGCCCACCACGAGGCCGAGTGCAATGCTGGCGGTGGTGATCAGCATGGCCCAGCCCAGTGCCGTGCCCCATAACCATCCGGTATAACCGTACAGTGCGGGCCAGATGTAAAGATTCACTTCGTACATCGCGCCGTGCTGCAAGCGCCGGAGTGCGGGCGAGGCAATCGTAAACATGGCTAACCTTTGCTTTGCTGATGGGAGCGTAGTGCATGTAGTATAGCCTCGCGTTCCTTCGTAATCTCTAATGCCGACCAAGTTGAAACTATTACCGTTGCTGTTTGCAAAGCCCAAAGCCAAGGGGTCACAAAGCCACAAAGCCACAAAGCCACAAAGCCAAGGGGTCCAAGCCAAGGGGTCAGGTCTTTCATCATCACATAATGGGATAATGGGGTCAAACACCATTAATTCATAACCACATGTTTTTATTGATATTTTTCAACCTTAGCAGATACGCAGCGATGAGTTCAAGTCCTGCATTCCTGCATTCCTGCATTCCCCTCTTTTGCAGTCACCACAATCTCGAATTGTAAGGATTCTTACTCAACGCAGTCGCGCGCCGATGCGCCTATCGATGTTATTAGGCCATTGGGTGAGTTCAGGTAAGCATTTGATTTTATTGGTCTTGTATGGGGCAGCCGATTACTTCACCGCCGCGCCGGAAGCCGCGACCACCACCGCCCGCAGCGCAACTTCATCGCGCAGCCCGCGAGCGGCTTCCTCTGCCGAATAGCCGAAAAGCTCGGCCCCCAACGCGAGCAGGCGCTGGCATCTATCGTCGGTGCGTGTCGCCCGTGCAAACAAAAGGCCAATTCTAGATTCGTAGCTACCTACCCGCGCTCGACGATGGCCCCGTTAACGTAACTTGCTGTTAATTCAAGTTTGCCTCACGGTCGGGCGGATGTTTTACGCGTCAGGCAAGCGCAATTTCCACCACAAAATCACCAACCCGGCGAACGCCGCGCCCGACGACAACGTAAACGTCCAGGCAGGCCCCAGCCCGGCCCACGCGTGCCCGCTGGCAAACCCGCCCAAAGCACCGCCGACGCCAAACGCGAGGCTGCCGTACATCGCCTGCCCGCGCGCCTGATGGCGGCCGCGAAACACTTTGTGGATCACGCCGATAGCCGCCGCGTGAAACGAGCCGAAGGTCGCTGCGTGCAGCGCCTGCGCCACCACCAACGCCACGAAGTTATCGATCAGCCAACCGATCAGCAAAAATCGTAGCACCGCCAGCGCGAAGCTCGCCAGCAGAATCTGCCGCAGCGTAAACGCGCGGTATAGATGCGGCATCCACACAAAAATGCCGATTTCACAAATCACGCCAAACGCCCACAACCAGCCCGCCACCGATTTGCTGTAGCCGTGATCCACCAGATAAATCGTGTAGAACGTGTAATACGGCCCGTGCGCCACCGCCATCAGTGCTGCGGCGAGTATCAGCGCCACTACTTCGGGCCGCTTCAGAATATCCCAGATCGGTAGCGCGTCGGTGGCATGCGGCTGCGTTTTCGCCTCGGGCGTCAGCCAGCAGCAGGCCAGCATGCACAGCATCAACAGCAACACAATCGACAACACCGCGCGCGGCGGCCAGCCGTCGAGCGCATACCCCACGCCGATCACTGCGACAATAAAGCCGATCGACCCCCACACGCGGATGCGCCCGTAGCGCGCGGTCTCGTCTCCCAGATGCGACAACGTGGTCGCCTCGATCAGCGGCAGCGCCGCGCTCCAGAAAAACATCACCGCCAGCAGCACAGCGAACAGCCACGTGAAATTCGTGCTGGCGTAGACCCCCAGCCACGCAATCGTGCCCGCCACCCCTGCCCAGCGCGCGATACGCATGCTGCTGGTACCGCGATCCGCCAACCAGCCCCACAAATGCGGCGCGACGATGCGCGTGAGTTGCGGCATTGACATCAGCACACCGATCTCCACCGCCGACATGCCCACCGAATCGAGGTACAAGGTAAAAAACGGCGCAAACGCGCC
>CAMBGJ010000050.1 GCA_945865805.1 Bordetella parapertussis
GCGTCCAGCTTGACCCCAAGGCGGGTAAAACCCCCGCTTTGGCTTCAAAAAGCGCCTTCATGTTGATGAAATTCTCATTGGTTTCAGACTATCGATACACTTGCTGTCTTCTGTCGCCTTGTGCGACGGCTTGATCAGCGTTTCCTTAAGTAATAGGAATACCTCGCCATGATCTCAGAATACTTAACACAGTACAACTAACACGCCACATTCAACGATGTCACCTTCAGTGCCGGCTACTTCAATGCGCTGCGCAAAGGTCGCGAGGCTTCTCTGCTTGTCGATGTGAACCATCGTATGCGGGTAAATTGATCTGTAAGGTTCATCCAAGTTCGGCATCGCCAGACGCTTTCGAAGCCCACGGATCATGGGCTGTAGCGACTTCGGCAGTATGCGCCGAAGTAGTCGGTGGTTCTGTTTTGGGACATCAGTCATTAAAATATCCTATATCCGTTACCTCAGACAGTCTAGACAGATTACCAGACCAACGCGTAACTGTATCGTAAAATTCAGAGCGAAATGGGGCTCTGAGGTTGGGTGTGATTGAAACGTTGGAAACGTTGGGGTGAGAAAACAGGGTCAGACACGATATATCGTAACTATTTGTTTTTATTGATATATTCGAACGACACATCGTATAACTCGCGCCCAAAGACGACGTGTTAGCAAAGGCCGTATCCCGCTAATTTCGCGGCGGCGGCAAGGTCTCCACGATGGAGGCGTAACCGCCCATGCGCTCGACCCAGGCACGCAGGTTGGGGCGGCCGTCCTGCCAGCGGAATCCTTGCGGGTGGTCGATCATGCGACCGTGGAGGGCGCAGGCGAGTGTGATTTGCGCCATGTTCAGGGGGCCGGAGAGTACCTTGCCCTGCACCGCCTTCTCGAACACATCGGCAAGACGCAGGGCGCGCGCCTGCTCGTGCGCGATGATCGTCGCGGAGCGGATTTCCGCTTCCCGGTAAAGATACTCGCGCCCCCACAGGCTGAGCCCGTCGAACATGCTGCGCGCTGTCGCCTCGATGCGCCGGTGCTCGAGCCCCGCCATGCCTTCCGGCGGGAGCAGGGTCGGGGCACCGTCGAGATGATCCATGAACCAGCAGACGAGCGTCGAATCCTCCAACACGGCCCCGTCATCGAGGATCAACGACGGCACCCGGCCGGATGGATTGACTGCGTAGTACGAATTGTCAGCGCCCCGCGTCTTCACCGGATGGAGGGCGATGCGGTCCGCCAGTCCCTTTTCGAGGCGGACGATCCGGGCGATGCGGCCGTACGGGCTGGTGAGCGAGGTATATAGCTTCATCATGCGCTGCTGATCCTTCCAAGTAGGGTACATATAGGGTCAGACACGATAACATCGGACAACATCAGTGTCCGCCCACTTTATATTCCCCTTTTATTGCTCGCCGCACAAAACCCATAAAATCCGATACATAGCGCGCATCCGCTAATTCACCGCGCGCTGAATTTCGCTGCGCGCTTGGCGAGAAATGCCGCCACGCCTTCGCGGTAATCAGCGGTGTCGAAACACGCATAACCTTCGTCCCACGCAGCGGGTACGACATCCGTGCGCACGGTCAGGCGCTCGATAAACTGTTTGTGCCAGCGCGCCACCAGCGGCGCGCCGGCGGCGATGCGTTGCGCGGTGGCGTAGGTTTCGGCCTCGACTTGATCATCGGCCACCACGCGATTGACCAGGCGTTTTTGCAGCGCTTCGGCGGCATCGAACACGCGGCCTTCGAGCAGGATTTCCAGCGCCACTGCGCGGCCCACCAGCGCCAGCAAACCAGCCAGCTCGCCATAGCCCATGGTCAGCCCCATTTTGTTGATCGGCACGCCGAAGCGGCTGGAGTTGCCGCAGATGCGCAGGTCGCAGCAGGCGGCGATTTCCAGGCCGCCGCCGATACACGCGCCCTTGATCATCGCCACGGTCGGGTGTTTGCATGACGCCACGGCCTGCATGGTGTGGTGTATTAACTCGCCGTAGTGTTTGGCTTGCGCCGAATCGGCTCGCTCGTGAGCGAACTCGGCGATGTCCGCGCCCGCCGCAAACGCCTTGTCGCCCGCGCCGCGCAGCACCACGCAGCGCAAGGTATCGTCCGCCGACAGCTCATGCATCACGCTGCCCAGCCGCGCCCACGTCGGCTTGTTGAGCGCATTGAGGCGCCCTGGGTTGTTCAGCGCGACGGTAACAATGCTGCCGTCGCGCGTGACGATGACGGGTTCGGCGTTCAATCGAGGGTCACGCCCGAGGCCTTGATCAGCTTGGCGTATTTGGTGATTTCGTTGCCGAGAAAGGTGGTGAACTGCTCGGTGCTCATCGGGTTCAATTGTGTGCCGGCTTCTTCGAGCTTGGCCTTGGCGTCGGGCATGGCCATGATTTTGTTGATCTCGCCGTTAAGTTTCGTGACGATATCGCGCGAGGTTTTTGCGGGCGCCATCACGCCATACCAGTTGGTCATCTCGAAGCCCTTCATGCCCGCTTCGATCATCGTCGGCAATTGCGACAACTGCGGCGAACGCTGCGGCGTGGTGAGCGCCAGCGCCTTTAATTTGCCGCTGCGGATGTGCGGCAGCACCGGCGGCATGGTGTCAAAATTCATGCTCACATGGCCGGCGATCAAATCCACCACGGCGGGGCCGCTGCCTTTGTATGGCACGTGCACGATCTTCGTGCCGCTGATGAGTTGAAACAGCTCGCCCGCCAGATGCTGCGTGCTGCCCACGCCCGACGAGGCGTAATTCAGCGCACTGGGTTTGGCCTTGGCAATGGTCACCAGTTCGGCGACGTTTTTCGCCGGGATCGACGGATGAACCACCAACACATTGGGCACGTAGCCCACGTACGCCACCATCGCAAAATCACGCTGCGCGTCGTAGGGCAATTTCTTGAACAGATTGGGCGCAATGCCGTGTGAATTAACGTGGCCCATCATAATGGTGTAGCCGTCGGGCGGCGCTTTCGCCATCAAATCCGCGCCAATGGTGCCGGTGGCACCGGCGCGGTTATCGACGATGAAGCTCTGCCCGTGCATTTCGGTCAACTTGGCGCAAATGATGCGGCCGACGATATCGGTGCCGCCGCCCGGCGCAAAGCCGACGATCATGCGCACGGATTTCGTCGGATATTGCTGCGCGGCGGCGTTGCCACAGAGACTCAGTGTCAATACCGCCGATAAAGTATAAGTTATTGTTTTCATTAATATTTTCCTGATGCCGAGAGAGCGTTATTCGGATTTAATCCCGGCATCGCGAATGATCTTACCCCAGCGCGCGACATCGCTTTTCAATACCTCGGCGAATTTTTCAGGTGCCATCAGTTCGACTTCCATGCCCTGCTGCGACAGTTTGTCGCGCAAATCTTTTTGCGACAGCGTTTTATTGGTCACCGACGCGAGGTATTGCACCATGTCTTTCGGCAGGGCCTTCGGGCCGAGCACGCCGTACCACGTGGTGTAGTCGTAACCCGCCACACCGGATTCGGCGATGGTTGGCAATTCGGGAAACGCCGGCGATTTTTTCGCGCCCGAAACACCCAGCGCGCGCAGCCGGTTGCCGCGGATGTGGCCCGCTGCTGCCGGCATGGTGGCGATCATCATTTGTATCTGCCCGCCGATGGTATCGGTCAACGCCGGGCCTGCGCCTTTATACGGCACGTGCTGAAGCTGCACGCCCGCCAGCCGCATGAACAGCTCCACCGCCAGATGAGCCGAACTGCCGACGCCGCCGCTGCCGTAGTTGACGCTTTTCGGTTTGGCCTTGGCGAGCGCCACCAGCTCCTTCACCGACTTTGCCGCCACTGCCGGGTTCACCACCATCACGTTCGGCGTCACCCCCACCATGGCAATAGTGGCGAAATCATTCAGCGTGTCGTACGGCAACTTGCTATACAGCGTGGCGTTAAATGTCATGCCCTGATGATTCATCATCAGCGTATAACCGTCACCTGCGGCCTTGGCCACGATTTCGGTGGCAATGGTGCCGCCACCGCCGCCGCGATTGTCAATCACCAGCGGCTGGCCCAGCGATACCGACATTTGCTGCCCCACCATGCGTGCTATCAAATCGGTGGTGCCACCGGGCGCGAATGGCACCATGAAGCGGATCGGTTTGTCGGGATAGGCGCCGGGCTTGGCGGCTTCCATCGGCGGCGGCGGGTCTTTGGCCTTGGCGGCTGGTTTACCCTTGGTTTGTGCGTGCGCGCCCGCTGCCGCTAGCGCTGCGCAGGCGCACAGGGCTTGCCAGCCTTTGCTGTGATGCATGGTGATCTCCTCGAAAAGTAAGGGTCTGCGCCCTGACAGTTATATCGTGCTGTCGCCAGCAGCTTACACCTTCACGCCCGCTGCCCTGGCCTTATTCACAAACAGCGACCGCGCCGCCAGCATGTCGTCCAGCGTGCCGAACGCATTGGTGTAATGGCCCTTGAAGCCCGCGCCTTCGATCAGCTTGAACATCTTGCCGAAATTCATATTGCCCTTGCCCGGCACCAGATGTTCCTCGAAGCCGTTGCGCCAGCAATCGGCGAGCCGCACTTCGTGTACGCGCTTGAAATTCAGCGCCTTGACAAAACCTTCCACGCCCTCCGGGACCAGATGCGCGTGGTTGGCGGTGAAACTCAATTTGAAATTCGGCGATTTGATGTCCCAGTAGTACTGCCATTCCTCAATGGTATGCGCCAGATAATGCACCTCAGCGGTGTCCGGCTCCTTGTTGAGGTTCTCCAGCAGGATCAGCGCACCCTTCTTTTCGGCATAGGTGACGATGTCTTGCAGCCGCGCGCGGCCTGCCGCCATGCGCATCGCCTTGTCCTTGGTGAAATGGTAGCCCGCGTGCATCTCTGTCCACGAGGCGCCAAGCTTCACTACCAGATCGACGTATTTTTTCAGGTAATCGGTCACCGCATCCGCAACAATCGGCGAATACTCTGCCACGTTCACCGCCGAACTGGAATGCAGGCCCAGTTCAAGACCGTGTTTATCCAGCAGCTTGCGCACGGCGACACAGCGCTTGGCATCGAATTTCGTCAGCGCGTTGTCGCCGGTATCGAGCTGGATGTCGATATGCTTCAAGCCGTTCTTCGCCGCCCAGGTAATGGCGTCTTCCAGTTTCAGACGGCGGCTGATATCGATGCCGATGCGGTCAATGAGACTCATAGGTATGCTCCCGTGAATTAACTCGTGGCATGATAGCGCAAGTGAAATTGAAATCGTATTGTCCGTCTTGGAGCAACCATGTATTTTGATTTCCAGCTCTGGCGATTAACCGAGGGCCTGCGCGGACGCATTGTTCTCGCTGTGGTGCTGGGATTACTCTCGCTGGCTGCCGGCATAGCGCGCTTCGCGTTTCTCGGGTGGCTGCTCGCGCTGGTGTTTCAGGGCGCGCCGTTCGGGCAACTGCTGTGGCCGATGGCCGGCATCGCGCTCGCCATCGTGCTGCGCGCGGCGCTTGAACAGGCGCGTACACTGCTGGCGCACCGCACCGCCGCACAGGTGCAGGAAACGCTGCGCGGGCAGCTCTACGACAAAATCGTCGCACTGGGGCCGGGCTGGTTCGCGGCGGAACGTACCGGCGGTGTGATGCTGTCGATGGTCGATGGCGTCGAGCAGTTGCAGACCTTTTTCGGCCAATACCTGCCGCAACTGATTATCGCGGTGTGCGCGCCGTTCGCCATCTTTGCCTTCATGCTGTGGTGGGATTTGCCGGTGGCAGGGGTGATGCTTGCAGCGGCGATTTTTACCTTGATCCTGCCCGCCTTTGCGCACCGCCAGAACCAGCGCGCGGCGGTCGCGCGGCAAAAAGCCTTCAAGGCCTACGGCGAAGAATTCCTCGACGCCATGCAGGGCCTGTTGACGCTGAAGGCCTTTGGCCAAGGCAAGGCGTATGGCCGCATGCTCGGCGACAAAGCGCGCAAGCTCTCGGACGAAACCATGTGGGTGCTCGCAGCCAGTGTCCTCACGCGCGGTATCACCGATGTGGGTATGGCGCTGGGCGCGGCTGCGGCGCTAATCCTGGGCGCTTATCGTGTGACGCAGGGCTTGATGAGCATGGAAGCGCTGCTGGTGGTGCTGATGGCCGGCACCGAAATCTTTCGCCCCTTGCGCGATTTGCGCACCGTGCTGCATCAGGGCATGACCGGCCAATCGGCGGCGGCAGGCATACGCACCCTGCTCGATGAAAAAAGCGCCGCGCTCTCATTTACTTCCTCATTTGCTTCCTCTGGCGGTGCAACCGCAATCGCGGAACCCAGCCGACAACCGTCGATCACGTTCGAGGACGTGCGTTTTGCGTATCCGGGCGTGCGAGGCGCCGCGCTCGACGGCTTGAGCTTTGCATTGGCGCCCGGCGAACGCGTGGGCATCGTAGGGCCGAGCGGCGCGGGCAAGTCGTCCATCGTGCGCCTGCTGCTGCGGGCCTACGATCCGCAGGCGGGCTGCGTGCGAATCGGCACTCAGGCGCTGTGCGAGATGGACCCGGAACACGTGCGCCAGCAGATCGCCGTCGTCGCGCAGGACACTTATTTGTTTTACGGCACCATTGACGACAATCTACGGCTGGGCCGTCCCGAGGCCACCGCAGAGCAAGTTGAAGCCGCCGCGCGAGCCGCCAACGCGCACGACTTTATACAAGTGTTGCCCGACGGCTACATGACAGTCATCGGCGAACGCGGTACACGTTTATCGGGCGGCCAGCGCCAGCGTCTGGCGATAGCGCGGGCGTTGCTGCGCGATGCGCCCATGCTCATCCTCGATGAGGCGCTGTCGTCGGTGGATGCGGAAAATGAAGCATTGATCCAGGAAGCGCTCGATCGCTTGATGCGTGGTCGCACCACGTTGATCCTCGCACATCGGCTGTCGAGCGTGATCAATGCCGACCGTATTCTGGTGCTGGAACAGGGGCGCGTGGTGCAAAGCGGGCGTCACGATGAATTGATCCATCGCGATGGGCCGTATCGCAGCCTGATGGGCGCGCAGGCGGCGGAAGTCCATCGCGCTGCGGACGTTATGGTCGCGCGTACCCCTGTCGCGCAAGACGCCGCACCGCAGGACGAAGCTCACATCGCCGTCCGCGATATCAACAGCGACGCCGCAGCGGTCAGTGGGCACGATACGTTTATTATGCTCAGCCGCGTGATTCGTCCATGGTGGAAGGCGCTGACGGCCACGGTCGTCCTCGGCATTGGCCGCGTGGCGGCGTTCATCGGCGTCGGCATATTGGGCGCGCTGATCATCGCGGCGGTCAAAACCGGCATGCCCACGCAAACGCTGATCGTCGCACTGCTCGTCGTGGCACCGCTGGCCGGCCTGTTGCATTGGCTCGAATCATGGCTCGCGCACGACATGGCCTATCGCTTGCTGGCGGAGATGCGTATTGATCTTTTCGGCAAGCTCGAAGCGCTCGCGCCGGCGTATCTGTTGGAGCGCCGTTCTGGCGACCTGGTGGCGCTGGCGACACAGGATGTCGAGACCGTGGAGTATTTCTTCGCCCACACCGTGGCACCCGCCTTCGTGGCGGTGCTGGTGCCCGCCGCAGTGCTCGCGATGTTGGCGGCGACCGCATGGCCGCTGGCGGTGGCACTGCTGCCGTTTCTCGCGTACGCGGCGCTCACGCCGGTGATCGGGCGCCGGCGCATCGATCAATTGGGTGCCAGTGCGCGCGCTGCGTTGGGCGAGATCGGCGCGCATGTCACTGAGACCATCCAGGGCCTCGCCGACCTCACCGCATTTCAGGCCACGGCGCGGCGGCGAGCGGAATTCATGACGCTGGTGCGCCGCTACCAGCAAACGCGGCTCGCATTGCTGGATGATCTGGCACGCCAAAGCGAAAAGCTGGAACTCGCCACCGGCCTCGGCGGATTGGCAATTGCCATGTTGGGCGCATACGGGGTGGCGAGCGGTTGGATAGCGCCGACCTTGCTGCCGTTGCTGATCCTCATTGCCATCGCCGCGTTTCTGCCGATATCGGAAATCGCCCAAGTTGGCCGCCAGCTCGCCGACACCATCGCCTCGACACGGCGGCTGCACGTGGTGCATGCCGAGCCGGTGCGCATCACCGACGGCCCGCTTGAGCCGCCCACCGTTCGTGGCGGCGCTTCGTTGCAATTCGAGCAGCTCAGCTTTACCTATCCACGACGCGCCAGACCGGCGCTGGCTGAGGTGTCGTTCGACGTCGCGGCGGGATCGACGGTTGCGCTGGTCGGGCCCTCCGGCGCGGGCAAAACCACCGTGGCCAATCTGCTGCTGCGGTTTTGGGACCCTGGCGTGGGCTCGGTTCGTCTGGCGGGCATCGATCTGCGCAAGCTTTCGCTTGACGGCTTACGGCGGCACATCGCGCTGGTGGCGCAGGACACCTATCTGTTCAACGACACACTGGAAGCCAATATTCGTCTGGCACGGCCCGATGCAACCGTTGCCGAGATCGACCGCGCGATCGGGCAGGCCGCGTTATCCGAGTTTGTCGCGGCTCTGCCGCAGGGCCTGAACACCCGCGTGGGCGAACGCGGTGTGCAGCTTTCCGGTGGGCAACGCCAGCGCATCGCCATTGCACGCGCCTTTCTGAAGGATGCGCCGATCCTGGTGCTCGACGAAGCGACTTCGCATCTGGATACGCTGAGCGAAAACCACGTTCGTGCAGCACTCACCGCGTTGATGGCCGAACGTACTACCATCGTCATCGCCCATCGATTGTCGACCATTCGTTCGGCCGACTTGATTCTGGTACTCGACGCTGGACGCGTGATTGAAAGCGGCCATCACGAGCAACTGTTGGCGCAGCGCGGCTTCTATGCGCGGCTGGTGGAACGGCAGATGGGCGTAGTGCGGCAGTCGGGTGGTGCGCAGGCGAGTGTGGCGGCGTAGCGCGTGGCTCGATAGCTACCCTGTCATTCCCGCGAAAGCGGTAATCCATACGTAGTCTCAAGCGGCACTGTGTTATGGGTTCCCGCTTTCGCGGGAACGACAGGGGAACTGGGTCAAGCGGTACAGTACTGGACGAACGTCAGTATCCACGGCAATATTGGATGATCCAATCGGCCCACCATCCCGCAAGCACGGGATTCAAGCAAAGGAGACATCATGGCCTCGAAATTTTTCCAGGGATTTTTACACTTCAACATTCGCTGCTCGGAAGAAGACCTGCCGGCCATCGAAAAACTCTACGGTGATGTGCTGGATCTCAAGAGCGGCGCGCGCCCCAACTTCATGGCGCCGGGCTTGTGGCTGTACTACGGCGATGACCCCATCCTGCACGTCGGTGCGCGCTTCGCAAAAGGCGCACAGATCAAGGATCACCACAGCGGCAGCCTCGACCACATCGCGTGGAAAGCCACCGGCGCGGTGGATTTCAGGAAGCGCCTGAAAGCCCTCAACATCGAGTTCGAAGAACAAAACATCAAAGACGCCGGCTATCAGGTGTTTTTATACGACCCGGTCGGCACCAAGCTTGAATTTAATTTCGAGAAAGAGCATGTGCCGGATGCGGTGCCGCTGGGGACTACGGCGGGGGCGAATTTGCGCTGACAATAAGCGCGTAGTTCAGAGCGCGGAGCAGTTCCGACGCATCAGGTTAAATGCCTCGACCTACTTTTCAAGACTGCGAATCAGCTTGCCCCAGCGCGCCATGTCATGACGAATGACGTCAGCGAATTCGCGCGGCGTATTGGCCAGCGGGCTCATGCCCAGATCAAGCAGGTGTTTACGAATATCGGGCGCGTTGATCGCGGTGGCCATGTCGGTGTGCAATTTGCCGACGATGGCGGCAGGCGTTCCCGCCGGTGCCATTACGCCGTACCAGGTGCTCGCCTCGAATCCGGGTATGCCAGATTCCGCCACGGTGGGAATCTCCGGCAATGCGGGCCAGCGCTGCGGGCTGCTGATGGCGATGGCGCGCAGTCGGCCGTTTTGCCGTTGTGCAAGCGTGGTGGAGACCGCGCCGAACATGAGTTGCACGTGGCCGCCCACCAGATCGATCACCGCAGGCCCGCTGCCCTTGTAGGGCACATGCGTGAGCTGTATGCCAGTGACGGATTTCAACAACTCCATCGCGAGATAGGGTGACGTGCCCGTGCCGCTGGAGGCGAACGCCATGTCATTCGGGCGCGCCTTCGCCAGTGCGATGAGTTCCTTGAGATTTTTCGCCGGTAGCGAGGGGTGCAACAACAAGAGTTGCGGATTGCTGCCGACCAGCGTGACCGGGGCGAAATCCTTCACCGGGTCGTAGGCGAGTTTGCGTTGAAACGGTGTGATCGTATGGGCGTTGGAAACCATCACCAGCGTGTAGCCGTCGGCGGGTGAGCGCGCGACGATTTCGGTGGCGATGCTGCCATCCGCGCCGGGGCGGTTCTCCACCACCAGCGATTGCGGCCAGGTGTCCGCGAGCTTGCGGCTTAACACGCGCGCCAGCGTGTCGGTGCCGCCGCCGGTGCCGAAACCCACCACCATGCGCACGGATTTGGTGGGATACACCTGCGCGTAAGCCTGCGTGGCGCATACCAACGTCGCCAACGTCGCCATCGCCACAAAGCGGGGCCGTAGAAAAATAATAATAAAATCAAACACTTACCAATGCTTCCGCAAAATCACTTTTTAGCCCGTGCCTGAAACGCTGCCAGCCGCTCGCGGAATTCCGGTGTGTCGAACGCCACCGCCATGTGCGACGAAATCATATCCAGGTGCGCGGCCAGCGTGCCGCCGGAAAGCCCGTGATACACCGCGCGCTTCATCAGCGAGATCGCCTGTGGCGGCTGCGCGGCGATGCTGCGCGCGAGTTTCATGGCCTCGTTGCGAACGTCGGCGTCCGGCAGCACGCGGCTGACGATGCCGATGCGTTCGGCTTCGGCGGCATCAACCACGCGGCCTGTCCACAGCAGTTCGAGCGCGCGCGACACGCCCACCACGCGCGGCAAAAACCAGGTGCCGCCGTCGCCGGAAATCAAACCCATGTTGATATAGCTTTCGGCGAACGTCGATGATTGCGCGCACATCCGAATGTCGCACATCAGCGCCATATCCAGCCCCGCGCCGCGCGCGGTACCGTTGATCGCAGCAATCACCGGAATCTCCAGTCGCTCCATCGCCAGCGGAATTTTCTGGATTTCTTTCCACAGGTAATTCTTGCGCTCAACGTTGTCCGCTGCCTGCATCACGGTCATGTCGGCGGCATCACCGCCCGCGCAAAACGCGCGCCCCGCGCCGGTGAGCACCATGACGCGCGCGCGGTGGTCATCGGCGACTTGATGTAGCGCCTGTGTCCACTCAGCGATCATTTGCCGGTTAAAGGAATTTAAGCGATCCGGGCGATTCAGTTCCAGCAGCGCTATGCCGTCGCTGTCCACGGAAAGGTTGATGCATTCAAAAGCCATAACGAGCCTCGTTTAACGATATATTTTTATGCCCCAGCGTGATGCGCCCGCGACAATAACAGGCTTGCGCAGCGGCAACAAGAAAGCCGTTTTGTCGCCAACGAACGTATCCGCAAACGCCGAAGAGACTTACCCCCCGCGTCGTTCCCGCGCGGGCGGAAACCCATAACACAGTGCCACTGGAAACCGGCTTATGGATTCCCGCCTGCGCGGGCATGACCGAGATACTTCTGTGCGCTGTCGTGAACGCGTGCCAGGCTGAAGCGCCGCGTCAAGCCACCGCGCCCGCAATGGCGTCGGCGAGTGGCTGCACATCCACCAGGCTGTCGATACTCAATATAGCCTCGGCGAGCTCCGCTGCTTGAGCGTCGCCCACCTTCGCGTAGCGCAGGTTCGCGTTGAACTTGACGAGCAGTTCGTCGTCGGAGAGTGGGTTGTCGGGATGGCCCTTGGCGCTCGTTTGCGTTACCTCACACACGCCGAACGTCCCGTGCGCGCGTATCGTGCAGCCGCCGATAACACACTGCGCCGCATTGCCATCGGCAAACGGCGTGGCGCTGATTTTTGCAATCCACGCGGCTAGTTTGGGCGTTGGCGGAATTTCCTCGGCCAGTTGTTTCGGCGTGACTTCGCCATATGCCAACACATTCGCCACGCACCAATACACGCTGAATTGTGCATTGACGCGCGTTTGCGGCGTGCGCTTTTCGGCCACGTCGCGGCCGACCACATCGAGCTCTTGTGGCCCGATCAACAACTCGACGCGCTCGATTTTTTCCACGTTGCTGCCCAGCTTGGCGTGCAGTTCCAGCGCGGCGCTGATCGCCGGATGGGTAAAGCGGCAGCTCGGATACGGCTTGATCGACAGCCGGTCGAATTCCCATGCCGTGCCCAGGCCGCGCACCGCGCGCTCCGGTTCAAAGCGATCGTGCAGATACACCCGGCTCAAGCCGTCTTCGCCGGTGAGCGGGTGTTTGACACCGGGCAGGCCAGCGCTGCCCATCAACGCGGCCGTCACGGCATGCGCTGCCGCGAAACCCGGTTGCACGTGCTTGGTCGGCGCACCTTCGCGTGTGGATTGATGATTGCCGCTGGCCATGCAATACACAATGCCGAGAGCGTTACGCAACGCCTCCGCGCGCGGGTCGATGAGTCGCGTGGCACCCAGCGTCGCGCCAAAATGCCCCATCAGCGCGGTGTAAATCCAGCCGCCTTCGATGAGATTTAACCGCGTTGCCACGCCCAGCCGACAGGTGAGTTCTATTCCGAGCAATATGGCTTCACAAAATTCCTTGCCGCTGACCGAGCCGCGCAAACCCGCCACGGCAAATGCGGCGGGTATCGCCGCCGAGCCGGCGTGCAACGCCGCGTCGTCATGCGTGTCATCGAATTCGAGCACATGGCCATAGTAGCCATTGCACAGTGCTGCCGTGGCCGCCGGCACGCGCGGCCCGCCCAGCACCCGCGCGTCGGGCCGCCCACCGGCATCAATCAATACTTTCAGCCACGGCGGCACGCCCACCGCCGAGCGTCCCGCGATCGCGGCACCAAGGTAGTCGAGCAGTTCCCGCCGCACATTGGCCCGCGTGGCCTCGGGCACCTGCTCCCAGCGCAACGACTGCGACAGCGCGATAAACGCGTCGAGGGTTAACTCCGGCGCTGCCGGTTTGCCGTGGGTTGTGTCCATGTCGTACTCCGTTTGTTTATCAGCGAATGTTTGCCAACGTTAGCGGCAACTATTCAGGATCGAGAGAAACCTCAAACCCCTTTTGCCACAGAGGAAACCGAGGACACAGAGGGTAGCGAGGTGCATTTTCTCTGTGTCCTCTATGTCCTCTGTGGCGGAAGTCTTTGAATTTGTCGTTAGGGTTGAATAACTACCGTTAGCGAATGTTATTCCGCGGGTATCCCCGACACTTTCGCAATCCGGCTCCACTTAGCGAGTTCACTGGTGATGAACTTGCCGAAGGATTCCGCCGAGCCGATGACCGGGTCGGCGGCTTCGGACGACAGGCGCTTGGCCATTTCAGGTTCGGACAAAATGGCGTTGATCTCGCTATTGAGTTTGCTGACGATGGGTGCGGGCACACCCGTCGGCGCGAGCAGACCCCACCAGATGCTGCCATCGTAACCGGGCACGCTGGCCGCAATAGTGGGCGTGTTGGGCACCAACGGCGAGGGTTTCGCCGAGCCGACACCGAGCGGCTTCAACTTGCCCGAACGAATGTGCGGCAGCGCCTGAATCAGCGTGCCAAACACCACTTCAACCTGGCCCGACATCACATCCATCATCGATGGCCCGCCACCCTTGTACGGCACGTGGATGAGCTTTACCTTGGCAAGCTGATTGAAGAGTTCGCCGCCGAAGTGATTGACGCCGCCGACGCCCGAGGTGGCGTAGCGCAATTCGCCCGGCCGCGTTCTGGCGAGCGTGATCAATTCCTTGACGCTCTGTGCGGCGAAATTCGGGTGGGAGCAAATCACATTGGGGCCAGTGGCGATCTGCGCGATCGGCGCGAACGATTTTTCCGCATCGTAGGGAATTTTATGCACCGCAGGGTTGATCGCGTACGAGCTGGATACGATTAATATCGTGTGGCCATCAGCCGGCGCGCGGGACGCGACTTCCGTGCCGATGATGCCGTCGGCGCCGGGGCGGTTGTCGACGATCGTCTGATGCGGCAAGCGCTCGCCCAGCTTGCGTGCCAAAAATCGCGCGAGGATATCGTTACTGCCGCCCGGCGGAAACGGCACGATCAGGCGAATCGGCTTGGCGGGAAAGCGGCTGACGTCCAGTGTCTGCGCGTTGGCCGCGCCTGCGGCTACGAAACAAAGCAGCGCCAGCACGCGGGCGCGCATCGGACTGCGTGGCCGACACGGCGGCACGCATGGCGGGCATTGCATGCATTGCACGCATGGGTGCGCGGTCATGGGTTTCCTCATGGGGATTTTATCCGTTGATTTCAGTTTAGACCGTGCTGTGTCGGGCTGTCAATTCATCTAGATCATTTGACAGATTCTCGCTGGCGGCGATAGCATCGGCGGCATGCCGGTTGATGCCATTCTTAGCAGCCACTTTGATTTTTCGCCCCACGTGCGCGAGGGCGATGTGGTGACGTGGCTGCAGGGCACCGGTGAGCCGCTGGGGCTTTCCAACCGCCTCGTCGCGCAGCGTCATGCCTTGCCGCCGCTCAATCTTTTCGTCGGCTTGATGGCCAGCCACACGCTCAAACCCGAACACGCCGACCGCTTTCACTTGCGCGGGCTGAACGGCGCCGGCACCGCGCGCACGCTGACGGCCGCGAATGTGCTCGATATCATTCCCGCCTATGTATCGGCCGTGCCGGGGCTGGTGCGCTCGCGCGTGATTCCGGTCGATATCTTGCTATTGCGCGTGCGGCCGCATCCTAAACCGGGCTACTTTACCGCTGGCGTGATGGCGGATTTTCTGCCCGCGATGGTGCAGGCCGCACGTTGCGTGATCGCCGAAATCGACGAGCGCTTGCCCATCACCGCGCAGGATGCGTTGGTAGAAGCAAAAGACATCGACGTGCTTACGCAATGCGATGCGGACGAAGTGCTGATGCCCGACCCGGAGCCGACGGATATCGATATGCGCGTTGCCGCCCATGTCGCGGGCCTGATTCCCGATGGTGCAACCATCCAGTTGGGCGTGGGCGGGCTGCCGGTGGCGGTGTGCCGGGCGCTGATGCAGCACAAAGACCTCGGCGTACACAGCGGCGTGATTTCGGACATCGTGGTTGATCTGGTGGAAAAAGGCGTCATCACCAACGCGCGCAAAGGCATCGATGCAGGCCGCATCGTTACCGGCGGGCTTTTCGGCAGTCGCCGCCTGATGAATTTCGCCGACGGTAACCAGCGGATCGAGATCCGCTGTTCCGAATACACGCATAACCAGCAGGTGCTCGCACGATTGCCGAACCTGTACGCGATCAATTCCGGTGTCGAGGTGGATCTCACCGGCAACGTCAATTCCGAAATTGCCGCGGGGCGATATCTCGGCGCCATCGGCGGGCTGCCGGATTTTGTGCGCGGTGCCATCGCATCAAACGGCGGGCGTTCGATTATCGCGCTGCCCTCCACCACGCCCGACGGCAAGCACAGCCGCATCGTCGCCACACTCGCGGGTCGGCCGATCAGCGTGCCACGCGGCGACATCGATCTGGTGGTCACCGAATACGGCGTGGCCGACTTGCGCGGGCGCTCGTTCAGCGAGCGTGCCGAACGCCTGCGTGCCATTGCGCACCCCGATTTCAGAGATCGGCTACAACTTTCCTAGAGCCTGTTATGAGCTTCAAAAAATCTCAATTGAAACAAACGCTTGCGACCAAACATCTTTTCCCTCACTCCTGCCCCTCTGCTGCGCTGCAAGTGTTCCCTTGTCCCGGAGGGCGAGGGGTTAAAAGCCCTTCTCCCCTCGGGAGAAGGGTGGGGAGAGCGCAGCGAGGGGGCCGCAAGCGGGAAATATTTTTTGGATATGCCGCAAGTTCATAACAGGCTCTAGGAACCCGCCATGCAAGAAGAACCAGGCTTGGTCGTCGAAAAAAGCACCGATGGCATCGTGCAGATACGCCTAAACCGCCCTGACCGGCTGAATGCACTGGGCGTGGATTTGACGGACGCGCTGCTGGCCGCGATCACCGACGCGATCGCTGGTAACGCGCGGGTGATTGTCATGCGTGGCACGGGGCGGGCGTTTTGCGCGGGGGCTGATCTCAAAGAGCGCCGCACCATGGAAGAAGCGGCGCGCGTCAAACATAATCGTGCGATCAATGCGGCGGTCGATGCGCTCGGCGCGGCACCGATGCCGACCGTGTGCGCCATCAATGGTCTGGCGCTCGGCGGAGGCTGTGAAATCGCCCTGGCATGTGATCTGCGTTACGCCGCCGAAGATGCGCAAATCGGCCTGACCGAAGCGCGCATCGGCGCGATCCCCGGCGCGGGGGGCACGCAGCGCCTGCCGCGCGTCATCGGCGCCACGCGTGCGCTCGAACTCATCCTCACCGGCGAGCCGATTACCGGTAAACGTGCAGCGGAAATCGGTTTGATCAACGCCGCCGTCGCCGCCGATCAACTCGATGCGTACGTGATGAGAATCGTCACGGTGCTGGCCTCGCGTTCGCCGTCGGGTGCACGCACGGCCAAGCGCGTGGTTTATGGTGGCCTCGAAACAACCCTCGCCAACGGGTTAGCGTTGGAAGCCGCTGCGCTTAAAGCCATTCTGACTTCGGCCGACTATGCGGAAGGCCTTGCCGCGTTCGCCGACAAACGCCCGCCGCGTTTCGGTAATACGGGCACGACTGAATGAGCCGCCCGGTGAGCACGCATCGCAGCAAGGCCGAGCACGTTGCGCAGCAACTGCTTGAGCGCATCATCGCCGCCAAGCTAAAGCCCGGCAGCAGTTTCGCCACCGAAGCCGAGCTGTTGCCGCAATTTAACGTGAGTCGGCCAACGCTGCGCGAAAGCCTGAAACTGCTGGAGTCGCAGGGCGTGCTTGAACGCCGTCCGGGGCCGGGCGGCGGCATCATCGTGCGCGAGCCGAGCATGGATTTACTGGCGCATGGGCTGTCGGTGTTTTTGCGCTTGCACGAAGTGCCTTTTGCCACCGTATTGAAGGCGCGCGAGGTGATCGAACCCGCGCTGGCACACGAGGCGGCGTTAAACGGCACCGAAGCGGATTTCGCGGAACTTGAAACGTCCATCGCGCGCATGAAGGCGCTGGACGCGCAGCGGGAACAAGACGCCTTTCTCGAGGAAAACCGCGTTTTTCACAGCATCATCGCGCGCGCGAGTGGCAACAAGGTGCTGGAAGTGTTCTGGAACACCATCAGCATCCTCGCTGCCGGTGAGCACCATGGCGTGCGCTATTCGGTGGGCAATCAGGTGCACGTGGTGCAAGCGCATCAGCGCATACTCGAGGCCTGCCGCCAGCACAACGGCGATGCCGCCGCCGCCGAGATGGAACGCCACGTCGGCGCGCTCGAAAACCTGGTGCGCAGCCGCTACCAGCATTTGTTGAAGCACCCCACCAGCGTAGTCGAGCGGCCGGGACGTTTGATCGCATAACCCCATTACAATCGCGCAAACCAAAGTACCCAAGGAGCTTTTTATGATGCAGTTTGAACTGACCCAAGAGCAGCGCAGCATGGTCAACACCGTGCGCGAAGTCACGCAGGAAGTCTTTAAGCCGAACGCGCTGAAGTACATGGACGGCACCTTCCCCTGGGATAATTTCAAGGAATTGGCGAACATCGGCGTGCTCGGCATGGCGGTGCCGGAGGAATACGGCGGACTCGGCCTGCCGGTGCTCGATACCGCACTGGTGCTCGAAGAAGTCTCCAAGGGTTGTTATGTGACCGCAATGGACCTGATGGGCGAAGTTGGCACGCAGGTGCGCATCATCGCCACGTATGCGCCGGAACATCTTAAGCAACGCCTGCTGCCGGGCGTGTGCACCGGGGAAGTCATCCTCGCCATCTGCATGACCGAGCCGCACGCTGGCACGGATGTCGGCAATTACCGCACCAACTGCGAGATCAAGGGTGACAGGGTTATTCTGAACGGCGTCAAAACGCTGATCAGCCGCGTTGACGAAGCGCAGGCGTTCGTGGTGTTCACCCGCGTGAATAAACTGCCGGGCATCGGCGGCATCGGTTGCGTGCTGATCGAACGTGGCACGCCCGGCTTCGAATGCACCGCGCGTTATCACACCATGGGCGGCGAAAATTTGGCGGAGATTCGTTTTGATAATTGCGAACTGCCGCTGGAGAACCTGATTCTTAAGGAGGGCGGCTTTCGTAAGTTGATCAGCGCCTTTAACACACAGCGTTGCCTGAATCCCAGCGTGTCGCTGGGGCTTGCCGAAGGTGCATTGGAAGAGGCGGTCAAATACGCCCGCGACCGCAGCGCCTTCGGGCGGCCGATCGGCGAGTTTCAGGCGATCCGTCACAAGCTGGCGGAAATGTACCGCGACATCGAAGCCAGCCGCTCGGTGCTGTATCGCGCAGCGGCATCGGCGAACCCGTTTCCCGATCCATACCTCGCCGCCGTTGCAAAAATCACCGTGAACGAAATGTCGCTGCGCGTGACCAATGACGCGATTCAGGTGCACGGCGGTTATGGTTTCACCGACGAATTCCCGGTGTCGCGCTATTACCGTGGAGCGCGCTACGGTACGCTGGGTGGCGGCACCACGGAAACACTGAAAGAGTTGATCGGCAAAAAACTCATGACTGACTTCCCGATCAACGGGTGCCTTGGCATGGGTAATTTTTAGCCGTATCTATTCAGTCTGAAGAACTAATTCAAGGACATCCGCCACAGAGGACACAGAGAGTCACGCAGTGGTTTTCCTCTGTGTTCTCTGTGTCCTCTGTGGCAAAAGAGGTTTCGGGGTTTTACAGTCAGTCTGAATAGTTACGATAGGCCGCCGGTCATCAGGTATCGATAAAAGTCTCACGGAAAACATATGCGCTCACTTCTTTTTGTGCCAGGCGACGACGAACGCAAACTCGCCAAGGGCCTTGCCAGCGCTGCGGACGCGCTGATACTCGATCTCGAAGACTCGGTGGCGGCCGACCGCAAGGCCACCGCGCGTGAACTGTGCGCGGCCACGCTCACCGCCGGTGCGCGCATGAAACTATATGTGCGTATTAACGCGCTGGATACGCCCGCCGCTTTGCTCGATCTGGCGGCGGTGGTGAGAGCGCGCCCCTACGGCATCATGCTGCCAAAGTGCCGCAATGGCGACGACGCCAGACGGGTCGCGCACTACCTCACCGCACTCGAAGCACGCGATGGCGTGCCCGCAGGTGAAATCCGCCTGCTGCCCATCGTCACGGAAACCGGCGGCTCGATGTTTGGCCTGGGTAGTTACGACAGCCCACCGATCGCGCGCCTGTGCGGCATGTCGTGGGGCGGTGAAGACCTGGCCGCCGACGTCGGCGCGATGACCAATCGCGATGACAGCGGACGCTACGCCGCGCCCTATCAGTTGGCGCGTTCGTTGTGTCTGTTCGCGGCGACTTCCGCCTCGGTGATCGCGGTGGATGCTGTCTACACCAACTTTCGTGATGCGGCCGGTCTCAGGCAGGAATCCATTGAGGGCCTGCGCAGCGGTTTTTCAGCGAAAGCGGCGATACACCCCGACCAGATCGCCGTGATCAACGAGGCCTTCACGCCTTCTGCCGCTGATGTCGAAGCGGCGCGCAAGGTGATCGCGGCGTTTGATGCATCCCCCGGCGCTGGTGTTGCATCGGTGGACGGCAAGATGCTCGACCGCCCGCACTACCGCACTGCGCAGCGGGTGCTGGCGCGTGCGGCGGACAACTAAGCGATAAAAATTATTGTTAATTATCAATTGCTTACGAACATGAATCCCGGAGGCACCTTGTCCACAGAACCATCCGCGCCGCTGCTACCGCTATCCGGCATCACCGTGCTGGACCTGTCGCACATCTACGCCGGTCCGTACGCCACGTTCATGATGGCGATGGCCGGCGCGCGCGTCATCAAGATCGAGCCCCTCGAAGGCGAAAACCTGCGCAGCCGTGGCGACATGGGCGGCGCTGATCTGCCGTTTGCGATGTTGAATTCCAACAAGCAATCGGTGACGCTGAATCTCAAGACCGAGCAAGGCAAAACGCTGTTCCGCGAAATGGCGGCGCGTGCCGATGTGGTGGTGGAAAACTTTGCACCCGGCGTGATGGATCGTCTCGGCCTGGGCGCGGCGGCGTTGCAAAAGATCAACCCGCGTTTGATTTACGGTTCCAGCTCGGGCTACGGTAAGACCGGCCCGTACCGCGACTACCCGGCGATGGACCTGGTGATGCAGGCCATGAGCGGCGTGGTGGATTCCACCGGCTACGCCGACCTGCCGCCGGTGAAAGCGGGTGCCGCAGTCTGCGATTTCGGCGCGGGCACGCACCTCTACGCCGCCGTCGTCACCGCGCTGTACGAACGCGAGCGCACCGGCCGCGGCCGCGTGGTCGAAGTGTCCATGCAGGATGCGATCTACGCGTCGCTCGCATCCAACTACGGCATGCTGCACGCGCGGGGTGATAGCGCGCCGGCCCGCACCGGCAACAAACACGCGGGCCTCGGTATCGCGCCCTACAACGCTTACGCCACCAAAGACGGCTACGTGGTGCTCAACGCGCCGCATGATCACCACTTCCGCGCCGTGCTGGATGTGATCGGGCAGCCTGAACTGAAAACCGATCCGCGTTTTATCTCACGCGCCACGCGCGTGGCCAACATGGCGGCAGTCGATGAATTACTCGAAATCTGGAGCAAAACGCAGATGAAGCACGACGTCGCCAAACGCATGGCCGCAGCTGGCGTGCCCTGCGCCGCCGTGCGCACGGTGAAGGAAGTGATGCACGACGAAAACATGCACGCGCGCGGCAGCCTGCAATGGATAGACCACCCCGTCATGGGCCGCGTCGTGCTGCCGAATTCACCGCTGATTTTTGAGGGCACGCCGCGGCGGGAGATCGAACCTAACGTGACGTTGGGGGCGAGTAATGAGGCGGTGCTTGGGGAGTGGTTGGGGCACTCGGCGAAGGAGGTGGCGGGTTATAAAGCGGGTGGGGTAATCTAAACACGCGCCGGCTCAGACGCTGATGCTGGTTGAGGCGTTAGCCACGATTTCCATCGCGCCATCGCAGACACGTAGGGCGCAATAACCGAAGGGCATTGCGCCGCATGTGGCGCACGACAATACTACCCCATGCCTAACTACCGCCGAGCCTGGCACGAAGGCGGAACATACTTCTTTACGGTCAACTTGCTGCAACGGCAAGGTAACGACTTGCTGAAGCGCCATGCCAATCTATTGCGCGATGTCGTATCGTCGGTACGCCACCGGCACCCATTTCACATCCACGGATGGGTGGTGTTACCGGAACACTTGCACTGTGTGATCGAACTGCCTCCAAGCGATGCGGATTTCGCTACGCGCTGGCGCTTGATCAAGATGGATTTTTCCAAGGCGTTGCCAAAGACCGAACGGCTTTCGCCCGTGCGTGCGTCACGCGGCGAGCGGGGTATCTGGCAACGGCGGTTCTGGGAGCACCAGATTCGTGACGAGGCGGATTTTCGGGCGCACATGGATTATGTGCATTTCAATCCCGTCAAACATGGTTTGGTGAAGCGTGTTACCGATTGGCCTATCTCCACATTTCATCGGCTGGTTGATGCAGGTGTCTACCCGATTGATTGGGGTGGTGGTTCCGAGATTGCCTTGGGGTATGATGATTGACATTCGGCGCAATGCACTACGTTTATTGCGCCCTACGCGAGCTGCTAGAGTAGGTGGCTAAACTAGCTACTGGAGAGATTATGGCTGATGTCTTGGAGCTATTGAAGTCAGCGAAGCCAAGATTTTTTGGCGATCTTGAAATGGTTGACTATTCGGACAAGGCACCCTCTCGCTGGAACAGAGAAAAGTCGTTTGTAACTAAATGCGTTGCTTGCTCATGCGGTCAGCGTGAACTTAAACTTTACGTTACTCCCGTAAAGAAAATGAGTGGGATATTCTGGAAGAGAGAAATCTCTGAGAATTTTGCTCCGCTGTACGTTGAATGCCCTAACTAAATGTCGTGTCAGAAAACTCTTGTTCGAATCGCGAATTCACGGATATGACGGAGAAAACGATGGTTGTGCCTCCATTACGGGCGAGGGAGAACCCATTGAATTCTCTAAAGATGTGGGAACGGTCATAGTGAACTACTCCTATCAAGGAATAGAAAATTATGAGGAGTTGATTTCAGATGGAGTAAAGAATCCGCAAGATTACTTCGATACATTTACCGCATATTTCGCAAGAAAAGGAGGAAGGCCTATTGACGTTGTTTCATACGAGTGTGCTTAAATTCAATCTACTCGCATAGCGAGCGTAGAGCGGGCAAAGCGTAAGCGTG
>CAMBGJ010000051.1 GCA_945865805.1 Bordetella parapertussis
TGTAAGCGCAGCAGACACCACCCGCGCTGGCGCGGCGCGTTGGTCGGTTGCAGGCGGCATGATACGTAAACCCAGCGCGATTCTTCACCGGCGCTGACGGTGCGGCTGGGCCTGCGCTCATGTAAGCATGTAAATTGAGATAAATCGGGCGCTGTGCGATCAAGATTTTGAGGAAAACAGCGCGGCATGAGTGAATTTTCGTGCCGTTTACGCTGCGCCAGGCGCGGTGTAGATTGCCATTTGCTGAAACAAACGGTCTAAAAAATGACTATCCCCCTATATAATCAGGCGCCACAATGGCACGCATTCCGGAGAAGCGATGTTAAGCCTGCAAAAACTATTCACCATTGCCACGCTCGCGCACGTCGCTCTGATGACTGTCGTGCCAACGGAGACCCACGCAGCACAATCTGCTTCGGCCCTGCCGCTTGTCTACGTTCTTTCGACCGGCGGCACGATTGCGGGCAAGGGCGCATCTTCGACGAATCTGATTGAATACAAGGGCGCGAGCCTGCTCGGCGCCGAGCTCCTCGCCGCAGTGCCGGAGATCAGGCAGTACGCGCAGATCGAAGTCGAGCAGGTGGTCAACGTGAACAGCCCTAACATGACACCGGACGTGTGGCGTACGCTCGCGCTCCGCATCAATGCGCTGCTTACGGAAAACCCGAAGTTGGCAGGCGTCGTGATCACGCACGGCACAAGCACGCTCGAAGAAACTGCTTACTTCCTCCATCTTACGGTCGCGCACGACAGACCGGTCGTCCTCGTGGGCGCCCAGAGACCTTCTACGGCCATCAGCGCCGACGGGCCGCTCAACCTCATCAACGCGGTACGCACAGCCGCCGCGCCCGAAGCACGTGGCAAAGGTGTCCTCGTCGTCATGAACGATGAGATAAACGGGGCGCGCGACGTGACCAAGAGCAATACCTATCGCGTCGAGACATTCCGCTCCGGCGAGCTCGGTTTCCTGGGCTACGTGGACGACGACAAAGTGAGCTTCTACAAGGCGTCTACCAAACGCCACACAGCCCGTTCCGAGTTCAGTCTCTCCGCCGATACGAAGTTCCCTCGAGTCGAAATCGTCTCTTCCTATGCACAATCTTCGACCGTGCCGATCCATGCGCTCGTACGTGACGGCGTGGACGGCATCATCTTCGCCGCGCCGGGCGCAGGGAGTCTCTCCAACGCCGAGATCAAAGCCGTAGAAGAGATTGCCACGTCGCCGGCGCCGGTGAAACCGGTCCTGATGCGATCGAGCCGGACGGGCAATGGGCGAGTTACCAACCGCTCGGCACTGGACCGCCTCGGCTTGATTCCGACCGACAACCTGAGCCCGCAGAAGTCACGCATCCTGCTCATGCTGGCCCTCACCAAAACACGCGATCCGAAAGAGATCGCGCGCATTTTCTCCGAGTACTGAGAGGGCAAGATCGTGGCCGACGTCCCTCATGTTGGTCGATGTCACCCTCGCGCACGACCCCGGGGTCGCTCACAGGAATAACTATGAATCACTTGCCTCTCGCATTCGTTTTCGGGGTCGTGCACGCTGCCGTTATGGCCCCGGTCCACGCGCAGACGTATCCCAGCAAACCGATCAGGCTGATTGTCTCTTCGGGACCTCAAGGCGGCACCGATACGACCGCGCGCATCACGGCGGCAGTACTGAGCGAAAGCCTGGGCCAGCAGGTGATCGTCGAGAACCGGCCCGGGGCGAACGGCCAGATCGCAGTCGCGGTCGCTGCGAAATCGCCGCCGGACGGTTACACGCTCCTCATGTCGGGCGCCGCTTCGCTCGTCATCCACCCGCATACCTACGCGAAGCTGCCGTACGACGTGGCGCGCGACCTCACGCCCGTGACGCTCGTGTCGTCGTCCGACTACGTCCTCGCGGTGCATCCGTCGCTGCCGGTGAGAACGGTCAGGGACCTTATCGTGCTCGCCAAGGCGAAGCCCGGCCAGCTTGCGTTCTCTTCGTCGGGGCAGTCGGGCATTCCGCATCTTGCGGGCGAGCTTTTCAAGCTGCGCGCCAACGTGGACATGCTGCACGTGCCGTACAAGGGCGGCGGACCGGCTGCGCTCGCGATCCTGAGCGGCGAGGTTTCGCTCATGTTCGGAACCCGGCCCACTGTAGTGCCTTACAGCAAGGCGGGCAAGCTGCTGCTCATCGCGACCGCCAGCGAGAAGCGCTCGAAGTCGCTGCCCGAGCTGCCGACCGTCGGTGAGACGCTGCCGGGCATAGTCGTCTCGGCGTGGTACGGCATGCAGGTGCCCGCCGGAACGCCAAAGGAGATCGTCTCGAGGCTGCACGCCGACATCGTCAAAGCCGTCGCCACCGAAAAGGTCTCGCGAGGGATCATCGCCTCGGGGCTTGAGCCCGTTACGAATACGCCCGAGCAATTCGCGGCATATATCCGCGAGCAGACGGTGACCTGGGGCAGGGTTGTGCGCGCTGCGCGCATACCCATTGAATAAGTGACTGGAGGATACGGATCAGGAACGGCAATGTATGTCTTGAGTTCCCATTTCTGACCAGTTTCCTTGACGATCTGGCCCGCGTATTTCTCGTACTGCCGATTGTGCCGGTTCAGCCGTTTCTCGAAGTGAAGGATGGTTAATCCGATCTTGTAAAGGTCCGCATTGGACGGATGTACTAATACATATAGGTAAACTGACTTCATCGTTCCAGCTTGTTTGCCGTCCCCTCCTCGCGCTGATTGTCTGCTTTGGGTTGCTGACATAGCCTGACGTAGCAAGCGGCCGTTCGATCCGACTTTTTCATCTACGTCGGCTGACCCGCGCATTGCAGCCCTTCGTGGCTCTGATCACCAACGGCTGCTGAGGCCGAATAGCTCGCGTAGCGCTTCCGGCAGGTATCGGAGTAGAGCAGTCATCGCACGGATGGCCAGTTTGTCGTGGCGCTGAGTGCCAGGAATTGCCTGAGCCTCGTCGGACGCCATGTTCCCATGCAACACCTTGGCAATAGTCACTACCGCCACCCGCAGCACCCACATCACCATCGTGCGCCAGATGGCCGACGATTTGCCAATAGTAATGACATCATATATACTTTATCATTATCTTATTGCAAGGAATTTGCATATGTCCAAGGAAGCCGTTTTTACCATGAAGCTCGAACCGGAGCTGCGTGCCGAGTTCATGGCGGAGGCCGAGGCAGCCCACCGGCCGGCGTCTCAGGTGTTACGCGAGCTAATGCGGGAGTTTGTGCAACGCCAACGCGAAGCGCGCGAATATGACAAGTTTCTGCAGCGTAAAGTTAAAATTGCCCGGTCATCGATGCGGGTCGGCCGCGGACGGTTGAATACGGAAGTGGAAGCCGAATTTGCCGCACGACGTGCTAGCGCAGCGAATAACGCGTGAGGGTCGTCTGGACACCGGAGGCACAGCAAGATCGCTTCGATATATGGGACACCATCGCGGCTGATAATCCACACGCTGCCGCCCGAATGGACGCGCTTTTCAGCGATGCAGCGGCTAGTCTGGCAGAGTACCCCAAGCTCGGCCGTCCGGGTGTGATCTCCGGAACGCATGAGCTGATACCGCACGAAACCTATCGCTTGATATACGAGATCGAGCGGGAAACGGTGTGGATTCTGGCGCTGGTGCATACCTCCAGGCAGTGGCCACCAGTCCGGGAATGAAGGGTAGCCCCAACGCACGTATCAGCAGCCGCCAATTAAATCGTTAGCCGTCGAGCGCGCTCTACCTGTTGCAGGAAGCGGCGACAGTGATTAAGGTTTTTCATGAAGTGGCGCGGGAACGAAAAAATTGTCCTAACGGGAATACTCCGAAGCTGACCTACTTCGCCTTGCCCAATTGTACGAAACGGGCATGACGCCGGAAACCGGCCGCACGACTCGGAGCAAATCGTTGAGGGCGCGGCCGTAGCAGAGTGGTTAGATTTCAGTCTGTTCTGAAATCTCCAGCGCGTCGTCAACCTCGATTCCAAGGTACCGTACCGTGCTTTCCAGCTTGCTATGTCCAAGCAGCAGTTGAACAGCCCGCAGATTCTTCGTTCGTTTGTAGATCAGCGTAGCCTTGGTCCGGCGCATTGTGTGGGTGCCGTAAATCGTCGAATCAAGCTCGATGCCAGCAACCCACTGGTGGACGATCCGCGCGTATTGTCGCGTCGAGACATGGGACGATTTTGAAACGCGGCTCGGAAAAAGGCACTGCTCCGGCTTCAGTTTCGCCTTCTCAATCCAGGCGGCAACGGCAGTTCTGGTTGGCTCGGTCAGTTCAAACTGAACGGGCCGTTGGGTCTTTCGTTGCACAACCATTGCTCGCGCCAAAATCTGATTGCCATGGGCGATGTCGCGCACATGCAGATTGACGAGATCGCAGCCTCGTAGCTTGCTGTCAATCGCGAGGTTGAACATCGCCAGGTCGCGAGCTTGAGGTGCGTTCTGAAGCTGGGTCCGGATAGCCCAGATAGGCTCATCTGGTGAGCCTGGTTGCGCATAAAGTGACCTTCACCATACAACGGGAGGGACACGAAATGGCGATGAATCGAATTCAATTTCAATCTGGGTTGTCGATGCCGGGATTTCTGAATGAGTACGGAACCGAGGTGCAGAGCGAGCAGGCCCTTGAGGCGGTTCGCTGGCCGGAGGGGTTTCGTTGCCCGAGATGCGACCACACGACGCATTGCGTTCTGCGGGACGGTGTGCGCAAAGTGTTCCAGTGCACCCGTTGCCCAGTTGAAGCCAGTTGCCGTCC
This sequence comes from Bordetella parapertussis, assembly GCA_945865805.1. Taxonomy (GTDB): domain Bacteria; phylum Pseudomonadota; class Gammaproteobacteria; order Burkholderiales; family SG8-41; genus UBA5216. The sequence goes on from CAMBGJ010000051.1 coordinate 4,738, forward strand.
TGCCCCTGCACCGGTTGATAGGGTAGCGTGTGCTGCTTCGTGGTCGGCGGGTCCGGCACCAGCAGATGAGGATAGCGCGCTTCGAACTGGGCACGCGCCAGCCCCTGCGTGTCATAGGGGATCATCCCCTGCAGCAGGCTGGTCTCCACGCGTTCGCCACAGCCGGTGCGGGCGCGATTCATCAGGGCAGCGAGGATGCCCTGTACGGCGATCTGTGCCGCGCCAAAGGTCGCTACCTGCACGGCGGCGTAAGCCGGCCCGGCGCGCGCAGTCTGTCCTTCAAACAGCGCCATACGCCCGCTCTTGGCGGCAACGAGACCTTCGCGCATGGGGTAGCGCGCATACGCGCCTTGCATACCCCAGCCGGAAATATTCAGGTGCACCTGATGCGCCGCGCGCCGGGGCGCAATGTCATCCGGGCCGAGTGTCGTCAGCAACACGTCGGCGGCAGACGCTGCCTGCTCGTACTCGACGCCTCCAGTCTCATGCAGTATTTGTTTGCCGCGCAGCAACAGCGGAGCAGCCGGATGATTGCGAATCCTGTTGCAGGGAACGGCAATCACTGCGGCACCGAAATCAGCCAACACCATACTGGCCAGCGCGGTAGCCGGATGCAAGCCGAGGTCCAAAACACGCAGTCCGGCCAACGGGGGATCGTTATGGGGCATGGGCCTGACACCAGGGGAATTGTAGAATCGTCACGCAATCTAGCCTGTGCCAGGGCGAACCGTCAATTACGTACGAGCCAGCCTCGGCCCGCTCTTGCCTGCTGGCGCGTGGTCGCATCGGCTCGTGTAAGCTAGACGAATTCATTGCCAACAGAGGAGTCCGGTGCCATGAAAGGAGTCGTTGTTTGTCCGCAGCCACGTTCCGCCGATGTCGGCGCAGCTATTCTTGCCAGGGGAGGCAATGCCTTCGATGCCGCAGTCGCGACCGCGTTTTCGCAGATGGTCAACGATCCCTTCATGTGCGGTATCGGCGGCATGGGCACGCTGCACTATTACCGCGCCGATACCGGCCAAAGCGGCATGGTGGATTTTTACAATCGCGCGGGCAGCAAGGTGCGCCCGGACATGTGGGAGAAGGATTGCAAAGGCCGCACTGAAATTTCTGGCTACAGTCTGTTTGACGACTATCGCAGCGAGATCGGCTACACCTCGATCATGACGCCGGCGACGCCGGCGGGGTTCGGCATTTTTCATGAGCAGCATTGCTCCCTGCCGTGGGCGGAGCTGATCGCTCCCGCCATCGCGCAGGCCAACGAAGGCATCGTCATCACGCCCCATACGGCGGGCGTGTGGGCGCGTTACCGCCAGCCGGGCATACCCGATGGCATGACGCGCATCCGCAAAACCGCGGAGTGCGCGCGCGTGTTTCTGCATTCCGAAGGTCGCTTTTTCGAGGTCGGCGAAGTGATGCGCCTGCCGGATTACGCGCGTACGCTGGAACGGCTGGCGCGCGGCGGCTGGCGCGAATTTCACCACGGCAAGCTCGGCGACGAGATCGCAGCCGACCTCGCCGCCAACGGGTCGTACGTGACGCGCGAAGACATCGCCGGCGTCAAACCCGAAATCTACGCGCCGCTGGAAGGCAGCTACCGCGGTTACACCGTGCGTTCCAATCCGCCGCCGGGCAGTGGCGCGACGCTCATCGCCATGCTGCAGATTCTGGAGCACTTTGATCTGGCCAGTCTCGGGCATTCATCGGCGCGGCACATCGATCTGGTGGCGCGCGCGATGGCCGCGGCTCACGTGGATCGCAACGAGTACCTGGGCGACCCGCATTTCGCCGATGTGCCCAGCGCCATGCTAATTTCGAAACAACGTGCAGCGCACTGGGCCGAGCGCATCAAGCGGGGTGAATTTCTCGGCGACGAGAAACAATCACCGCCCTCCTGCACCACACATTTGTGCACCTTCGACGATCGCGGCAACGCGGTCTCGCTGACGCACACGCTGGGAACCGCTGCGGGCGTGGTGTCACCGGGACTGGGCTTCAATTACAACAACTCGATGAAGCTGTTCGATCCGATCCCCGGACGCAAGAATTCGATGGCACCGGGCAAAGCGCGCACCACCGGCATGGTGCCGACCATGCTGCTGAACGACGGCAAACCGGTTTTGGTTGCAGGCGCGCCGGGCGGCAGCGTGATCATCAGCGCCACGCTGCAGGCCATACTGAACGTGGTTGACTTTGGCATGTCGCCAGTCGAAGCAGTCACCGTTCCACGCATCCATTGCGAAGGCAAAGGCATACACGCTGAAGCCACGATACAACTGTCGGTGGTTAACGAATTACGCGCGATGGGGCACACAGTGCAACATAGCCCGCACAGCTTCGAACCCATCATGTCGCGCGCGCATGTCATCTCGACCATCGGCGGACGCCTGCGCGGCGGCGCCGATCCGCGTGGCGGCGCGGGTGTCGCGTACGCCTGGTAGCTCTGTTTGAACCTGCAGCCGCGCCCGTCTGTCAGCGGGCGCGTGTCGCGATCGCAAAGGCGCGCCGTATAGTCCCGTTGCGCGGAAATTCCTGCAGCAAGTGCAGGAGTTCAACGGTGCGAGAACCCAGCACCGGCTCCACCAGCATGCAGAACTTGGTGTGGAGTTCCTGTGTCGTGAGGGGACGACCCGGATGGCCGCGCCCCAGCGGCACATCAGCCAGCAGGACTTCGCCGCTATCCAAAGTCACATCGACGGCTGCGTTGTACATTTTTCGTCCTTCCGTCGGCACCACTTCCACCCGTCTGACGAGTTGCCCGACTTCGGGCGAATGCATCACGTCAGGCGCAAAATTCCGCTCGGTAAAAGGACGATCCAGCAGACCCAGCGCGGCACAGTACTGAATGCTGAATCGGCCCTCGTGGGCTGTCGCCGGTCTGTCGTAACGCGCAATCTTGGGCACGCTGGGCCCGACATAGGCGCGCACTTTGACGATCTTGCGGCCAGCAATCTGCGCGCTCAACTCGCGCGCGGCATCGATAACCGGCCCGATGCCATGCAAACACGGATAGGCCTTGGTTGAGTTGCGCAGGATTTCCCAGCCTGCGGCAAAATCCGGATCGGCGAATTCCGCGTAGCCGTCCTGCACAAAGGCACGCGCCAATCCGCCGATGCGTTGCGAGCCAATCTCGCCGCCGCCTTTTTCGAACAAAGCCGGATCCGCGACAAATCCTTCAGCGGCCAATTCAGCTGCGATGACCGCGTCAAAGGCGGTCTTCCCACCGTTGAAGGGCTTCATCATGGTTCCCGCCGAAATCGACAGACCGGCGGTCTGACACCCGGCAATGCTCAACGCCATGGCAATGTGCTGCGCATCAAGACCTGCCATCACCGAACACGCCGCCGCACCCGACAGCCGTCCGAGCATGGCAGTGGCCTGGAATCCGCGATGCACCATCGCGTGACCAAGGCGGCGACCGCCCAGCTTGGCACCGGTCTCAAACCCCGCGACAAAAGCTTGACACAAATATGCGTCGCTCACCTCGGGCTTGTCACCCAATTGCGCGAGGACTGCGGCCCAGGTCGGGCCGCTAAAGTGCGCATCCGTCCAGATATGGGTGTCGTCAAAATCTGTGGTGTGCGCCGCCGTGGCGTGCAGCAAGGCAGCAAAGGCCGGTGCGCTGTAGCCCCCCGTCAGCAGCGGCGCACTGCCGCTGGGCGACCAAACTTTCAGGCGGCGCTGAAGTATCGACACCAACCGATCGTTGATCCCGCCCAAAGTGCAGGCAAACCAATCCATCAGGCAGGTGCGTGCGGCATCGACGACCGCAGCCGGCAGCTCAAGGCCTTGAACCTCAGCGAGCCATCTCGCCGCGGTCCAGGCTGGTCCGTCCTGTTGCGAAACGGCCCGGTGGGATGAAGTCATCTGGGATTCTCTCAACGAAGTCGAAGGCGAATTTGTCACCCGCCCGTTATTGCACGGCCATTGTCGGGCGCAGCCGGTTCCTCAAACGCCGTGGGCATTTCGCAGCGCGGTGAAGGCGCTGTCGAGGCGGAACCCCGCCGCTGTTATTCGTTCAGCGATCGCGGTGGTCTGCGCCCGATCGCGCGCGAGGTTGGCCCGCGCGGCCACGATGTGTTCCGTCACCCGCTCGGGTGCGGCGCCACTGCGGTATTTGCGCTCACGCACGCATTGCATGGCGTCGAACAAGCGGTCGAGTGTTGCCTGCGGGATCGCGATATTTTTGCCGCTATACGTCAGGATCGCCTCTTCCAGCGTTTCCGCCTTGACCTGCGAGGGCGGAATATTTTTGTCGGCGACCTTTTGCATCATTAACGCGAGAATCTGGTGCCCGGTGCGGTACGACATGCCGTGTTCCTTCACCAGGAAGCCGACGATTGTGCTGGCTTGCGACCAATGATCGTTGGCACATTGCGCCATGCGCACGTGATTGACTTTCATGTCGCCCAGGGCGTCCACCAGCGCTGCGATGGCACGCCGCGATTCATCCGCGCATTTCCAGAATTCGGCGGGCAGCATGGTGGCCATTTCGAGTTGGTCGGACGCGGTCTTGGTAATCGCCAATGCCCCCATCAGCCGCCCGGTGATCAGGCCACTGGTGCCGTGGATGAATTCCAGCACGTACGGAATTCGCATCTGCGGCGATATGCTTGAGGTAATACTCAGACGATCCGGCAGTGTGATAAAGCCAAACTCGGCGCTGTGCCAGATGAGGAAATCCATCGCGACGCGGCCCAGTGTGTTATGCATCAACGCCAGCGCCATGTAAGTTTCGAGCAGATAGTCGTAGTTACGGATCGAATCGCGCGCATTCCACGGTGCCGCGTCAAAACCCATGAGTTCATCGAAGCGTTCGAGATCAAGCGGGAATTCAATACCGTAAGCCGCGCCGGTGCCGACGGCGCTGATATTGGTATTGCGATAAGCCGACATGAAACGCTGAAAATCCCGCTCCAGCGGCTCAATAAACGACATCAGGTAAAAGCCGTACGTCGTCGGCTCTATGTGCTGGATATAGCTGTAACCCGGCATCAAGGTTTCAAGGTGTTTTTCGGCAACATCAATCATACGTTGGCGCAGATCCAGTTGATTCGCCATGATTTGGATCAGCAAGTCACGAAAAGCAATACGTGAGGCAACCACGCGCAGGCTCGGGCTGGATCGCCCCAGATGCAGCCAGCCGGATTTTTCCTCTTCGCAATGTTTGCGCACATACTCTTCGCCGCCGTGAATCACGTTCCACAAACCGGTGCGCGCGGCGACCACGCCTTCCGCTTCCATCGCCACGATCGCCTTGATTAGGGATGCGATGGCCTCAGGCGGCGCAAACTTCTGTTCACCGAGCACCACCACCTGAGCCTTATCCCATTGATGCAGCGCCTGCAGGAATCCGGGCTCGCGCATGGTTTCCGCGTAATAGTGCTTGAGCAAATCGCTCGGCGTTTCGTCCAACCGCCCTTTCCAGAAGAAACTCATTGATCCCTTGTCCTATGGTCTGATGGTCTGATGGTCTGATGATTGAATACGCTTTACTCCGCGCTGAGCTTCGCGGCCCTGATGATTTGCGCCCAACTCTGCGCCTGACGCTGGATCGATCGCCCCATCTGCTGCGGCGTATTGGCGACGATTTCGTAGCCCGCGACCGCAAGGCGTTTCTGGATCTCCGCATCCTCGGTAGCCCGCACGATGGCCTGATGCAGCCGATTCACCACGGCAACGGGCGTGCCGCGCGGCACCAACGCGCCTACCCAATTCTCTGACACTTCAAAACCCTTGACGCCCGCCTCTGCCATGGTGGGCACTTCAGCTGCGGCAGGCGAGCGCCGCTCGCTGGTGACCGCCAGTGCGCTAAGCCGACCCGACCGGACGTGCTGCATCGCCGACGGCAGCGTCGCGAACAGCAGCGTGACTTCGCCGGAGAGCGTGGCGACCACAGCGGGGCCGCCACCTTTGTAGGGCACATGGGTCATATCGATTTGCGTCAGATGCTTGAGCAACTCACCGGCAAGGTGATTGGAAGTGCCGTTGCCCCCCGAAGCAAAAGTCACGTTATTGTTTTTCGCTTTTGCACGCGTAATCAATTCGGCGACACTGCCGATGCCGGACTTGGGGCTCACCACGAGCATATTCGGCAGCGCGGCAATAATGCTCACGGGCTCCAACGCGACCACCGGATCCACCGGCGGTTTGCGATAGAGGCTGCGATTGGCGACGACCACACCCGCAGTGGTGACCAGCAGCGTGTAACCATCGGGCGCGGCCTGGGCAGCGAACTCCGCGCCCAGATTGCCGCCCGCGCCACCGCGGTTATCGATCACCATGGGCTGCCCAAGAATTTCCGTCAGTTTCGATCCCACCGGCCTGATCAGCAGATCGGTAGCGCCGCCAGGCGCAAACGGCACAATGATCCGCACCGGCTTCGTGGGGTAGTCGGCGGCCGCGACGCGCAAGGCCAATAGCATCGTGACGCTCAACAGGGTGAGGCGCATGGTCGGCATGGTCTTTGTAAGAGCTTTTTTATTAATCGTTGCGCGCAATGGCTGCATGCCTATCCCATCGAGCCATTAAAACCCTAGGAAATTCGTTATAAGTATTTGATTTTATTGAATTTTTTTAAAATAGCTTCAGGTTCATCAGCTTCACCTGCTGCTCGACCTCAATATAATCACGCGCAAATTCCGCCTTGAGTTCGTCGGGCGTTTTGCGCTCACCTGGCTGCGCGCCGTCGGCCGCGAGCCGTTGCGCCATTTGAGGCGAGTGCATTCCTTCACCGATGACGCGATTCAGCGTCGTCAGCACTGGCCGCGGCGTGCCCGCCGGCGCAGCCAGACCATAACGATTCGTGAGTTTGTAGCCGGGCCAACCTTGCTCGGCGACTGTCGGTAAATCCGGCAGCGAGGCAATCCGCGTCAACCCCATCGCTGCAAGCCCGCGCACTTTGCCCGTTTTGATTGCCGCAATCGAAGCGATCGAGCTCCCCGGAACCATATGAATCTCGCCGCCGATGACGCCAATGATGGAAGGCGCGGTTCCCTTGTAGGGCACATGCAGAAATTTTGCCCCGGTGATTTTGGCCAGTTGCTCCATACCGACATGCACGGTACCGGCAATGCCGGAACTGCCGTACGTCAACGTTTGCGTTGCCGAATACGCCACCAGCTCCTTCATGTTTTTAGCGGGAAGACTCAAGCCCACCAGCAATATGTAGGGCTGGGCAGTCAGATGTGCGACAGGATCAAACGTTTTGCGCACGTCAAACGGCACGCGTTGCGTTGCACCCACCAGCAACAACGTATCGCCCAAACTGAGCAAGGTGTAACCGTCAGGCGCGGCCCGCGCCACCAGTTCCGTTGCAATCACGCCACCGCCGCCGGGCCGATTGTCGACCACCACGGTTTGCCCCAATCGCTCGCCCAAAATCTGGCCTGCCGCGCGCGTTATTGCATCTGCACCCGCCCCAGGTGCCACCGTTACGATGAGGCGTATCGGGCGCACCGGGTACTCGGCGGCTTTGCTTTGTGCCTGCGCGAAAGCACTGCTGCCCAGTGTGGCGGCGATCAGGCCATTTGACATCATCCGAATCACATCACGCATCGAAATGGTTCCCTTACGAGATAGGTTTTGTTGCCGTGATTTCCTTGCCCTTTACCCAGAACATTATGCAGCGGTTTGCAGATCATCGCTCAGAAAGTGATGCGGCACAACGCTAATGCACAGATATAGCACCTGCGTTATGCTCGACCCTACTCATGCAACCCATGAAAAAATTTTACGGTTGGCGCGTGGTGGTCGCCGGCGGCACGCTGCAGTTCTTTCAAAGCATGCTGCTGAACCAGGCATTCGGTGCGTATCTCGCCGCGCTGGTGCAGGATCGTGGCTGGAGCAAAACCGCCCTGTCGGGCGCGGCGGCGCTGAAATCGACGGAATCCGCCCTGCTGGGCCCCGTGCTCGGCTGGATGGTGGATCGCTACGGCTCGCAGTGCATCGTGCGCGCGGGCGTGATCCTGTTCGGCCTGGGCTTCATGCTGCTAAGCCAAACCGACACACTGGCGGCCTTTTATGGCGCGTTCGTCATTCTCGCGCTGGGCGCCAGCATGTGCAGCAACATGGTGGTTAGCGTCGCCATCATCCAGTGGTTCGAAAAAAATCGCGCGCGCGCTTTGTCGTCTTCGCAGTTTGGCGCTGCCATCGGCGGCCTGTTCGTGTTTGTCGTCGCGTGGGTCATCGAACACTATGGTTGGCGCGTCACCGCTTTCGGCTCCGGCGTGATGATCATCGTCTGCGGCTGGCCGTTGGCGAACATGGTGAAAAGCCGCCCCGAGGACATGGGCCAAACCATTGACGGCCTGCCGCCCAAGGCTAAGACCGCGAACGCAGCTATTGCAGACACAGCCAAACCAGCGTCACCGGGGCCTGCCCAAGGTGAGTTCACGGCGCGCCAAGCATTGCGCACCAGCGCGTTCTGGTATTTGTCGATCGGCCATGCGTGCTCGCTGTTTGTGGTGTCGGCAATTAATGTGCACGCCATCGTGCACATCAAGGAAGGCCTCGGCTATTCGCTGGCCGTCGCGTCGCTGTACATCACCATCGCCACCGCCGGGCAATTCGTCGGCGTGGTGTGCGGCTGGGCCATACCTGACCGATTTGAAAAGCGCAAAGTCACCGCGTTCAGCATGCTGCTGCACGCCTCGGGCATGCTGATGCTCACCTACGCCACCGGGCCGGTTGTCCTGGTGCTGTCCGCGCTGGTGCACGGCATGGGCTGGGGACTGCGCGGCCCGTTTATTTCCGCCATGCGCGCCGATTACTTTGGCCGCAACTCGATCGGTATGATTCTCGGTCTGTCGTCGATGATCATGGTCATCGGCCAGATCGGCGGCCCGCTTATCGCCGGTATCTTCGCTGACTGGCAAGGCAACTATCGCGCGGGCTTCACCATCATCGCCGCGTTGGCCGCTATCGGTTCGATATTCTTCTGGATGGCCAAACGGCCGGGCTAATCAAGTCCGGCAATCTTGCGCATGAGCGCAGGCGTATCCGCAGGACCTTCATTTCCGCACCACGCCACGTACTGATCCGGCCGCACCAGAATCAGCTGCGACTCATACGCTTTACGGCCGTGATCAAAGCTGTCGCGCACCACTTTGAGCGGCAGCTTCAACACGCGTGCCGCCGATTCAAAGCCTTGGGCAGCGTCCTGCCCTTCGCCAAACGCGAGCAGCGTGTAGCCCATCCCCAATGCTTCAAACACATTACGGCCCGACGACAAAACATTCGGCGGCAGATGATGGCCGCTACGCGCGGTAAACGTATGCTTGCCGTGCGCGCTGCACACGCCGCCTGCCGACCCCATCACCACCGGTGAGCCTTCGTAGTGCGGTTCGTACACCTGCGCCCTGCCGCTGACACGTTCCATGCGCGCTTTCCAGGCGCGCTCGAACTCAGCGCGATCACGCTCAGGGCTGTATTTTTCAAGAAACGCACGATCTTCTTCGATACGCGCGGCGATAAAGTCGCGGCCGATATCGACAAACACGGGCCGACGTTCCTCGGTATACGAATCCAGCAAGGCTTTGCCGCTCCAGCCATCCAGACGCGCGGCCAGTTTCCAGCCGAGATTCGCCGCATCTTCCAGCCCATTGTTAAGACCAAAGCCGCCATAGGGCGGATGACTGTGCGCGGCGTCACCGGCGATGAACACGCGCCCCGCCCGATGGCGGTCGGCCACCGCGACGCGTATGTCCCAGAAGCCGACATGTTCGAATGCCACATCAAATGTGAACCCGGCGGCACGGTGCAACAGGCCGAGAAAGTCGTAGCTTTCAGCCGTGGCATCGTTGGCCACCGGTGCGTGAAAGAAAAAATGATCGACCATGTCGACACGCCCAAAAAACAGCCAATAGCCATTGAGATCAGGATGCATGATGTTGTAGGTCGATTTCAGTGGAAAACGCTTGAGGCCCTCCTGCAAACCTTTGGAACGAAACACCATCAGCACCATTTTCTGCTCAAAGGCCGCGCCGCTGCGCGTGATGCCGCTCTGCTCGCGCACCAGCGAATGGCCGCCGTCGCAACCGACGATGTACTCCGCTTCCAGCACCTGCCGTTCGCCGCGATTGCGTGCCACAAGCGAAACGCGCGCGGACGCATCGTCCTGCGTCACACTTTCCGCAGTCCAACCGAAAAACGTTTTCACCGAGGGCAGCGCGGCCATACGCGCGCGCAACACTTTTTCGGCCAGATACTGCGGCAGCCGGTCGTACGCCTGAAAGTAATATTGCTGCACCAGCTCCCGCTGCGACGGCGCGCTCCAGAAATCACTCATCAGATCGCGGTAGACATTGACGCCGCTGGTGGGCACTGCGGCGGGCATGATGCGTTCGGCGCGCAGTTCGTCGACGCAATGCCAGAAGTAAAAATGCTCCAGCGTTCGCTGCGTGAGGTTTTGTCCCTTGGGAATGCGTTGCGGCACAAGGTGGCGTTCCACCAGCGCGCAGGCAATACCACGTTGCCCCAATTCAACCGCCAAACCCACACCTACCGGGCCGCCGCCCACAATCACGACCTGAAACCTGTCCAAGTTCACTGCCCCACGAAGTCAAGATGCGTAGATATTAACCGCGCCCTGACCTCGTTTGAACAAGCTCGATCAGGAATAAAAATCCTTTATAAAACACATACTTATGAATATCATTGAGTAGGCGCACAAAAAATTCCATGATGTGCCGTAACGTATCGTGCCAGTTTTCGCCACACCGGGAGAAGACAACATGAGGGTGGAAGGCAGCCCTGTGCGCTGAACGCCGCGCGGCGTCAATTCAGATAGTTCTTTTCCCACTGCTCGTAGTCGGCCACCTTCAGCACGCGAGCCATGACTTCAGGCGCAGCGAGCATGGGCTGAAGGCCATCCGGCCCGTTGCCAGCAAGTAAATGGGTATAGGTATCGTGCATCGCCTTGGCACAAGCTGCGAGCACGGAATGCCCCTGCAAGTGAAACCGCACGCCGCGCGCGGCGAGGTCGCTGCGCTTCATGCCGGGTGCGCTGCCAAGGGTTATCGGCAGCTTCACCACGGCGCGCACGGCATCGAGTTGTTCGAGTGTCTTTAACCCGCTGAGAAAAATCCCGTCAGCACCGCTGGCCGCGTACTCGCGCACGCGTGCCACCACTTTTTCAATCGGCTCCACCCGCAGCGCCGCCGTACGCGCGATGATCACCAGGGACGGATCACGCCGCGCCGCCAACGCGGCCTTCAGTTTGCCCAGCATTTCGGGAATGGCAATCAGCTCCAGCGCGCCGTGCACGCCAAAGCGCGAGGGCATGACGAGATCCTCAATCGCAAGCCCGGCGAGACCCGCGTGCTCCAGCTCCTCGACCGTGCGCATCACGTTCAGCGCATTGCCATACCCCTGATCGGCATCGACGAATACGCTCAAGTCCGACGCGCGGGTGATGCTGCGCACCTGATGCGCAAATTCAGTCAGCGTCTGCAATGCCATATCGGGTGCGCCGAGCACGGTGGCCGCGCTCACCGAGCCTGACAGAATGCCGCAGCTATAACCCGCCGCCTCGGCCACGCGCGCCGACAGTGCATCGAACACCGTCGCGGGTGAAATCGTTTCATTGCCGTTTAATATCGCGCGCAGGCGCTGGCGCTTTTCGGTTGGGGTCATGATTGTCTCCTGGGTTGGAATAGAGACGCGACAATTTGCGTCTGGCATGTCACCGTAGCAGACCTCGATGGCGCAGACAAGCGGCGAAGTTTTATGGTGAATCCATAGCATATTGCCGGACAGCACGTACCGCGAGACAATGGAATCCCCATCAAGTCGCAGGGATATGAACATGACCGAACGCGTGAACATGGTGCCGACCGCACAAATGCCACCACTCGTCGAAGCCGCAGGCCTGCCACCCGCTGCCGCAACCCGCACGGTCTACCGCGTGCTCGCCAACAACCCGACCGTGTTCAACGTCGTCGCCACGCAGATTCAGACGCTGATCCGCAAAAATTCGCTGCCGCACCGGCTGCGAGAACTGATGATCATGCGCATCGGCTGGGTCACCGGCTCGGTCTACGAATGGACTTCGAACTGGCGCATTTGCATGGAGTTGGGCATTCCAGCAGAGGACGTGCTGGCGGTGCGCGACTGGCGGGCATCGGATCGCGCATTACAGTGTTTGAGCCCGGCCGACCGCGCCGTGCTGCAAGCCGTCGACGAAACGCTGGCCGGCAACACCATCAGCGACGCGACCTGGGCCGAAATCACCCGCCATGTAACCGTACCCGGACAACAGGTAGAGCTGGTCGTCGATATCGCGAACTGGGTATTCGCCTCCATCCTGCTGCGCAATCTGAAAATCCCGCTCGAAGACGACATCGCTGCGTGGCCGCCCGATGGTTTGCGTCCTGCCAACGCAGAGGACTGATTTCATGCCACGCACCATCGCCGCCGGTATCGGCCTGATGGAATACCCGTTCCAAACCACTGCTGGCTTCTGGCGCTGGGTCGACTTGTGCGAACAAGGTGGCGTCGATTCCATCTGGCAAAACGACCACCTGGTAAGCCGTACCCCGGCGCTGGAATGTATGACGGCGCTGGCCGCGATCGCCGGCCGCACGCGGCGTATCAAGTTTGGCGTCAACGTCGTCGCGGTGGCGATGCGCGATCCCCTGCTGCTCGCCAAACAATGCGCGACCATCGACTTACTGTCCGAAGGCCGCATGCTGCCTGGCTTCGGCATCGGCAGCCCGCGTGGGCTGGAATGGGAAGCCATGCACCTCGACCCCACCACACGCGGGCGCAAAACCGACGAGGCGCTGGAGATCATCGCCCGGCTGTGGAAGGGCGAGAAGCTCACTTACGCTGGCAAACATTTCCAGTTCACCAATGCCTCGATCTCACCTCTACCGGCGCAGGCCAATTTGCCGATGTGGATCGGCGGCTCGTCTGCCGCAGCCGTGCGACGCACGGCTAAATACGGCACTGGCTGGCAGGCAGGCTCCGACACACCCGAGACCGTCGGTCAGGTCATCGCCGCGATCCAGGCCGCCACCACCGCAGCCGGCCGCTCGATAGACGAAGATCACTACGGCGCCGCCTTCGCGTTTCGCTTTGGCGGCGCGAACGATCCCGGCGTGGCCAAGGCCATAGAGCACTTCAAAGCCCGCACTGGCCGCGACGCCAGCGCACATTTCGCCTTTGGCGACGCCGAAGCGATCATCGAACGCATCGCCCGCTATGTCGAGAACGGTGCCAGCAAGTTCATCTTGCGTCCAGCGGCGGATGGGGACGAAGACATGTATGCGCAGACCCAGCGCCTGGTGGAGGAAGTGCTGCCACGCATGGCGGCGCGCTGGCCACGACGGGCGCAACACCTGGGGTGACGGTTCGGGCAGTTCAAAGCAGCAGGCGCGAACAGCCGGATTACTTTTGCCATGGCAAAGGCTATCATTCGATTGATCTCTAACCCGATACCCGCGAAGGGGCAGACCATGCAAGATAAGTTTGGCGAGAATACGATCGAGATGGTTGGCGGCGCGTATCCCTTTTTTCGCCATGTCCCAGGCGTTCGCGACGGCATGGACTTGCGCTACAAGGCCGTTGGACCCGGTCAGGCTTTCACAGCGGTGCTTGAAAATCTGCCCTTCCAGGTGAATGAATTTTCGCTCGCCAACTACACCATGATGCGCGAGCGCGGTGTTCAGTGGATGAGTGCGATTCCGGTGTTTCTTAACCGAGCCTTCAGGCACGGCTCGGTCTATGTGCGCCGCGATAGCGACCTTACCTACCCGTCGGATTTACGCGGCAAGACGCTTGGCGCGAAGGAATATACCCAGACCGCTGGAGTCTGGTGGCGGGGTACCATGATCGACGAGTACGGTCTGCATTGGACTGAGGTTAACTGGGTCGCCGGACCGGTACAACGCTTCGTGCCGCCCGCAGAGGCCGCCGTGCAAACGGTTGAAGGCGATATCGAGCAGATGGTGGTCGACGGCAAGATCGACGCCTTCCTAGCGCCGAGCACAGTGGACGAAAAGAAACCGGAGAGCGAACGACAGCTCCGACCGTTGCTGCCCGACACCGAAACCGCCGAGCGAAATTATTTCGCCCGCACCGGGATTTACCCACTCAACCACGCCGTGGTGATTCACCAGAGCTGCCTCGCCAAATATCCGGCGGCGCCAAAAGCACTGTTCGAGGCGTGTTGCGAAAGTAAAAAGCAGTTTTGCGCCGACGGCGGAAATCTGAACCCGTGGGGCGATCCGCCGGGCGTTGATCCTATGCCCTTTGGTCTGAGCGAAAAAAACCGCGAGGTTGTCGGAACGCTTTGGCGCTATTTGCTCGAACAAAAACTCATCAGCCGGATTCCCGACAGGGATACCTTATTTGTCGACGGCGCGGCCGATTTTGTGGATGCCTAAGTGGACGCCTAAGGTGCTCATGCCCTAACGCAATCGTCTCTGGACAACCATCTCTGCTTCAAACGATTAAACCAGATAATCGAGCTTGTAGCCCTTGTCCCAGCGCTTGATGTGGCCGACCGACGGCGACGGGAAGTGCATCGTGCAGCACAAGGTATCGGTATCGCAGTAGCGTTCGAAGAACGCGCGCCGGGTGCGCACGCCTTGATCACGGTCGGTGTCGACCCGCATCACCAACTCGGGATAGCGCGCCTGTAGCGGCGAGTGAATCAGGTCGCCGGTAAACACCGCCTTGTCGCCGCCCTTGCCGGCGCAGACCGCAAAATGGTCGGGCGTATGACCAGGGGTAGGAATCAGGCGGATGTGGTCGTTAAGCTCATGATCGCTGGTGACGAGTTCGGCGCGGTTGGCCTCGATAATCGGCAGCACGCTGTCGGTGAACTGGTTGAGCGGCGTCTTCTGATGGATCTCGCTCCAGTAGGCATATTCTTTCTTTGAGAACAGGTAGCGCGCCTTGGGGAACGTCGGCACCCAACGCCCGTTCTCCATCCGAGTGTTCCACCCGACATGGTCACCGTGCAAGTGGCTGCACATCACGAAGTCGATGTCCTCGGCACCGAGCCCGGCTGCCTTGAGTGCGTTCATCCAGTTGGAATCGTTCTTCTTGTTCCACGTCGGGCGCAGCGGGAAGTTCTTGTCGTTGCCGATGCAGGCATCGACCAGAATGTTGTGATGCGGCGTCTTGACGACATACGACTGGTAGCACAGCACGACATTACCTGTGCCGCGGTTGTATCCGCCCGGCGCAAGCCAGGAAAGGTTCTCCTCAAGCGTTTCCTTCGCCAGATTCGGGAGGAATTCGAGCATCGGCGTAAAGCCCTGCTCCTGTTCGACAAGACGATGAATGGTCATGTCGTTGACGCTGTATTCGGTGCGCATGGCCTGGCTCCCTGTGGCGATTACTGACTGTGGGAATCGTAGCACCTCACTTCGGCAAGGGCAATTGGCATTGCGACATTGGCATCGCGATCACCCCTCGCGCAGCGACCAGTGATTCAGCAATCGCCTCGATCAGGCACGAGGAGTAATCGGCTCGTTGTTACGACCCGGTTCCCGATCGCAGTTATCAGGTAGATCATTGTGGTGGATAATCCTGGCCAGCATTTTGAATATTGAGGCGAGCGCCTGACCATTCAGGGACTCGTTATCGCAAGCACGGTTCAACAAAAAGGAGCGTTGTCATGGATGGCGTAACAGCGATTGCCCAGATCTTGCGCAGGGAAGGTGTGGCGTTTATTGGTTGCGTCCCGTATCAACCGCTGTTGGAAGCGGCGGCCATTGCTGGCATTCGGCCGATAATCTTTCGGCAGGAAAGCACGGGCATACACATGGTAGACGGCTACTCGCGCATTACCAACGGGCGCAAGATTGGCGTCTTCATGATGCAGAATGGCCCCGGCGCGGAAAACGGCTTTGGCGGCGTGGCCCAAGCCTATTCGGAGTCGGTGCCCATCCTGCTGTTGCCGGCCGGCATGGCACGGAATCGGCGTGGCGTACACCCCAATTTTTACCCCACGCGCAGTTACGAAACGATTACCAAGTGGTGCCAGGAAATCAACCTGGTGGAACGCATACCGGAACTCATGCGGCGCGCCTTTGCCAAGCTGCGCAGTGGCCGCCTTGGACCGGTGCTGTTGGAGATCCCGCAGGACGTGGCGCTGGGCGTGTTAAAAATGGAGTCGCTCGACTACACGCCCCCACCGCGCCTGCGTCAGGCCGCTGACCCGGAGGCCATCGCCCACGCGGCGCGGGTGTTGCTGGCGGCTCAGCAGCCGATCATCCACGCGGGCCAGGGGGTACTCTACGCCGAGGCGACCGACGAACTGGTGCAACTGGCGGAGTTTTTGCAGGCCCCGGTGATGACCACGCTGCCGGGCAAGAGTGCTTTTCCCGAACACCATCCGCTGGCAGTCGGTGCCAGTGGCCCCAGCACGACGCTAGGTGTGCATCGCTACCTGATGCGTGCCGACGTGGTGTGCGGTGTCGGTTGCAGTTTCACCAAGACCAACTTCGCGGTGCCGATCCCGGCGGGCAAGCGCCTGGTGCATCTGACCAACGATGAGGACACCATCAACAAAGACTATCGCTGCGAGGCGCCGGTGCTGGGCGACGCGCAACTGGCGCTGCGGCAGCTCCTCGAAGCGCTGCGGGTACAGTCAGGAGGGCCGCGGCCGGTGAATATGGCCTTGCGCGAGGACATCCGCGCCACCAAGGCGGCGTGGCTTGCGAAGTGGATGCCCAAGCTCACGGCTGCGGGCAAACCCATCAATCCTTACCGCGTGGTGTGGGATCTGATGCACACAGTGGATCTGGACCGCACGATCGTGACGCACGAGTCCGGCAGTGCCCGCGAATACATGGTGCCGTTTTGGGAGGCCCGTCAGCCGCGCAGTTTTATTGGTTGGGGTAAGTCCACGCAGCTCGGCTATAGCCTGGGCCTGGCCATGGGTGCCAAGATGGCCGCGCCGGAGAAACTGGTTATCAATATCATGGGGGACATGGCGTTTAGCACGGTGGGCCTGGACATTGAAACCGCCGTTCGCTGTGGCATCCCCATACTGACCATCGTGATCAACAACGCCATGATGTCGATTTATGAGGACAAACGCTTTCCGGTGGCCTTGGCGAATTACAATGTCAAACGGCTGTCGGGCAATTTTGCCGATGTGGCGAAGGCCATGGGCGCCTACAGTGAGCGCATCACCGAGCCGGAAGACATCGTGCCGGCGCTAAAGCGCGGCATAGCCGCTGTCGAGGGTGGGCAAGCGACCGTGCTTGAATTCATCACCGGAGACGAAGGCGAATACTCGAAATTTTCGTTTCGATAGCGCCTGTGCAGAACCTAAAAAAAGTTCAATTATTGAGGGTTACCCAACTTTGTGACACGTTGAAGCACGGCGCTTCCTTCCCTTACCCCCGCCCCGAAGGGCTGATCATTACCCACATTTTTTTCGTGTTGAAGATGTTGGAATTCTCGGTCGTTGTTTCATGATTCGATACATTTCAGTCAAGGGTATCAGCTCCTGGAAACCTTTCCACAAAGTCTGTGTGCCGGGTTCGCCATCGTTGGTGCG
>CAMBGJ010000052.1 GCA_945865805.1 Bordetella parapertussis
TGGAAGGCTTGAACAACAAGATCCGTGTTATCCAGCGACGTGCATATGGGCTGCGCGACGAAGAATACCTGCGGCTCAAAATTCTCACTTGCATGCTCCCCGCGCTCTAATATGACCCAAATTCACCCACTCGATTCCGTGAAGACCCAGAAGGTTTACGATCTCCGGTTACGGAAAATATTATTGAATTAGATGGCACTGGTTCTGGGGATTACGAGGGTAAATCAAGCTCTGTAACTTCTTCGCTTACCTCAGCCAAGAAAAATAATACGCCACCGTCTGAAACTAAGAGTAAGGGACCAGTTAGAATTCTGCTGGAAGCCACAAGTGACGAATGACGGAGGATCGGTGATGGCGCACAACTTCCTGGATCTCTATTTCCAGAGAATCGGATACACCGGGTCGCACGGCGCGAACCTGCAAACGGTGCACGATCTGCACCTACTGCACTTGCAGCACATTCCGTACGAGAACATCGATGTGTTCTGCCATCAGGGCGTCAAGCTCGACGCGGAATCGCTCACGCAAAAAGTGCTGCTGCGCCGGCGCGGGGGCTATTGCTTTCAGCAGAACGGCCTGTTTGCGCTGGCGCTCGCAGCACTTGGCTTCAAGTTCCATTCCAACATCGCGCGCGTGCATCGCAACCGGCCCGAGCCCGGCGGGCGCACCCACCAGATCATCCTCGTGGATATCGACGGGAAGACGTGGGTGTGCGACGTCGGTTTAGGCGGGTCGGGCTTCCGGCAGCCGTTGATGCTGAAGGCCGATGTCGAAGTCGAACAACTGGGAGAGATTTACCGCTTGCACGAGCACGACGTGCATGGGTACTACGTGCAGAAGAAAATAAGCCAGGCACACGAGTGGGAACCGCTCTACACATTCAAGGTTGAAGCCACCTTGCCCATCGACCTGGAGATGGCCAACTTTTATACGTCGAACAGCGACGATCACATTTTCCGGGGCGGCATCACCGGCACCCGGCTGACGGATCGCGGCCGTGTCACTCTCAAAGACCACATGTTCAAGATATTCGACCTGACTAAAGGCACGCTCCAAACAAAGGTGGTCACCGATTTTGCGGATTACATGGAACATCTGCGGGAACATCTCGGCGTGGAACTGAATGACGCGGAGGAAGCATTGTTCAAGCGCCGCTTTCCGGCGCTCAAGCCTCCCCGGGTGTTGCGGCCGATTGGAAATTAACCAGTTGCCGCAGGTTGTGCCGACAGCTCACTGACCAGCCTGTTCAATCGACAGACCTTGGTCAATGTGGCGTCGGCGCCACTGGTCAGTATCGAAACGGCGGGAACAGGCACATGATCGAACGTCGGCAATGCGAAGCACAGCAGCCCCTCAAGACACCAACGCCCAACGGCGGCTAAGGCCGATCAACAGTCGTAGCGTCTTCTGTCATGAATGTCGGCTGTCGAGGTAGACCGGACGCTCTGTGCGGCAACCTCCCTTGCGCGCCAGCGTCTCTTCATGGCCGACAGCGTGAATTCAACGCAACGCCCGAAGACCGGGCGGCGGTAAAATTTTAGTAGCGGATCAGTGGTAGTTCCCGGATGCACGTCTTAGCGAATCGCAGCAGGGCATTGGCGCGGGTGGCTGTCACTAGAAAATATTGGAAAGCGTATTTCTAGCGCCTTGGGTTGGCAACTCGCGCCGCAGGTGCTTATACTGATTCTGTTGCTACTCTCTGAGGAAATCCCATGAAAATTGAAACCATCGCTGTGCACGGCGGTTACTCTCCCGACCCCACCACCAAAGCCGTCGCGGTGCCGATTTATCAGACGACTTCTTACGCCTTCGACAGCACCCAGCACGGCGCCGATTTGTTTGACCTCAAGGTGCAGGGCAACATCTACACGCGCATCATGAACCCCACCACCGATGTGCTGGAAAAGCGCCTCGCCGCGCTCGAAGGCGGCATCGGCGCGCTGGGGTTGGCCTCCGGTATGGCCGCGATTACCTACGCCATCATGACCATCGCCGAGGCGGGCGACAACATCGTTACTTCCAGCGCGCTGTATGGCGGCACCTACAACCTGTTCGCGCATACCTTGCCGCAGTACGGCATCGAAGCGCGTTTCGCCGATTACCGCGAACCCAAAGCGTGGGAAAAGCTGATCGACGGCAAAACCAAAGCGGTGTTCTGCGAGACCGTGGGCAACCCGTTGGGCAACGTCGTTGACTTCGGCGCGCTGGCAAAAATCGCGCATGAGCGCGGTGTGCCCATCATCGTGGATAACACCGTGCCTACACCGTACTTGTGTCGGCCATTTGAGCATGGCGCGGATATTGTGGTGCATTCGCTGACTAAATATCTTGGCGGGCATGGCAATTCCATCGGCGGTGCGATTGTCGACTCCGGCAAATTTCCGTGGGCTGATCACAAGCAAAAGTTCAAACGGCTGAATGAGCCGGATGTGTCGTACCACGGCGTGGTGTATACCGAAGCGCTGGGCCCCGCCGCCTACATCGGCCGTGCGCGCGTGGTGCCACTGCGTAATATGGGCGCGGCGATATCGCCGTTCAATTCATTTTTGATTTTGCAGGGCATCGAAACGTTGGCGGTGCGCATGGATCGCATTTGCGACAACACACTGGCGATTGCGAAATATCTGCAGGGCCACAAAAAAGTAAGCTGGGTGCGTTACGCCGGTTTGCCGGACCACGCCGACAAACCCTTGGTGGACAAATACATGAGCGGCCGTGCGTCGGGCATCCTGAGTTTTGGCGTCAAAGGTGCGGGCGACGCGAAAGCGGCAGGCGGGCGTTTTATCGATGCGCTGAAGCTGGTAACGCGCCTGGTAAATATCGGCGATGCGAAGTCACTGGCCTGCCACCCGGCGACCACCACGCACCGTCAACTTACCGCGAAAGAACTCGAAAGCGCTGGCGTGAGTGAGGATTTAGTGCGGCTGTCGATCGGCATCGAACACATCGACGACATTCAGGCGGATCTCGAACAGGCGCTGGCGGCGGTGTAAGCGTAGGCGTATTTCGCGTATGTCGCTTAGCCGCCCGCCACCCAGTCCTCGATAGTTAGCCCTGGATAATCCTTTAAATCAGCTTCGTTGTTGGTGACGAGAACCAAGCCTCGACCGACGGCGTGGCTTGCAATCAGACGATCCAGCGCATCGCGGTTGCGATCACGCACAGCGGCGCGCAGCAACCCATCGGCATCGCCTGATTCTGCATCGAAAGGCAGCACAGGAATATCCTCAATTAGGCCGCGCAGGGCGCGATCTGCGGCCTTGCGCATCTTCGCGTCGCAGCGCTCGACACCGTTGCGCAGTTCGGCATAAGTGATTGCAGACATCACCTTGTTGCAATGCTTGAAAATGGGCGAGCACCGTCGCGGGATGTTTTTGTATCAGGTGAATGCAGATATTGGTGTCGAGCATATAGCGCATGACGCGATTACCAGTTCCGCTCGCGCTCTTCGTTGGGTTCGCGGCCTTCAGCCATGAAGCCGCTGGGGAACGCAGCAAACTTCTCCATCACGTGCCCAAGCCCACCCGCGCGAACCGGCCGAATTACCAGCGTACTTCCGACGCGCTGAATATCGACTTCGCCAGCGGCATCGATAACGCCCAACCCGCGCGGAACACGCACGGCGATAGAATTTCCTGATTTGAAAGCGCGTCCGAGCATGGCGACCTCCCGATGTATATACGAATATACGTTAGCAGAAAGTCGATCATTGGGGAATAGCGCCGCCCCGTTTTCAGCATGAGGCAGCGCACTGCCCGCGGCGACTACCGTATGTAAAACACGCTTTCCTGGTACTGGCCCTTCTTGCCGGGCACAATGCGTCGCCATGAACTCTTGTCGTTCATGGGAATCCAGCGTTTTTCTTCGCTGCGGTAGTGCCAATCCTTGTCCGTCTGGTAAAACACCTGCACACCCCGCGCTTCGACGATGTTCAAAATCTCGTTGTCGTGATAGTTGGCTTCGTCGTAATCGGTCAGCGCGTGTTGCCCCATCTCGGAATAGACTTCGTTCAATTCCAGCAACAATTCATTCAGCGTACTATCCAGTGGCTTTACGTTGAGGCCGAGGCGCTGCGCTTCCTTGATCGTGATCGGGTAGCTGTGCGAAGGATAATTTGCGTTCAGCGCCTGACTGATTTTCTCGGCGGCTGCGGGGTCTTTCATGTGATACGACAAAATCTCCGAACACAGGCGAATCGATAGTGAACTCGCGCGATCCACCGCACCTATCACCAGCGGATGGATGTGCGGAAAAATCGCGCTGTACGGGTTGTCTCCCGCGCTTTTCGCTTCACGGTTCCATACCGCCAGAATGCGGCTGAGTTCATCCAGACTGACGCTTACCTTGCGGTTGGCGTTGTCCACCGGAGACAGAACGTGTGTGAGCGAAGTGTCCACTGCGGACAGGTAGGCCAATGGCCCCATCTGGATTTCATCCGCGCCCAGCGCGATCATGGTACCGGCCGAGGCACATTGCATGGGCACCAATATAACCAGATTGGAGACATACTGGCGCAGCAGATGCACGATGCGTAATGACGCCGTGCCGGTGCCGCCATCAGATTTGATGAAAAGATACGCCTTCTTCTGCTTGCCGATCTTTTTCAGCAGTTCGTAAAAACCCACCACATCGGCCTAGCACACAGAGCCGTTCCACGATTGCCAATAGGACAGGAACGCACCATCAATGCGCTTTTCGATTTGCGTGACGATACGTTGCGTCTGGTCAAATAACACCGGCGGGCGATTGACCACGACCTGTTTTTTGGGGGACGTGGCCATGATTAATCCGTCACCGCACCCTTACTCGCCGTAGAAACGGTTTTCATAAACTTCGCCAGCGCCCCACGCGTGTAACGCGGCTTGGGCTGCTTCCACTTGGCTTTGCGCGCGGCCAACTCCTTGGCAGAAACATTCAATTGAATCAATAACTTAGTGGCATCAATGGTAATCGAGTCGCCTTCTTTCACCAGCCCGATCGGGCCGCCGACATAAGCCTCGGGTGATACATGGCCGACCACCATGCCCCAGGTGCCGCCGGAGAAGCGCCCGTCGGTGATCAGGCCCACCGATTCGCCCAAGCCTTGTCCGGTCAACGCGCCGGTGGGGGCTAACATTTCCTGCATGCCGGGGCCGCCTTTGGGGCCTTCGTAGCGGATCACTACCACGTCGCCCGCCTTGATTTTTTTCGCCATGATGGCGTCCATGGTTTCGCGTTCACTGTTGAACACGCGTGCGGGGCCGGTGATCTTCGGCGATTTCAAGCCGGTGATTTTGGCGACGCAGCCTTCGGGCGAGAGGTTGCCTTTCAAAATCGCGAGGTGGCCCTGTTTGTACATCGGGTTGTCCCACTGGCGGATCACGTCCTGATTTTTACGTGGGTTGTCCGGTACTTTGGCCAGCGCTTGGGCCATGGTTTCGCCGGTGATGGTCATGCAGTCGCCGTGCAGCAGGCCGTGTTTGAGCAACATTTTCAGCACCTGCGGCACGCCGCCCGCGCGATGAAAATCCACCGCGACATAGCGTCCAGAGGGCTTTAAATCACACAGCACTGGCACTTTTTTGCGTATGCGTTCGAAGTCATCGATCGTCCATTTCACTTCGGCCGCGTGCGCAATAGCGAGAAAATGCAGCACCGCGTTGGTCGAGCCGCCGGTAGCCATGATCAGCGCCACCGCGTTTTCTATCGATTTACGCGTGACGATATCGCGCGGTTTGATGTCTTTTTTGATGGCGTTGACCAGCACGCGCGCGGAGTCGGCGGCGGAATCAGCTTTTTCCAGGTCGGGCGAGGCCATCTGCGACGAACCCAGCATGCTCATGCCCAAGGCCTCGAACGAACTCGACATGGTGTTCGCGGTATACATGCCGCCGCACGCGCCCACCGAGGGGCAGGCGTTTTTTTCGATGCCGACGAAATCCTCTTTGCTCATTTTGCCGGCGGCGTACGCGCCCACCGCTTCGAACGAGCTGACTATGGTCAGATCAATGCCTTTCCAGCGGCCGGGCTTGATGGTGCCGGCGTAAACGTAAACCGCAGGCACGTTCATGCGCAGCATGGCGATCATGCCGCCGGGCATGTTTTTGTCGCAACCGCCGCACACCAGCACGCCATCCATCGCCTGGCCGTTGACCGCCGTTTCGATGCAATCCGCGATGACTTCGCGTGACACCAGCGAATACTTCATCGCCTCGGTGCCCATGCCGATGCCGTCGGTAATCGTCGGCACACCGAAGACTTGCGGCATGGCACCCGCTTTATGTAACGCCGCAATGGCACGATCCACCAGCGGTTGGATGCCCGCATTGCACGGGTTCATCGTCGAATGGCCGTTGGCGACGCCGACGATCGGCTTGACGAAATCGTTGTCGCCAAAGCCGACGGCGCGCAGCATGGCG
This sequence comes from Bordetella parapertussis, assembly GCA_945865805.1. Classification (GTDB taxonomy): domain Bacteria; phylum Pseudomonadota; class Gammaproteobacteria; order Burkholderiales; family SG8-41; genus UBA5216. The sequence continues at coordinate 6,399 of CAMBGJ010000052.1, forward strand.
CGGTTGGGTGAGCGGGCGACGCCAGCGGTGATGAGTTGGCTGCGTTTGTTTAGGGGTTTGGCGGGCATGGGGTTCTCCGGAAAGCAGCTCTATAATGGGAACACTTTAATCTCTCGTCAGCACGAACGAAAAATCAAAAACCTCACTCACCCCTAGCCCCGGAGGGAGACGGGAATAAACCCTCGCCCTCCGGGAGAGGGTGGCGCGTAGCGCCGGGTGAGGGAGGCTTTTGACTTTTCGGTTGCGCTTAAATGAAGTCGGAATTTTAACCCATACAAGAAGCGATCCTCATGTTTGTCCACCCCGGTTTCGACCCCATCGTCTTCAGCGTAGGCCCCCTAGCCGTGCGTTGGTACGGCCTGATGTATGTCGTAGGGTTCGCGCTGGTATGGTGGTTCGGCCGCCTGCGTATCAAAGCCAACCCTACGGGCACGTGGCAACAGCAACACCTCGACGACGTGATGTTCTACGGCATCCTAGGCGTGATCCTCGGCGGGCGCTTTGGCTATGTGCTGTTTTACAAATTCGCCGATTACATCCACGTGCCGTGGAAAATTTTTTACGTGTGGGAAGGCGGCATGTCGTTTCATGGCGGCATGCTGGGCGTGATCGTGGCGCTGGCGTGGTTCGCGCGCAGTCGCAAGCTACACTGGCTGGCCGTAACGGATGTGATGGCGCCGCTGGTGCCGCTGGGCCTCGCGGCGGGGCGTATGGGTAACTTTATCAACGCCGAGCTGTGGGGCCGCCCCACCGACGTGGCGTGGGCGATGATTTTTCCGCTGGTCGATAAGCAGCCCCGTCACCCGTCGCAGTTGTATCAATTCGCGCTGGAAGGCTTGCTGCTGTTTGCGTTGTTGTGGTGGTATTCCGCCAGGCCGCGCGAGCGCGGGAAGGTGTCGGCGATGTTCCTGATCGGTTACGGCGCGTTTCGCTTTATCGTCGAATACGCGCGCGAGCCGGACAGCTTTCTTGGTTTGCTGGCGATGGGCTGGTCGATGGGGCAGTGGCTGTCGTTGCCGATGATTTTTGTCGGCATCGGCATGATGGCGTGGGCTTGCCGCGTGCCGAAAAAATCGTAGGTGTTTGGTAACTATCCAGCACGAACAACCAATTCAAAGGCATCCGCCACAGAGGACACAGAGGACACGGAGGAAAAGCGGTTCTCTGTGTTCTCTGTGTCCTCTGTGGCAAAAGAGCTTTTATGGTTCTTATCGTTGCGCTGAGCCGTTACATTTTTTTGGTCTAATTCGCCACGATCCCCGCCTCGCGTACCACGCGCGCCCACGTCTCGATTTCTTTTTGCACCAGCGCGCCGAGTTCCGCTGGCGTGCCTGACACCACATCGGTACCGGCGCCGGCAAAACTTTGGCGCAGGTCTGGCGACTGCAACGCGCGTGCAATCGCCGCGTGCAAACGGTTGATGATCGGCTCCGGCGTGCCGCGCGGCGCAACAATGCCGAACCAGATGGTGGCGCCGTAGCCTGCGACGCCGCCTTCGGCGATGCTGGGAATATCTGGTGCCTGCGCGGAACGTTTGGCGCTGGTAACGCCCAGGATGCGCAGCCGCCCCGCCTTGTGATGCGGCAGCACGATAGCGATGCCGGGAAAGCCGATTTTCACTTGCCCGCCGAGCAGATCCGCGCTGGCCGGGCCGCTGCCTTTGTACGGAATGTGCGTGACCTGAATACCCGCCATCGACATGAACAGCGCGCCGAACAAATGCTGCGCCCCGCCGGTACCTGACGATGCCCAATCGAGTTTGCCCGGCTGCGATTTGGCCAGTGCGAGCAGCTCCTGTGTGGTGCGCACACCGAGTGTCGGATGCACCACCAGCGTATTGGGTGCCGAGCCAAATTGCCCCACCGGCGCGAAATCCTTCACCGGGTGATACGGCAGCATGCGATAGATCGCGGGGCTGACGGCAAACGGCGTGCCGGTCATCAAAATGGTGTAGCCGTCGGCCAGCGCGTGGGCGACGAGTTCGGTGCCGACCACGCTGCCCGCGCCGGGGCGATTATCCACCACCACTTGCTGACCGAATTGCTCGGATAATTTTTGCGCCAGCACGCGCCCCGGCACGTCGGTGGCACCGCCGGGTGAAAACGGAATCACCATGCGTACCGGGCGCGTGGGGTAGGTTTGTGCTTGCGAGGGCGGTGCGAGCAACGCGGCAGCAAGTGCAGTGGCGTAAACATGAATCGGCGTTACAGACCTCATCGGGAATTCCTTGCGTTACGATTTTTGCGCCGAAGCCTGCGCCGCAAGCCAGTGCTGCACGCTGTCGCGCAATTGCGTGCGTTGTGCGGCTGGCAAACCCCCAGGATCAAAACGATAGCGATTATGCAGCGCGACGATATCCTGCAACTGCGCCGTATCCATGTGCGCATCCCGCTCCAGCCGCGCAAGCCACGCGCGTGCGGTTTCGTGCGGCTGGCGGCGCAGGCCCGCTTGCGCAAGCTGCTGCTCGATGCGGTAAAACTCGGAATCGCCACCCACGCGATCATCATTCGTAAGTATGTGTTTTAATTCACTATTTTTTGAAGTGCGGCGACTGCGGAACAAGCGCCACGCCAGCCACAACGCAAACGGCAGCACTACGATTAAGCCGCCGATCAGCAGCTTGCGTTCATCGCTGTTGGCCCACGCTTGCGAGGCGCGAAAGCGCAGCCACGACCACACGTCGGTAATTTTTGACCACGATTTCGCCCAACCGCCGCCCACCTCGGCCTCGACTTCAGACCACGACGGCGGCGTGGTGTCGATGTCGATCCACGCGCCGTTCACATACGCACGCACCCAGGCGTGGGCGTGGCGCGTGCGCACCAGCCAGGCGTTTTCCAGATCGCTTTTTTCCAGCACGCCAAAGCCGGTGGCGTAGCGCGCCGGGATGCCGCCCGCGCGCAGCAGCAGCACGGTGGCGGTGGCGAAATATTCGCAGTGGCCGGATTTCGAGCGATGCAAAAAATCGACGATGGCCGAGCCCACCAACGGCGCATCTTTCTGAAACGTGGCGTAGCGGTAGCCGAGCGCGATGTACTGTTTGACGGCCGTGGCGGCGTCCTCGGGCTTGAGTTGCGCCAAGCCCAGTTCGACGGCCAACGCCGCGAAGGCTTCGCGTTCCTTGGCTGGCACGCGCGTGTCGTCCTTTGTGGGTGGCCCCTCGAACGCGCGCCCACTGCTGTAAGGAACGGCATAGGAAAAAAATCCCGGCTCGCGCACGATCTGCACCGCATCCAGCGCGTTGCGCTGCATGCTCACCGCCGTCAAGGCTTCCACCGCCGTGGCACCCGTGGGCAAGCTCAACACCGGATTGGGCCGCACGGTGTAATCGTGGATGGTCACGCGCGCGTTGGCTGTCGAGCCAGCGGAATCAGGCAACGGCCACACGCCACCCGCCCCACCGTTTACATTGGCAAACACCGCGCCCAGTGCCACCCACGTATTGCCGGAATAGGTGTTGTAGCTCGCGCGGTGCAGCAGCGCCGGGGGCTTGGTACTGTTGCCGCCCGCTGGAAACACGCGCAGCACGATGGTGTCGGAATCTTTCAACTTGCCGATGTGCCCGATGTCGGTGGTGGCGCGATACGGATCGGTGCGCGAGCCATCGCTGGATAACCATTCCGGCACGGCGTTTTGCAGCCAGAGTTGGGTTTGGTGCATGCCCACATGCAGCGCCGAACCCAAAGCCGCTGCCAACGCAAATGCCACGGCCCAGGTGCCCACGCGATACGACCACGGGCGCAGGCGCACCAGCGGCAAGCCCACCAGCGCAATAAGCCCCATGTCAAATAATTCACTGCGATTGTTGGCGGCCGACGCCGAAAAAATCCACATCGCGTAGTACGGAAACCAGGGATCAAACGTCGCAGGCCTTGCCAGCGGATCACGCCTCAGGCTCCAGAACAGCACGCTCGCGTCCATGCGCTCGGTGGCGCTGTAGGCGTGGGTCAGTGCCAGCGGCAAAAACAGCATCGGCAACCAGAGAAAAAATAAAATGATCGCCTGCGGATTACCATGCACCACATAAAAATACACGCCCAGCAGCAATGCAAACACGCCGCAAAAATCCGCCACGCGGCACAGCGTCGCGGTGCTCTGCTGCCAGTGCAGCGCGACATAAAACGACGCGCACAGGAGCGGTGCAGCCACCGCAGCCGCCAGCCACTGACCGCTTTGCCAGCCCCAGAAGGCGATGGCGGCGGCTAGCATTAGAGGGTGGATTTTCATATCGGGGCCCGAACCCCTTCACCGCAAAGGCGCAGAGGCGCAAAGGAAACGCAAAGAACATCTTGCACTTCTTTGCGGGTTTTACTTTGCGCCTTTGCGTCTTTGCGGTGGATGTTTGCCAGGATCATAGCCGCGCTAACCCTTCCGGCACCTTCCCCGGCTCAATCACATGCAACCACGGCGGACGATCTTCCGGCACTTTGTTCGACACCAGCAGCACCAGCAGCGGCACGCCGAATTTTTGCAGATCGCGGATAAACTCACGCCGCGCCTCGTCCCACGTCAGCAACACGCAAATGCTGCCGGTCAGCAGCGCACGCCGCGCGATGACTGCATCGTGCAGCGTTTGAAACGGCTGGCTCGCGCACAACTGCACGCCCGCCAGCACTTCCATCAAGCTGCCCGCCGACAACTGGCCGCGTCCGGCGGTATAACAATAGGATTGATTGGCGACGAACATCAGGTCGAGCAGGCATTCCTGCGTGTTCACGGTATAAGCGAGCGACGCGGCCACCGATACCGCTTCCTCGAATGCCGATGTAGCGGACGCTGCCTGCTTGATCGAGCCCGCGCGAGTGTCGTTGCCGAAGGTATCGAGGATCAACGCGTGGCGCTCGAAATATTCATCCTGATATTCACGCACCACCGGCTCGCCGATGCGGGCGTAACTTTTCCAGTGGATGCGTTGCAGCGGATCGCCAGGGCGGTAATCGCGCAGGCCGACGAATTCCTCTGAATCGCCGATGCCGGTGGCGAGCGCGACACCGCCGGGCTGATGGCGGCGCGAGCCGGGCAGGCTGATCGGTGGCATGGCGTATCGCTTGGGCAGCACCAGCAAATTGCCGGGCGCGTCATGCAGCGTGAGGCCGCGCACCAACCCCAGCGGATCGGCACGCGCCACCACCGCGCCACGAAAATGCTGATGGCCGCGATGCTGTGCAAAGCCCGCCACGGTCACTTCGACTGTGCTGCGCGCGCCTATGTCGGGCAATCCTAACTCTTTGATTTCAAATGCATTTTTAGTTCGGATCATTTGCTTCCACGCGCGATAGGTGGGCACCTTGTAGCGCGCGCGAAACTCCGCCAGCGGTGGACGCGGATCAGCCAGATCGTCGATCAACGCCAGACCATCGCGTGGCGCGTCCGCGAGATTGCCCACCGTCACGCGATACTGAAACGCTTCGCCCGCCGTTACCGCGCGCGGCAGTAGGCGCGTCACGGTATAACGCCCGCGTTGCAGGTAAGCACCGACCGCGCCCACCAGTAACAGCGCCACCGCAAACGCGAAGATGCGATACGACACCGTCTGATTGGTATCCGCCCCCAGCGTCGCGCTGGCGATCAGCACGCCACCCACCAGCATGCCCGCAGGCGTAAAACGCCGGTCGATCACGCGCTGGCCGGCGGCGATTTTACTGAACAGCCAATGAAAGAATTTCCACATGAAAGCGTTGGTTAAAGTTCAACGGCTATGAACCACGGATGAACACAGATAAACACAGATAAACCGAGCTCGAACGCGTTAGATTTGATCTGTGTTCATCTGTGGCTAAAAAGTCTTTCAACAATTTCACACTGGCACCGGCACGCTTTTCAACAACTCCGCCACCGCGTTCTGCGGCGAGTGGCCGGAAAACTTCGCCGCCGGATCGATCGACAGCCGGTGTGCGAGCACGCTGACCGCCATGTCGCGGATGTGATCGGGCGTGACAAAATCGCCGCCCTGCACCAACGCCAGCGCCTGCGCCATGCGCACCAGCGCCAGCGACGCACGCGGCCCCGCGCCCAGTTGCACCGACGGCGCGCCGCGTGTGGCGCGCGCCAGATCGACCGCGTAACGCTTGAGCTCGTCGCTCACGCGCACATTCTTAACTTGTTGTTTTAATTCACGAATTTGCTGCGGCGTCACGCAGGCTTGCAGCGTATCCAGCGGATGCGCCTGCTCTTGCGCGTTGACGATGGCGACCTCGGCTTCGGCACTGACATAACCCAGCGACAGTCGCACCGCAAAGCGATCCATCTGCGCCTCGGGCAGCGGATAGGTGCCGCGAAACTCCACCGGGTTTTGTGTGGCGATGACAAAAAACAGATCGTCCAGGGCGTGCGTTTTGCCCTCGATGCTGACCTGACCCTCGCCCATGGCTTCGAGCAGCGCCGATTGCGTGCGCGGACTGGCGCGGTTGATTTCGTCAGCCAGCAGCACTTGGGTAAAAATCGGCCCGGCGTGAAATTTGAAATCCTGATCGCGCGGGTTGAACACCGACACGCCGAGAATATCCGACGGCAGCAAATCGGGCGTGAACTGCACGCGGCGAAACTCACCGCCCACACTCCTCGCCAGCGCCTTGGCGAGCGTGGTTTTACCGGTGCCGGGGTTGTCTTCCAGCAACACATGCCCGCCTGCCAGAAACGCGGCCAACACTTTATCGACCGTGTGTGACTGGCCCGACATCACGCGCTCGATGTTGGCGCGCACGCTGACGATCAGGGCAGCTAGTTCTTGTTGTGTTTGTGCTTGGCTCACGCCATACCCCAGGTGTGTTGCGATCCATCAGAATTGTACGCCAGCCGGTAGCTACGCCAGCCACGGCATTTTCGCAAAGTGGCGTTTTTCGAACGCCTCGATCGCGGGCAGTTCCTGCAGCACCAGGCCCACGTCGTCGAGACCTTTGAGCAGCCGCTCTTTAAACACCGGTTCGATGTCGAAAGCGTAGGTCTGGCCATCCGGCCCGGTGATGGTTTGCGTTTCGAGATCGATGCTGATGCTGGCACCGGGCGTGGCCTTAAGTTGTGCGCGCAGCGTGGCGCAGTGCGCTTCGGGCAGGATGGCCGGCAGCATGCCATTCTGGATTTCGTTGGCGTAGTGGATGTCGCCAAACGACGGCGCGATCACCGCGTTGATGCCCCAATCTTTCATGGCGTAAACCGCGCCTTCACGCGACGAGCCGCAGCCGAAGTTTTCAGCGGCGACGATGATGCCGGTGTTACGCCACGGCGCTTGATTGAGAATAAATTCCGCCCGCTCGTGGCCGTCGGCGTCAAAGCGCAAATCGTAAAACAGCCACGGGTCGTAGCCCTTTTCCGCCGTGCGCAGCTTGCGCAGGTAACGCGCGGGGATGATTTTGTCGGTGTCGATGTTCGCCATGTCGAAGGGCGCGGCGACGGCGGTGAGCGTGGTGAACGATTTCATGAAATCTCCGTCAAGGGCATCACCGCAGAGGCGCGGAGGCGCAGAGTTTACGCAGAGAACAGCATTTGAATTTCTCTGGGGGTGTTCTCTGCGCCTCCGCGCCTCTGCGGTGAAGTTTTTTCAATGGATCAGCGTACGAACATCGGTAATGCGCCCGGTAACCGCCGCAGCAGCCGCCATCGCCGGGCTCATCAGGTGGGTGCGTGCGCCCTTGCCTTGTCGGCCCTCAAAGTTGCGGTTGGAGGTGGACGCGGCGCGCATGCCTGCGGGGATTTGATCGCCGTTCATGGCGGCGCAGCCCGAGCAGCCGGACGCGCGCCATTCCAGCCCGGCTTCTTCGAATATGCGGTGCAGGCCCTCGGCCTCGGCGTCGCGTTTGACTTGCGTGGAGCCGGGCGACACCCAGCCTTGCACGGTGACTTTGCGGCCTTTTAGCACTGCCGCCGCCGCGCGCAGGTCGTCGATGCGGCCGTTGGTGCAGGTGCCGATGAATACGCGGTCGATTTCGATATCGGTGAGTTTGGTGCCAGGCTTTAAACCCATGTAACGCAGCGCGGATTCGGCGTGCGCGCGTTTGTTGGCGTCGGCGAAAGACGCCGGATCGGGAATCACCGCGCTCACCGGCAGCGCTTCGTCGGGCGTGGTGCCCCAGGTGAGCGTGGGTTCGATGGTGTTGCCGTCGAGCGAGACTTCGCGGTCGAAGCGGGCGCCCGCGTCGGTTGGCAGTGCGTGCCACATCGCCAGCGCTTCGTCCCACTGCGTTCCTTTAGGGGAGAACTCGCGGCCCGCGAGGTATTGAAAGGTAGTGTCGTCGGGCGCGATCATGCCGGCGCGCGCGCCCGCTTCGATCGACATATTGCACACGGTGAGGCGGCCTTCCATCGCCATCGCGCGAAACACGCTGCCAGCGTATTCGATCACATGCCCGGTGCCGCCCGCCGTGCCGATTTTGGCAATGATCGCCAGCACCACGTCCTTGCCGGTGATGCCCGCGCCGAGCGTGCCATCGACGGTGACGCGCAGCGTTTTGGGTTTTTTCTGCCACAGACATTGCGTGGCGAGCACTTGTTTCAATTGCGACGCACCGATGCCGAAGGCGTAGGCCCCCATCGCGCCGTGCGTAGACGTATGCGAATCGCCGCAGGTGAGCGTGATGCCCGGCTGCGTGAAGCCGAGTTCGGGGCCGATTACGTGCACGATGCCTTGTTGCGGATCGTTCATGCCGAAGCTGCGGATGCCGTGTTCGGCGCCGTTCAGATCAAACAGGCGAATCATTTCGCGCGCGTCGGCGTCGATCACATTGGCGAGGCCTTTTTCGCGGCCGCTGGTGGGCACGTAGTGATCGGCGGTGGCGAGGCTCTGGCGCGGTTTGCGCACCTTGCGCCCCTCTTTGGCCAGCGCACCAAAGGCGTGAAACGCGCCGTCGTGCAGCAGATTGCGGTCGATGTAGAGCAGCGCTTCGCTGCCCTTGTCGACGATCACGTGCTGCTGCCAGATTTTTTCGAACAGCGTCTGAGGTATCAAATTTTTCATAATTTTCCATTTAAAACAAATACTTATAACATGTGAGCCAGTGCTCACCCCACAACCTCAAAAGCCATACAGCTTAGCCGGGTTCGCCGCCAGCACGCGGTTGCGGATCGCCGCATCGGGTATCCATTCGAGCAGCCGATTGCACATTTCGCCATCGTTGGGCATCGCGCCTTCGTGCTTGGGGTGCGGCCAGTCGGTGCCCCACACCACGCGATCCGGGTTGGCGTCGATGATGGCGTGCGCCAGCGACGTGACATCCGGGTACGGCATGTCGTGAGCAGAAATTCGATACGCGCCGGTGAATTTGCACCACGTGCGCCCGGCTTTGAGCAGGCGCAGGAACGCCTGAAAATTCGCGTCCGCAACACCCTTGCCAACTTTCATGTAACCAAAGTGATCGATCACGATATCGATGGGAAAACCCTCGAAGCGCTTTTCCAGATCAGGGTAATCATCCACGTGCATCAAGAACTGCACATGCCAGCCCAGCGGCGCGATGCGTTCGGCCATACCGCGCACAAGATGCATCGGCAGCACGCCTTTTTCGCTCGCCACATCCACCACGTTAAAACGAATGCCGCGCACACCGAGGGCATGCATGGCTTCCAGTTCTTTATCGGTGATGGTGTCTTCAACCACCACCACCGCGCGCCATTGGCCATGCATAGCCTTCAGGTTGGCGAGCGTCACGCGGTTGTCAGTACCATACACCGAAGGCTGCACAATCACGCCGCGTTCGACGCCGAGTGTGTTGGCGAGCCGCTGCCAATCAGCCAGCAGGGCATCCGGCGGGGTGTAGATTCTTTGTGCGGAAAAGCCATACTGCGACATCGGCCCAAAGAGGTGAAAGTGCGTGTCGGTCGCGCCCGGCGGCAATTTGAACTTGGGCTTCTGCGGGTGCGGGTCTGGCGGCGCACACAAGGGGGCTGACGCAGTAGATTGAAATTCCATAAGCATTTGATTTATTGGTATTTTTTGTCTCTATTTAGCCTCCATGAAAAGTCAAAAGCCTCCCTCACCCGGCGCTGCGCGCCACCCTCTGCTCCGCTTTCAGTGTGCCCTGATCCCGGAGGGCGAGGGTTTATTCCCCTCTCCCTCCGGGAGAGGGGCTAGGGGTGAGGGAAGATGTTGATCTTTCATGGAGGCTGAATGGAGGCTGTTTTTTCTACATCGGCAATGCAACCGGCGCGTCGATAAACACCTGATATTTCTGGTTCTTCGGCTTATCGATGTCCTCGGCCTTGACGTAAGTGATTGACGATTTGCCCAGCAGCTCTCTCGGCAAAATCATCAGGCGCGCAAAACCGGACGCCATCGTCGGCGCGGCCTTGGCATACACCGGCTCCGGCCCCGCTTCGTACCACGGCTCCAGCGGCGCGTAACGATGTACCGTGTTGTTGGTGTGAATGTCGATGCCGCCCGCGAGCAGGCAGCGGATGCCGCCGCCCTTGTGCGTGTGCGTCAGCGCTTCCCCATCGGGCGGAAAATCCACGCGGTCGCAGCGCAGCAGATAGCCTTTGGCGGGGTCGAGTTGCATCGGCGCGGTGAGTAATTTCTTGCTGGTGATGCCCTCGCCTGTGGCCGTCGCCTCCGGCGTACCGGCCCGGGTGAGTTCCCAGCGCAGCGTCCATGTCACCAGATGCCCCGCCGACAGTTGCGCGTCGGTTGCGGCGTGAAACGCGCTGTTGCCACCGAGCACGCCGCTGAAGTTACCAGCGCGTATGCGCAAGCCGCCGTGGATGACGTATATCGCGCGCACGGCGTTGCCTGCGGGCAGTTGCAACGCCGCTTGTGGCGCGGCTTCGTCTTTGCAGAGGCTGAGTTGGTAGTTCATGCAAAATCGATTCCTGTTGTGGGGATACTGGGTGCGGTTCTACTTCTTTTCCTCACCCTCGGTCCTTCTCCCGATGGGAGAGGGAAGCAAAGCACTTGAATTTCATCCCTCTCCCATCGGGAGAGGGACCGAGGGTGAGGGAGGATGTACAGCACCGAAAACTCACAACCCTGCCCGCTGATCTTCCGGTAGACCGTATTTTTCTTCCAGTATTTGTATCTCCGGCAACCCGGCAATTTCGGTGAACTGCTGGAAGTTCGCCGCGTGCGGGCGCAGGCCGGCGATGGAACCGGTTTTTTTCAGTTCACGCAGCGCGCCCTGCATCGCCGGTATCGCAGCGAGGATCATCCAATTTGGGTAAATCGACAGCTTAAAGCCGAGGCGGCCGAGTTCATCGGCGGGCAGATCGGGGGTTTTGCCGCTGGCGGCCATGTTGTAGAGCAGCGGCAAGCCCTTGAAGCGCTTGGCTACTACTTCCACCTGTTCGCGCCCTACGGGCGCTTCGATGAACAACATATCCGCGCCCGCCTCGCGATACCGCTCGCCACGCTCCAACGCCGCCTCAAGCCCCTCGATGGCTATGGCATCGGTGCGCGTGATAATCATAAAGTCTTTGTCGCGCCGCGCGTCGCACGCAGCCTTGATCTTAGCGACCATTTCGGCGGTGGGGATCACGCGCTTGCCCGCCAGGTGCCCGCAGCGCTTGGGCCACGATTGGTCTTCGATATGCACGCCAGCAACGCCCGCCTTTTCATAATCACGGATGGTGCGCCGCGTGTTGATGGGGTTGCCGTAGCCGGTGTCGGCATCGGCGATGAGCGGCAGCTCTGACGCATCGACAATGCGGCTGGCGTTGTCGATCATCTCGGTGGCGGTGAGCAAGCCCACATCGGGCATGCCCAGCCGCGTGAGGCTGGTACCAAAGCCCGTCATGTAAACCGCTTGAAAGCCTTCGAGCTTGACCAGCCGCGCACCGAAGGCATCGGCGACGCCGGGCGCGACCACGCAGCCGGGTTGGGCAAGTAATTGGCGTAACTGCGTGGTAGCGCGTTCGGTCATGGGGTTCTCGATATGAGGCTGTGAGTGGAAGCCAAATTATAGCCGCCCGCCCGTGTGAACTTGACGCGAAAAACACGAAGGATGAAACTCAGCCGCATCCTATCAACCCGCCACCCAGAGAAAATCATGGCCCTCGGCCCGCACAAAATCGAATACGAAGTGATCCAAGGTTGGGAACAACTGCCCGAGGGTTATGCGTTCACCGAAGTCGCGGGGGTGGCGTGCGACTCGAAAGACCACGTCTACGTGTTCAATCGCGGCAAGTACCCGATCATCATCTTCGACAAGGAAGGCAAGTTCCTCAACGCGTGGGGTGCGGGCGAATTCGTCGGGCCGCATGGCATTTTTATCGATCACACCGATCACCTGTGGCTGGCCGACGATAAAAATCACGTGGTGCATAAATACACCACCGACGGCAAAAAGTTGATGACTCTCGGCGAGCCGGGCAAGGCCGCCGACACCGGCTACAAAATGGGCGTGAGTCCGGTGCGCTGGGCGGCGGGGCCGTTTCATCGTGTGACGAACGTGGCCGTGCTGCCCAGCGGCGACATGTACATCGCCGACGGCTACGGCAACTGCCGCGTGCATAAATATTCCAAGGAAGGCAAGCTGCTGTTCTCGTGGGGCGAGCCGGGCAGCGGGCCGGGGCAATTCATTCTGCCGCACGGCATTGCCGTCGATAGCGCGGGGCTGGTGTATGTGGCCGACCGCGAAAATTCCCGCGTGCAAATTTTCAAACCCGACGGCGAATTCCTGCGCGAGTGGACGCAATTCAATCGCCCCTACGATTTGTTCATCGACGATCAGGACATGATTCACATCGCCGAAGGCGGCTTTCACAACTACATGATGAAGCGCTCCGAAGGCCCGCTGCCCGCGCACGATCAAACCATGATTTATCCGCCGTGCGGCCACTCGCCCATTGCGCGTGTTTCGGTGGTCGACCCGGACGAAAAAATCTATGCGCAAGTCGGCGGCGAAAACCCCGTGCTGCCCGGCAACTTTGTCGCACCCCACGGCATCTGGGTGGATAAACAAGGCGACTTTTACGTGGGCGAAGTGATCGTCAACGCTGGCGCAGTCAAGCGCATGGCGCCGCTGAAGCCGGCGGGATTTCAGAAGTTTCGGCGGCGGAAGGGGTAAATTCCGAATGTTCGCCAAAGTGAAATAGGTGCTTAACCACCACCGTCGTTCCCGCGCAGGCGGGAACCCAGAACACTGTGGCTAAGGCCAGCTACGTGTACATACTCGCGAGCGGTGGCTATGGGACGATTTACACTGGAGTGACGGTCAATCTAGTCCAACGCACGTGGCAACACCGGGAAGGCTTCGTAGAGGGCTTTGCTAAACAGCATTCGGTCAAATGGCTAGTGTGGTATGAAATGCACGAAGACCTGCATTCGGCGATCACCCGCGAAAAGCAAATCAAGAAATGGAACCGCGCCTGGAAGATAAATCTGATACAAGAGAAAAATCCGCTGTGGCGGGATTTTTTCGCAGAAGTGGCAGGGTAGCTGTGTCATGGGTTCCCGCCTTCGCGGGAACGACGGTAGGGAAAGTTTTCAGCGATTTGCACAATAACGTAGACAGGAGATTGAGATGGGCAACAGCGTACAAGACAAAGTAGTCGTAGTAACCGGCGCAGGCGGTGGCATCGGCCGTGAAATGGCATTGGCGATGGCCGCCAACGGCGCGAAGGTGGTGGTCAACGACATCGGCGCCGGGCTGGGCGGCGAGTTAAGCTCCGACAGCGCCGGTGCCGCGCAAAAAGTGGTGAACGAAATCAAAGCCGCGGGCGGCACAGCGGTGGCCAACACTGATTCGGTTTCCACCTGGGCCTCGGCCGAACACATCATCCAGTGCGCGCTCGACAACTACGGCCGCATCGACGGCGTGGTCAACAACGCCGGCATTCTGCGCGACCGCATTTTTCACAAAATGTCCGAAGACGACTGGAACTCGGTAATCGCCGTGCATCTGAACGGCGCGTTTTACGTCAGCCGCGCCGCCGCCAACCCCATGCGCGCGCAAAACAGCGGCGCGTTTGTGCATATGACCTCCACGTCTGGACTCATCGGCAACTTCGGTCAAGCCAATTACTCGGCGGCCAAGCTCGGTATCGCCGCGCTGTCAAAAAGCATTGCCCTCGATTTAGGCCGCCACAAAGTGCGCTCCAACTGCATCGCCCCCTTCGCGTGGAGCCGCATGACCAGCTCCATCCCCACCAACACCCCCGAAGAAAAAGAACGCGCCGGACAACTGCAAAAAATGGAAGCCCGCAAGGTCGCGCCCATGGCGGTGTTTCTGATCGGCGACGCGTCAGCCGAAGTCACCGGCCAAATCTTCGGCGTACGCGCCAACGAAATCATGCTGTTCAGCCAGCCGCGCCCGATCCGCTCCGTGCACCACACGCCGGAGTGGACGCCGGAGGCGATTGCCAAAGTGGCGCTGCCTGCTATGGAGAAGCAGTTTTATCCGCTGGATCGATCACCGGATGTGGTTTCTTGGGATCCGATTTAAAGGCGCGATGCGGTAACCTGTTGAATCAGCGTAAGATTTTGCCATGAAAGTTGCGGAGTTGCGCCTTCTCGCAAAAGACGGCTGGGTCGTGGTGCGGCAGCGCGGCAGTCACCGCCAGTTGCACCATCCGTCAAAACCCGGAACGGTTACAGTGGCGGGCAAACCCAGCGTTGATGTGCCACCGCGCACTTTGAACAGCGTCTTTAAGCAAGCCAGCTTGAAGGAGTAATCGACATGAGCGTGAAATACATGGTGGTGATTGAAAAGGGCCCTACCAGCTACGGCGCGTTCGTGCCCGATCTGCCGGGGTGTATTGCCGCCGGCGAAACCGAAGCCGAAGTCATGGCGCTTATTCAGGAAGCGATCCAGTTTCACTTGGAGGATTTGCGGCTTGGCGGCAAGCCTATACCGGAGCCCTTATCAAAAAGCACATTTGTTGAGGTTGGCATGGCTGCGTAGCGCACCCGGATTTCCAGAGGGTTGGGCCAAGTAAATAAACCCGCTATTTCGCAATACGCTCCTGCACACTCGAATTCATAGGCCGAGTGAATACCGAAAATATGGTACTCTTTCTTCAAATTACTCAAGCTAGACATTAGTCGATGTCTGAATCGGGGAAGGAAATATGAGTAGCACCAAGCAAGAAACGCTTAGCTTCGCGCAAAAGTTAAATGCGGTAGAAGCATCTACAAAGCAGTTGGTTGAGAACTACCAAACGGCCCTCAAATCGACTGCTTCGAATACCGAACAACGAGTTAGTGCCCGCCCAGTGCCGTCTGTGTACGAACCTCCATATCAACGCAAATAGTTCGCACAGCAGCGCGCAGTAGGGCGCCTAAGTCATCGTCCTCGCCGTATCGAGGAGAATTCATCGCGGTAACCCGCTTGGGTACCATTAATTTTTCCCATGCTTTCTTAGAGGATCCGGGCTTTCGAGGGTCAAAAACACCAAATCCTTTGCCGCCAAACTTATCAAGCATAGAAAAACAAGGCACATCCGTGAACCCATCACCAATGTAGATCATGTTTTTGAACGGAATTCGGCGGTGATTTTCAGAAATGAATTCATTTACAGAGTAAGGTTTTTTCCGGACGTCTAGCAAACCTTTGTTAATTGCAAACAGATACTTGGTTTTTTCTGTAAAGGAAACAGCATTCTTAATTCTAACGATTTGCCCATCGTTTTCGTGAAATCTACATCCCCAAATACCGTTGAAATACTTTGCTATTGTGGAGCCGCGAATGACCTCTTCTAAGCCGCTACTGACTATAGGGGACCTCTAATAATTGGTTTGCAAAAGCAGGGCCGCCAAATTCGTGATGCTTGCGTCATGTTATGTTGGTTTTTGGCAAGATTTCGCTCGAAACTCGCTCCTTTTACGGGTATTTCCCGCCTTTTATGCCACAGCGGACGCACCT
>CAMBGJ010000053.1 GCA_945865805.1 Bordetella parapertussis
ACCGTTAATGCCGCAACGTCTTCCGGCTGGCCCAGGCGGCGCACACCGGCTTTTTTCGCGGTATCCGCCGCGATCTGCTCCACGGTCTTGCCCTCTGCCGCAGCCTGCTGTTTAACCAGATCGGCATTGCGGTCGGTTTCGGTGCGGCCGGGATGAATGGTGTTGACGTTGACGCCGTCACGGATACCGAGCGTGGACAAACCCTTGCTGAAACTGGCCATGGCCGCGTTGACCGAGCTGCCGATCAGGTTGGCGGGGTTCGGTGTGCGCGCCATGCCGCCATCGATATTGATGAGCTTGCCCTGCGCGGCGGCCAGCATCGGCCAGAACAATCGCGATACGCGCACCGCACCGAAAAATTTCAGGGCAAAGCCGTCCATCCATATGTCGTCTGACTGCTCGAGGAAATTGCCGGCCTTGGTGGCGCCGGCGGAATTCACCAGAATGTCACAGCGGCCATGCGCCGTTTTCACCGCATCGAACAGCGCCTGACAGCCTGCCGCAGTACCGAGGTCGGTGGCGACTATGGTCGGCTTGGGCGCGTTGGTGGCGGCGATTTCCGCCGCCGTCTTCTTGAGGTTGGCTTCCGACTTGGCGGCCAGCACGGTTTGTGCGCCCCGCGCGGCCAGCGACATGGCAATGGCGCGACCGATGCCACGGCTGCCGCCGGTAATCACCGCGACTTTTCCAGACAATTCTTGGGACATGAAGGTTTCCTTCCTGAAGGGTTACAACGAGGGAGATAACGAACCTAGTAACGAACGTGCCGCAACCGGGCGTCCAAACGAGCGGCTAAAAACATCGGCACGGCCACGAGCATTCGAGGATAGATCATTCGCTGCCGGTTCCGCAATGATTACAGTGCAGCGACCGGCGATGCAGCTGAACTAGTGTCCCGACCCATTAATATCGATACAACAATGCCGAGAATCGCCGCCATGCTTTGTCACCGTGCTCGCCGGGTTCCCGACCCGGCTGCGCGCGGCTTCGCGCCTGGCGACGATTTCGACATTGTTCAATGTATCGAAACTAATGGGTCGAGACACTAGGGCGAGGCGGGCGGGGTGGGTACGACTTTGCACCCACGCAGATATCGCATCGCGGGCAAGCTGCGCCTTTCGACCAGCTCAGGACGGGCTTTGACCACGCGTATGACCCAATGGTGGTAACACAACAGTGCCGCCACCCCCTAATTCGCCTTAGCCCCCGCCGCACTAAACACCTTCCGCCGCGTAACAATTTCATCGCGCACGAGTTTCTCGAAGGCTTCCGGCGTGCTGGGTTTGGCGACGCCGCCCAGGCCGACGATGCGCTCCTTGATTTCGCTGGATTCGAGGATGCGGGTGACTTCCTGATGGAGTTTTGCAATCACCGCGCGCGGTGTTTTAGCTGGCGCGACAATGCCGTACCAGCCATCGTATTCAAAACCCGGTATCGCGGCTTCGGCGACGGTGGGGACGTCGGGCAGCAGCGCGATACGCTGTGCCGGGGTGACCGCCAGCGCCAGCAAACGCCCGCTTTTGATCAGCGGTATCGACGGCAGCGTCGGCGCGACAAAATAATGCGTGCGGCCGGAGATGGTGTCGTTCAACGCCTCGGGCACGCCCTTGTAGGGCACGTGCGTGCCGAGGATGCCCGCAGAGAGATTGAACAACTCGCCGCCATAGTGGGTGCCGCTGCCGATGCCGGACGAGGCGAAGTTGAATTGTTTCGGCTTTTGTTTCGCCAGCGCGATGAAGTCCTTCAACGTTTTGACGCCCAGCGTGGGCGAGGCCACGATGATCAGCGGCGTACCAGCGATCTGCATGATGCCGGCGAAATCCTTCACGGTGTCATACGGCAGTTTGTCGTAGAGCGCGGCGCTGCCGGCAAAGGCCGACGAAGTCAGCATCAGGGTATAACCATCGGGGGCCGCCCCCGCGACAATGCCGCCCGCCACCGTGCCACCCGCGCTGGGGCGGTTGTCCGTCACCACCTGCTGGCCCCAGGCCTCGAATAGCTTGGGGCCGACCATGCGCGCGAGTATGTCAGTCGCACTGCCCGCAGAAAATGGCACCACGACGCGTATCGGCTTACTGGGGTACGCCCCTTGTGCGTACGCCAGCGGCACGGTCATCAGCGCCGCCGCCATGGTCAAACCCGTCACCCACGCGCGATTGAGCAAGGCCATCATCCTCCTGCGGGTGTGCCGGCTGGCGGTGCGTATTTGCCGGTCAACTGCGGCGTGGTGCCTTTGAGGCCTTTTTCCTGACGGTCGAGCCGCGTTTCGCGCGACCAGGTGCGTTTGTGCTCGTCTCTCACCGCGACCATCAGGCGGCCCATGCCCTCGCATTCGAGTTCGATTTTGTCGCCCCCCTGAAACGCTGACAGGCCGCGATGGTTGGTGCCGGTGGCGAGAATGTCGCCCGGCTCCAGTTCGTGTATGCCAGAAATCCACTCGACGCAACGCGGAATCTTGTGCGCCATGTCGTCGGTGTTGAAATCCTGCTTGATCTGGCCGTTGACCCACAGTTGCACGCGCAGTTTTTGCGGGTCTTTAATTTCATCGGCGGTGACCAGATACGGCCCGATCGGCGCGAAGGTGTCGCGCGATTTCACCTGATAAAACGAATTGCCCAGCCGCGTGGCGTTACGCGCCGAGCCGTCGATGAAGTTGGTGTAACCAAACACATAATCCAGACCGCGGCCGACCGGCACGTTGCGCGCACGTTTGCCCATCACCAAAGCGAGTTCCGCCTCACCCTCCATGATGGACAAGGGAATGTCGGGCATGATCATGGTGTCGCCGTGACCGACGATGCAACCCGGCGATTTGTGAAACGCGTTGATCTCGGCGGGCTTCGGCAACGTGCCGTTTTCCATGTAATTCACCGCCATGCAATCGACGTTCACCGGTTTGGGCAGCGGCGGGCGGATTTTCACCTGGCTCACCGGCAAACCCTTGCCCGAGGCCACGGCTTTTTCGATATTGCCGCGCAGATTGGCCCAACCTTCGATCACGCCAATAATCAGATTGCCGGGGTTGGTGTGCGGCACGTTTTGCACCACGCTGGTCACGTCCACTACGTCGTTACCCTTCATCACGCCCAGACGCCAGTCGTTGAAATACAGAATTTTCATCAGATCACCTCATAGATTTGATTTGCCCGCAGTCGGTGAATCATGTGGTGGAGATATTCAGTAACTATTTGTTTTTAATGACTTATTTCAATCGATTCCTTCTCGATGCACGCAGCGCACCTACCACCGCAACATGAACCGCATCTTAGTCCAAGCGCCATCCCTCGGTAAACAGCATCATCCACATATTGGTTGCCGATGCTGTGCAGGCGACGCTCGACATACAATCCCAGCCATGCGCTTCCTGCTTATTGCACTCGTAACCGTGATGACGTTCGCCGCAGCGCCACACGCCCACGCCGATGGCTATCCCCTAAAGCCGGTGCGCGTGATCGTCGGTCTCGCCCCCGGCGGCGGCACCGACTATCAGGCGCGGCTGTTTTCACAAAAGCTCGCGGAAAATCTGCGCCAGCAGTTCATCGTCGACAACCGCCTCGGCGCGGGCGGCCTGATCGCCTATCACACCGCCGCCAGCGCCGCGCCGGACGGCTATACGCTGCTGGTATCCACCCCGGTGTACACCATCGCGCCTGCATTCAACGAAAAATCGCGGCTCGACCCGCTACGCGAATTCGCGCCAGTATCGCTGCTGACCAAAGCACCGTATCTGGTGGTGGTACACCCGGCGTTTCCGGGCAAATCGTTCGCCGACATGATTGCCTACGCCAAAACGCAGCCGCTCAATTTCGGCGTAAGCGGCCTGGGCACCACCATACACTTGGGTGCGGCGTGGATCGCGCAGGCCACGCGTGCCAATATCGTGATCATCCCGTACAAGGGCACCGGCCCCGCGTTAAACGATCTGCTCGGCGCGCAAATTCACACCACCTTCGCCAATATTCTCAACGTGTCACCGCACATCAAATCCGGCCTCCTGCGTGCGCTGGCGGTATCCAGCGGCGAACGTTCGCGCGTGATGCCGGAGCTGCCCACCATCGCGGAATCGGGTGTGCCGGGTTTTGACGTCACCACCTGGCACGGCTGGCTTGCGCCTGCCGGTACGCCACTGGCGATACTCGACAAGATACACGCCGAATTGGCGAAATTTGTGCGCACCCCCGCGCTGGCGGAAAAACTCGCCGTCGACGGCGGCGAAGCGGTGGGCAACTCACCCGCCGAATTCCGGCGCTTCTTGTTGGATGAAATCGCGCGCTGGCGGCGTCTGGCAAAATCCACCGGGCTGAAATTCGATCAATAGGTGTTTTGAACGCGGTAAACTGACCAAGCGCTAATGTGCTTAAGCTGGAGGCTGGCATGACAAGAACAGGATTCACGATTTTGGCGGTCATAACCGCCGTGCCGGGCATTGCCCAGGCGCAATGGCAACCCACGCGCCCGGTGCAACTTATCCTGCCCAACGCGCCCGGTGGTGGCCCCGATTTTATCGCGCGTCTGATCGCGCCCAAGCTGGCGGAAATCAGCAAGCAGAACGTCGTCGTCGATAACCGCTCGAGCAACAACGGCATCGTCGGCACCGAAATCGCGGCACGCGGCGCGCCCGACGGCACGTCCATGATTATCGGCAATTCCGGCACGCACGCGATCAACGCCACGCTTTACCGCAAATTGCCTTACGACCCGGTGCGCGACTTCGCGGCAGTGAGCGAAATCGCCTCGCCCACGCTGGTGCTGCTCACGCATCCGTCGGTGCCTGCACGCAATGTGCGCGAGCTCGTCGCGCTGGCCAGACAATCACCCGGCAAACTCAACTTTGCCATCGCTGGCGCCACCGGTGAAGTCGCCGGCAATGCGTTAAAACTACAGGCCGGTATCGATATCAAAAACGTTCCGTATCGCGGCGCGGGCCCGGCCATCGTGGCGCTGATGTCGGGTGAATCGGATGTGCTGTTCACCAACTATGTCGCGATTGAATCGCATATCGCCACCGGCAGGCTGCGTCTGCTCGGCATCACCAGCGCCAAGCGCAGCCCGCGCCTGCCGCAGGTACCGACGATTGCTGAAGGCGGACTCGAAGGTTACGCGGTTGAAATGTGGTACGGCCTATTCATGCCCACCAAGACGCCGGCCAGCGTAGTGCAGGCGGTGTCACGCGAAACCGCGCGCATCGTGGCGCTGCCCGAAGTGCGCGATAAGCTCGAATCCACCGGACACACGGTGAACACCAGCACGCCAGAACAGTTCACGGAAAAAGTAAAGCTCGAAGTCGAGAAATTTCGCAAGATTATTCTGGCGTCTAAAATGCAGCAGGATTGAAGGGCCGCTTCAACAACGTATTAACCACAGATGAACACAGATAACCCCAATCTGAAATATTGTTTATAAACAATTACTTACACTCACGATTTAGAAGCTTTTGATTTTAATCTGTGTTCATCTGTGTTCATCTGTGGCTAAAAAAATTTAGTCTATTAAAGGAACAACATGCTCAAACTCGACACCCACGCCCACTGGTTCCCGCAAGAATGGGTGGACACCATCGTGAACGAAGGCCCCAAAAACGGCGTTGAAATCTCGCGCAACGAACAGGGCCGCATCACCGCCTCCATGCCGGGCATACGCCTGCGGCCCAATTTCACGCCGCCGTATATCGATATTCCGACACGACTCAAAATCATGGACGACGCGCGCGTGGACATGCATGCGTTGTCGCTCACCAGCCCGATGACGCACTGGGCGCCGCCCGAACTCGGCGTGAGGCTCGCACAAGTGTTCAACGATGGCTGCGCACGCGAACATGAGAAACATCCCACGCGTTTTGTCGGCATGGCCACGCTGCCGATGCAGGCACCCGCAGCCGCTGCCGAGGAAGTTAAGCGTGCCGCCAAACTGCCGGGCATACGCGGCGTCTATTTGCCCACGCATGTGCTGGGCAAGAACCTCGAAGAAAAAGAATTCTGGCCGGTCTACGAGCAATGTGAAAAACTTGGCCTGCCAATCTTCCTGCACCCAGTGTCGCCGGTCGGCAAAGAACGCATGCAGAAGTATCACCTTGGCAATTTCCTCGGCAATCCGTACGAAAGCGGCATCGCCGCCGCATCGCTGGTGTTCGGCGGCGTGATGGATGCGTTTCCGAAACTCGACGTGATGCTGCCGCACGCGGGCGGCACCTTTCCGTGGCTGATCGGGCGCATGGATCACGGCACCACGGTGCGCGCCGAATGCAAACACATGACCCAGCCGCCGTCGGCGTATCTGCGGCGCTTTCACTATGACACCATCACCCACAGTGATCAGATTCTGATGAACCTGATTCAGCTCGTTGGCGCCGATCGCGTGGTGATGGGCAGCGACTGTCCGGCGGACATGAGCTACACGCGACCGGTGGACGTGGTGGAACGCCTGAAGGATTTGTCGTCGAGTGAGCGTGATGCCATCGTCGGCGGCAACGCGGCAAAGTTGCTGCGCATGGCGTAAGAGCGGCGGTTACAGCAACTGGCGTAAAAACTGCAAAGCCTCGCCGTTGGTGGGGCTGATTTTCAGCGCGTCGCGCACGGCTTCGAGCGCGCCGCCCTTCTGCCCGGCTTCCCAATACGATTTCGCCAGTGTCAGGTAGGCCTGCAGGTTACGCGGATCCTGCTTGACATATTCGCGTATCAGCCCGATGGCACCGTTGAAATCGCGTTCCTTGAACGCCTGCATGCCGCCGGACATCAGCGTGCCGATCACCTCGTTACGGTCCACGCCCGCGACGCCCAGCGCGCCGACCAGCGCCTTCAACGCGTCAGCAAATTGCTTGTTGCCGAGATAAGCTTTGCCCACGTTCACCCACGCTGCGGGATTGCTGCCGTTGTATTTCAGATACTCGCTAAAGTGTTTGATCGCGTCGGCAAAGCCGCCGTTCGCCAGCGCCTGCGCGCCACCGCCGAACAGCGCCTGCAACAAAGTTTGCAGCACGTCTGCGCCCTGCGGCGACAGTTCAAATGCCTTGCGCGCGGAGGCAATGGCCTCGCCCCAATTCAGGCTCGCGATGTAGCTGCGCGCCAGCCCCAGCCACGCGCGCACATTCGTCGGCTCCATCAAAATCACCGCACGAAACTTGGCAATGGCCTCGTCGTAACGCTTGGCGGCATAAAGTTGCTCGCCTTCCGCCAGCACGGCCGACGGGTCACTGATGCCCGGTACCGCAGCGCAGCCTGCAGCGCCACACCGGCGGGAAAAGCTCGTAGCAGTTTGCGGCGATTGGGGAGTAGGTTTTTCATGGGCAGGGCTCCTGAACGGGGTTTCGGCGGCGCTTTAGTACATCTCGGATTGGGCCAGCGGCGGCGGGTCCGCAGCGTTAGCTCAGTATAAATTATTGTTTTAAAACAAATAGTTAAATTTTACCTACGCGCCGTTAATTCAGCGTCTCTTCACAGGGTTCATTGTTTTTCCTATAATTTCTGTAAATACAGAAATAACTGTAAAAATCATTAACGCAGAAACTCGAACACCCAAGGGATACCCCATGCAACTCACACCCATCGCCGAAAAGTTTGTTCTCCACTGGGGAGAAATGGGTTCGCGCTGGGGCGTGAACCGCACGGTCGGACAAATTCACGCCTTGCTTTATCTCGCCGAGCAACCGATACACGCCGAAGAAATCTGCGAAACGCTGTCGATTGCGCGCTCAAACGTCAGCACCTCGTTGAAGGAACTGATGGATTGGGGCCTGGTGCGCGTGGTGCACGCCATGGGCGACCGGCGTGATCACTTTGAAGCGCTGCACGATATCTGGGAGGTGTTTCGCGTCATCGCGCAAGGCCGCCGCCGCCGTGAAATCGACCCCACGCTCTGCATGATGCGCAACACGCTCATGGACCCGGCGTTCGCCAGGGAAAGCAGCACCACGCGCGCGCGCATCCAGCAGGTGCATGATTTTCTCGATACCAGCAGCGCCTGGGTCGACGAAATGCAGCGGCTCGATCCCGCCACGCTGATGAAAATCATGAAACTCGGCAGCAAGATTCAACGCTTGCTCGGGGGCAGTGCCGCCGATGCGTCCGGCGCGTCTACTTTGCCCAAGACCTGAGTTTTTTTGCCCAACCATTTCTGTCCTTAGCGAAATAAAGACCCTCATGAACCCTCGCCCGAATCTCCATCCAGCGACACAAACACAAGTGTTTTACGACGGCGCGTGCGCGGTTTGCCGTGCCGAAATGCAAGTGCTGAAACGCCGCGATCACGACCGGCGGCTTGATCTGGTTGATATTGCCGTGGCCGATTTCAACACCAGCGCATGGCCGGTGAGCCTGTCCGCCATGCGAGCACTGTTGCACGTGCGTCTGGCTGACGGTTCGTGGCTGGTGGGCATGCCTGCGATACGGCATATCTATCGCGAAACGGGCCACGGCTGGATGCTGGCCTTCACCGGCTGGCCGTTGCTGTCGCCGCTTTTTGACCGCGCATATGCCTGGTTCGCGCGCAACCGGATGACGATCTCCTGGCATCTGGGTCTGCGCACGCCCGCGTGTACGAACGGGAGTTGCACTATCGAGCGTCATGCCGCTCATCGCAATGTCGAACCACCGCTGAATCTCGGCGCGGACCATCTGAAATTCCTGATCGCGGGTGGCACGGGCTTTATCGGTGCCGCATTAACGCGCCGCCTGATCGCCAACGGACACGAAGTAACGCTGGTCGCACGCAATCCGCACCGCGCGGCCCAACAATTCGGCGGCGCGGCACGCTGTGTTCCGGCGGCGGCAGCGCTATCACCCGCCGAGCGCTTCGATGTGGTGATCAATCTTGCCGGTGCGCCGGTGTTGGGCATGCCATGGACGCGCGCGCGCAAGCAAGTGCTGCTCGAGAGCCGTCTGGCGCCCACCGACGATTTAATGCGCTACGCCGAGCGAGCGCAAACGCGGCCACGCGCGTGGATACAGGCATCCGCCATCGGCTACTACGGCCAGACCGCGACCAACATTGATGAACACACGCCCGCCGGCATCAGCGATTTTGCCAGTGAGCTGTGCCACCGCTGGGAAGCTCGCGCGCAAGCCTGTCAGGCGTTGGGCATGCGGTATGTCGCGCTGCGATTCGGTCTGGTGATGGGGCGCGGCGGCGGTTCGTTGCCATCGTTGCTGCTGGGCCTGAAACTTGGCGCTGGCGCAGTGATTGGCTCCGGACGGCAGTTTGTGTCATGGATTCATCTCGAAGACGCGCTCGGCATCATCGCCCGCGCGGTGCGCGACAACAAACTCGCAGGCCCGGTGAACGCGGTGGCGCCAGAATCCGTTTCCTACGCGGCATTCATGCGCGAAGCAGGCGCGGTTGCGCATCGCCCCGTATGCCTGCGCGTGCCGGAGCATTGGGTGCGCGGCTTACTCGGCGAAATGGCCATCATGCTGGTCGAAGGCCCCTGTGTGCTGCCGGGAAAACTGCGCTTGTTGCGGCACGAGTTTCGCTATCGAACGCTGCGCGAAGCGCTCGTGGATTTGACTGGGCCACGTAAAATTACTCAATAAAAACAAATAGTTATGAACAAACCCCCACATGGATTAAGCGCCTTGTTGTGCGCCGCGCTCGGCGCGGACTGGCCACGCGTACACCCTGATATTCGTCGCCGCTTCACGCTGACGCACACCAATATTGACCACGACAATTTCCGCGTGGAAATCAACCTCGATCACCCGTAGCCGCTGCTAGCGGCGACGCGGCAAGCCCTGCTCCGGCACATAGGGCTGCGTGCGCAGCGGTGCGTTGTTAAGTTCAAGCATGCGTTTACGCACCGCATCGGCGTCCGCGCGGCGGCCCTGCGCCTCATATAAACCGGCGAAATTATTCAACGCATACCCCACATTCGGGTGGTTCACGCCGTAGGTTTTTTCGATCAACGTGAGCATCATGCGATAAACCGCCTCGGCTTCTTTGTAGCGCCCTTGCAGTTGCGTCACCACGCCCCAATCCTGCAGCAGATTCAGCACGCGCGGATGAGCGGGCGGAAACGATTTTTCGACGATCGGAATACCGCGCCGGTAGTACGGTTCGGCCTCGGCGTGACGCTGCTGGCCCTGATACCACTCAGCCAGATCAATCAACGCCAGCCCGAGACGCGCGTCGGTCGCCGACACAGCTGTTTCGAGTATGGCGAGTGCGCGTTTATAAGCCGCTTCGGCCTCGCCGCGTCGGCCTTGTGCACGATACAAGGCCGCCAGATTGTTGGACCACGCTTCCGCCACGGCCACACTTTGCGGCCCTGGTGTTTTCTCGAGGATCGCCAGCTCGCGCAGGTAGTACGACTCGGCCTGCGGGTAACGTCCCTGCACGCGGTACAGATCACCTAACGCATTGAGCACGCTGGCGCTACGTTGATGCGCCGCGCCATTCACCGATTCCAGAATCGCTAGCGCCTGCAAATAATTCTTTTCAGCCGCCTCATACGTGTGTTGCGCGCGCTGCGCCTGCGCCAGACCAAAATACGTGGCCGCGACACGCGCATCGCTGTCGCCGAATACAGTGGATTGCCTGAGCGCGGCGTCGTACATCTGCGCCGCTGCAGCGTGATCTCCACGCTTGGCCGCCTCGGCTGCCGTATTCATGTGATTGCGCCAGATCGCTTCGTCGGCACGGGCGCTGCTCGTGATCAACAACGCCGTACACAGCGCAGCGCAAATCAGCCAGTGCCCGCCGCCACGCATGCGTTCAGCGCCCAGCGGCAACCTTTGGCGCGATCGAGCCTTCTTTTTCCAGCAGCGGATAAATACCCCCCGCGTTAACAATCGCCAGCAACGGCGCGGGCAATGCTTTCGCCACGAGTTCAGTGCCTTGGGTGAGGTTACGCACACGCGCGGCGACCACATCGATTTCAGCGATGTCGCCCTCGTCAAACGCCTCGTCCACCCCATCACACTCAATCGCCGGAAAGGCAAAATTCACCGCGTTGCGGAAAAACACCCCATTGATATACGGCGCCACCAGGCACGCCAGCCCCAGATTCTTGAGCGAGCGTGCCGCCGGGCGGCTGGAGCCCATGCCGAAATTCTTGCCGCCGATGAGTATGTCACCCTTTTGCACCTCCGCCGACCAGCCGGGCCGGTTGGCGCTGAAGACATAACTCACCTGCTCCTCGGCCGTCAGATAAAACGCGCGATTGGGCAAAATCAAATCGGTGTTGATGTTGTCGCCAACTTTCCATACGCGGGCTGTGAATTTCATTTCAAATCCCTTTTATTGAGGAATACATTTCTTCGCGACAACTTTTTCCCTCATCCCAACCCTTCTCCCGGAGGGCGAAGGGCTTTTCACCCCTCGCCCTCCGGGAGAGGGGCCGGGGGTGAGGGAAGGAAGCACCGTGCTTCATGTTTGTCACAAAGTTTCGTAATCCTCAATAACCACGGAACGCGCGGAAATATTCTGCGTGCTTCGTGGTTTCCTATTGCAAGAACTCACGCGGATCGCTAATCGTACCCACGATCGCCGAAGCCGCCACTGTCGCCGGCGAGGCCATGTAGACACGCGAACTCGGCTCACCCATACGACCCTTGAAGTTGCGCGTACTTGAGGTGATGCACACTTCCTGCTCCGCCAGCACGCCCATGTGGCCGCCGCCGCAGGCACCGCAGGTCGGCGGAGCAATCATCGCACCCGCTTCCATCAGCGTTGCGATGGCGCCGCTTTTCATCGCATCGCGATACACCGTCATCGACGCCGGCACCACGATCAGGCGCACACCTGGGGCGACACGTTTACCACGCAACACCGCAGCCGCCAGTTCCAGATCGTCCTGCGTGCCATTGGCGCACGAACCGATATACGCCTGATCGATGCGCGTGCCCTTCAGCGCGCCCACCGGCTGCGAATTGTTGACCACGCTGTCCGGCAAAGCCACCAGCGGCTCCAGTGCGGACAGATCAACCTTGCGTACCGCTTTGTACTTCGCATCGGCGTCAGGCTTCACCGCCTCGAACGGTGTTTGCGTGCGTGCGCGCACCCACTGCGTGAGCGTGTCGTCACATTCAAAAGTAGCGAATTCGGCCGACAGTTCCGCCGACATGGTGGTGATGGTTTTTCGCGCGTTGATGGAGAGACCCGCCACGCCGGAACCACCGTATTCGACATTCTGCGTGGCGTGATCACCATGCACACCGGCGATTTGCAGGAAAGCATCTTTAGCGGTAACCGCTTTCGACAGCGTGCCTTCGAGTTCGTAACGCGTGGTCTCACCGCAACGAAACCAGGTCTCACCCTTGACCGCCGCGTAAATGATGTCCGGCCCGCCCACGCCGCGCGCCAGGCAATTGAACACGCCGCCACTACAGGTGTGCGAATCGCTGCACACCAGCGTCGAGCCGGGCACGGCATACCCGTAATCGGCCACCAGTTGATGACTGATGCCCTGCTCGCGGCCCACGTCGTGCACGCGCTGGATGCCAAAACGTTTGGCGAATTCACGCCCGGTGCGATGCGCACCAGCGGCGATCTGATTCGGCGCCGGCACGCGGTGATCAAACACCACTACGATGCGCTCCGGGTCGCACACGCGCTGAATATCGCGCCAGTTGCTCGGCACAAAATTGTTGTCGAACAGAATGATGGTATCAAGTTGCACGGTCACCACATCGCCCGGCACCACTTTTTTGCGCCCGCTCTTGGCGGCGAGTATCTTTTCCGCGATGGTCATGCCCATGACGATCAACCTCCGACGAACTTGCTTTCGATCTCATCCAGCCGCTTCATGCCCATCAGGTTGTTGAGTTCCTCGAAGCCCGCGCACAGGTCGGGGCGATCTATCGAAAGATTCTTGCCCATCACCTCTGATTTATATACGTCCATCGCGTTCATCATGCCTTTTAACGCCGCTGTGGACAGCATGCGCGGATAGCTCACCACCTTCACACCCACCGCTTCGAGTTCCTTCGGTGTCATCAGCGGCGTGGTGTTGCGCGAACGCAGCCCCAGCCCCATGTTGACGATCAGCGGTTTGCGCACGTTTTTGGCAACCTTGGCGATATCCTCCCTGGACAACAGCGCGTCGGCGTACATACAGTCAGCGCCGGCTTCGGCGTATTGGTTCAAGCGGTCGATCGCTTCGTTCACGCCCAGCGGCCCAGCCGCGTCGGTACGCGAGACGATCACAAAATCATGGTCACGCCGCGCGTCCACCGCTGCCTTGACCTTTTGCAACTTTTCACTGGTGGGGATGCAAGCCTTGCCGCGCATGTGGCCGCAACGCTTGAGCCACACCTGGTCTTCAAACATCAGCGCCGCCATGCCTGCGCTTTCAAACGCACGCACGACGAAATGCACGTTCATCGCGTTGCCGTAGCCGGTGTCGGCATCGGCACGCAAAATCAACGTTTCGCAGCAATCAGCGAGCCGCCGCGCGGTATCGAGATTGACTTCAAAAGTCATCACGCCACGATCCGCCCAACCCAAACGGCTTTCGGAGACGCCCGCCCCCGAAATCGCGCCGATCTTGAACCCTGCCGCCTCCACCAGCCGCGTGCTGTAGCCGTCGAATACGCCGGGGCTGATGAGAATGCCGGGTTGCTTGAGTAAGTCTCTGAATTTTGCGCCGTTGCCTGGCATGATTTGCTCCCCTGTTGAAGTTGCGGCATTCTACCAATACGACAGGCGCGTGACGGCTTGGGGCCAGCGCACAACATTTTGGGTTGGAGAAAAAATGTTCAATGAAAACAAATGCTTATGCTTCACGTTTATGAGTGCACTGGTACTCGCCGGGACGCCAGCGCACGCGCAACCCGCCGCAGCGGCTTACCCCGCAAAACCCGTACGCGTGATCGTGCCGTTTCCGGCGGGCGGCGGGCTCGACATGATCGTGCGCGTGGTGACGCAGAAGATGAGCGAGAACACCAGACAGCCCTTCATCATCGAAAATCGCGGCGGCGCCAACGGCATCATCGGCATGGATGCCGGTGCCAAATCTACGCCGGACGGCTATACGCTCATCACCGCCACCACCGGCAGCCTCACCATCAACCCCAACGTGCACGCGAAAATGCCATTCGACGCGGTACGGGATTTGCCGCCGATCACCAACTTCGGCGAAGCGCCGTTTGTGCTGGTGTGTCACCCGTCGCTCGCCGCGCGCAATCCGCGCGAGCTGGTGGCGCTCGCCAAAAGCCGTCCCAACGAATTGAACTACGGCTCGCCCGGCGTAGGTGGCATCAATCACCTGGGCATGGAATTGTTCGCGCAACTCTCTGGCGGCCTGCGCCTCACGCACATCACTTTCAAGGGCAGCGCACCGTTGTTGATCGATGTGATGGGCGGCCACGTGATGCTCGCGCTGGATTCGATACAGGCCACCACGCCGCACATCAAGACCGGCCGCATGCGCGCGCTGGGTCTGGCCGCGCCGAAGCGCTCGCCAGTGGCACCCGACATGCCCACGCTCACCGAAGCGGGCGGGCCTGCGGGTTACGAACTGATCTCGTGGTACGGCTTATTCGCGCCGGGCAACACACCCGCCGACATCATCGCGCGCGCCCACACCGAAGCCGCGAAGGCGCTCACCAGTAACGATGTGCGCGAGCGGTTGATTGCCACAGGCGTCACGCCGGTGGGTAACACGCCGACGGAATTCGCCGCCGTGATCAAGTCCGATCTGGCGAAATGGGCGAAGGTGGTGAAGGTGGCGGGAATCAAAGTGGAGTAAGGTCTCCGCGCCCGCGCCTTGTGTCAAAATCCTTGCCAGGTCACGAATCACAATTTAACTAACAGCGGACACCTCATGCCTTCCAGCAGCAAACTACCCAACAAAACCGTCTTCTGGTTCAATGACGGCAAGTCGCCAAACGTCGCTGACTCGCTCGACAAAAATAACGAAATCACTCTGCATCGGCTCGTCTTCAACGGGCCGGAAGCGGATAACTGGGGCGCGATGTCGGCATCGCAGGCCTATTGCATTTGTTCGACACGACAGGAAGTGCCGGAGCAATACCAGGCCAAGGCACCGTTGCTGGCGCGTTGTCCCGATCTTTTGGTGGTGTCGGCCAGCGGCGCGGGGTACGACACGGTGGATGTGCCCGCGTGCACGGCGGCGGGCGTGCTGGTGGTCAACCAGTCGGGCGGCAATGCGGATGCTGTGGCTGAACACGTGGTGGGAATGATGCTGTCGCTGACCAAAAACATCCCGCAGACCGATCGCTCGCTGCGCAGCGAAACCGGCATCAAGCGCGAAAATTTCAAGGGCTGGAATGCCAAGGGACGCACCGTGGGCATCATCGGCCTGGGTGAAGTCGGTAGCCGCGTGGCGCGTATTTGTGGGCTGGGTTTACAGATGCGGGTGATTGCGTGCGATCCGTTGCTCACGGCCGAGCAGTGTCAGGCGCGCGGTGCCACCAAGGTCGATCTGCCGACGCTGCTAAAGGAAGCGCGCTTCGTCACCCTGCACTGCCCGTACGACAAAAACACCAAAAACATGATCGATGCGCGCGCGCTGGCGGCGATGCAGCCCGGCGCGATCGTCATCAACGCGGCGCGCGGCGGCATTGTGAACGAGGCGGACCTCGCCGCAGCGCTGACCTCAGGGCACCTCTCGGGTGCGGGGGTCGATACCTGGGTGGACGAGCCGCCGCCGCTCACGCACCCGCTGCTCGCCATGAAAAACGTCATCGCCACCAATCACACCGCCGGTATCACGCATGATTCGCGCAACAACATGGCGAGCTGGAACGCCGATCAGGTGGCGCAGATTCTGCGCGGCGAACGCCCACCGCGCCTGATCAACCCGGATGCCTGGGGCCGTTTTTGCCAACGCTTCGAGCGCATTTTCGGCTTTGCGCCGAAAGCCTGACAGCAAGGTAAAAGTGGTGGGCCCAGCGGCTTCGCCCGAGAAGCGCGCCCCACGGCCCGCATGTAAGATACTTTTTCATCATTCATAGCTGCCACGCAGGAGCTGATTGTGAACACGCATGCCAGCCATCCCATCTCGCCGCTCGGCCCGGTAAAACTCGCCATCACCATGGACGACATGCTGCTGTGGCGCGGCGTGCCGGTGCCCAAAAACTACACGTCCCTGGGCATCGCGCGCGCCATGACACAGGCGCTGGCGCGCCATCGCGCAAGCGATGTGTTCGCGTTTTCCAACACGGCACCCGCCGAGGATGATCCGGAGTTGCTGCGCGTGTTTGATCACTGGTGCGATGAGGGACACCACGTCGCCAACCACACGCACCATCACGCCAGCATCAATTGGGTGGATGCGCAAACCTATATCGGCGACATCGAGCGCACCGAAGAAATCATCGCGCGCTGGGCAGCACGCGCACCCAAGCGTTATTTTCGCTACTGCAATGACATGTGGGGCGACACCGCCGAGAAGCAGGCCGCCGTCGGCGCCTATCTTGCGCAACACGGCTACACGCCGGTGCCGGTGAGCTTGGGTTTTCGCGATTCGCGCTTCATGGCAGCCTATTGGCGTGCCATACATAGCGACGACCGCGAGGGCATTCAATTTTTGCGCCGCGCATTTGTCGAAACGGCGATGCACGAAATGCGCCTGCACGCCGCCAACGGGCGCGCGGTGTACGGACGCGATCCGGTGCATATCTGGCTGATCCACGGCACGCCGCTGGGCGGCGATTGCCTCGATGAAATCCTCGATCAATTCGAGGCAGCAGGCGTGCAGTTTGTGTCACTGGCAGAAGCGATGGCCGATCCGATGAACGAACTGGTGCCGCCGCGCGTGTCGCCGGAGTTCATCCATCAGGTTGAGAAGTGGGCGCTGGTGCACGGCGTGCCGGTCGATGACCGTGCGCCGCCTATCCTCGAAGTAATCGAAAAAATGAACCTCATGGCGGGCAACAGTTCGGCGGAAATCCGCGCGCGGCAGCAGGCCAGTATTGTTCAGCATCTGCCGGGGGCGAAGCCGGCGCCGTTTCCGTTGGCGGCAATTCAGTGTTGAGATGCAATTCACGTAGCCGTAAGCAGCGCAGCGAATTACGGGTCGGCAACAATCATTGACCCGTAATTCGCTGCGCTGCTTACGGGCTACGCGCTACTTCGCAAAGCGAAACGTCGAAGAAGGCTCATCCATCCTGTCACGCGGCTTGCGAATGCGGTTTGCCATGTCCAACGCGGCGGGCGCGTTTTCCAGCAGGATCGCCATTTGCCGCTCGTTCAGTTTCAAGCCCGCGCGTTTCGCCATGGTTTCGGCGATGGCGCGCGTGGCGGCGTCGGCATCCGGCTTGGGTTCGAACACGCTGCTATCGACCACCGGCGCCTTGGCCGCCGGATCGAGCGGCGGGCGGCGCGTATGCCAATCGGTAGCCTGCTGATAGGCGTGGCCCACGGCCAGCACTTGCGCATCGTTGTAGGGGCGCGTGATGAGTTGCAGGCCCAGCGGCAGGCCGTTTTTCGACAGGCCGCCGCCCAGCACCAATGAAGGCGTCCGCGCAGTGTTCGATGGCGTAAAGGCGTTCGATTTGCGCCAGAAATTGGTGACGCGATAGTCCTCGAAACGCGGCGCGGGGCCGAAGCCGGCGGTAAGCAGAATGTCGTATTTTTTCAGCAGCGGCTGCATGTCAGCTATGTAGCGCCGGTGTTCGCGCAGCGCATGCACGTAGTCGCTGGCCTGAAACAGGCACGCGGGCAAGGCGCGCCCCAGAAAGTCGCGACCGAAATCGCCGGGGCGGGTTTGCAGATCGTGTTGATTGATCGAATAAATTTCGCACTCGCCGATCAGCACTTTCACATCCAGGCCGTCCATCATCGGTCGCGCGCGGCAGTCTTCGATTGTTGCGCCGAGTTGCTTGAAGGTTTTGATCGCTTCTTCCATCGCCGCACGCAGGTCTTCGTGCGCGGGCAGGTCTTCTTCCCAGTAGTGGCGCAGCACGCCGATTTTGAGCCCCTTGACTGAAAAATTCTTGAGGGCCGCATGGTAATCGGGGATGGTTTGTTCGGTGCTGCCGGCATCCTTCGAATCGTAGCCCGCCAACACTTGCAACAGTATCGCGCAATCTTCGGCGCTGCGTGCCATCGGGCCGCAGTGGTCAAACGTGAACGAGTTGGGAATCACTCCGGCGCGGCTGACCAAGCCGTAGGTCGGCATCAAGCCGGTGATGCCGCAGTGCGATGCCGGGCCGCGTATTGAGCCACCGGTGTCGGAGCCGAGTGCTGCTGGTGCCAATCCGGCGGCTAACGCTGCGCCAGAACCGCTCGACGAACCACCGGTGAAATGCGCGAGATTCCAGGGGTTACGCGCGGGCGGCCATGGCAAATCAAACGATGGCCCGCCGTGGGCGAATTCGTGCGTTTGCAGTTTGCCCAGCAGCACCGCGCCCGCATCCAGCAGCTTTTGCGTGGTGGTGGCGTTGGTTGCCGGGATGTTGTTGATGCAAACCCTGGAACCGCCAGAGGTGAGTATGCCTGCGGTGTTGTAAATATCCTTCAACGCGAACGGCACACCGTGCAACGGGCCGCGATATTTGCCTTGCGCAATTTCCTGCTCGGCCTGCTTTGCCTGTGCACGTGCCACATCGCCGGTGATGGTAATAAAGGCCGACAACTGCGGGTTATACGTTTCGATGCGTTTTAGCAGCTCGTTGGTGAGTTCCACCGGCGATAGCTTGCGTGTGCGTATCAGATCAGCGGTTTCGGCAAGCGTGAGGTAGTGAAGATCGGTCATGAAAAAGCTCCAGATTAAGCGTCAAGAAAAAACAAGTTGAGCACGATGCAAATTTCTCTGTAAGGTGGTGCTGGAAACTTGGGTAACCAAGTCATACCATTTCAGACGCTTTTAGACCTTCACCGCAGAGGCGCAAAGACGCAGAGGAACGCATTTCTCTGCGTAACCTCTGCGCCTTTGCGCCTCTGCGGTGAGGCTGTATACCAGCATACCTGTCCAAGTTAATTTTCCCTGGGACCTAACGCCCCGGTGCCAGCAGCCCCAAGTTGGCGAGTATGGTACGCGTGGTTTCGCTTTCGGCTTCGAGCTGTTTGGCGAACGCCGCGCTCAACAGATAATTCGGATTCCAAAATTGTTTTTCGGTTTCCTTCAGCCACTCCGGCGACTTGGCGAGTTTTTCAAACGTGGCATCCCAATAGGCGACCTCGGCGGGTTTCATGCTCTTCACCCCCATGAAGCCGCGCCAAGTGTAGAACACCGCATCGCTGCCCTGCTCTTTCAGCGTGGGGAATTCAGCCAGCGGGCCGGTTTGCCGCTGCGCCGCCGAAATACCGAGGATGCGCGCGCGGCCTTCCTTGTGCAACGAGTACATGCTGCGCGGACTGGCCACGTACACATCCACATGCCCGCCAAGCATTGCCGTCAGCGCGGGGCCGCCGCCCGGATACACCACGGTTTTGACTTTCGCGGGATCAACGCCGATGGATTTCAGATACAGGCTCAACACGATGTGATTATGGTTGCCGCGTGCGGTGGCGAATGCCCAGCTCAGCGACAGCGGGTCTTTTTTCATCCGCGCGGTCAGATCGGCCAGCGTCTTGATCGGCGAATCACCCTTGACGGTGATCACCACAAACTCGCGCGCGATAATGTTGAGCGGCGTGAAGTGCGTATAAGTGAGCGGCGACGTGCCCATCAGCCGGTTACCAATCAATGCCGGCGAAATGGTGGCGATGTAATGCGCGTCACCCGCGTGTTGATTCAGATACGCCCAGCCGATGGTGTTGGCCGCGCCCGGCTTGTTGATCACGGTCGAGTTCGGCACCAGGCCGTTACTCTGAAAAATGTTTTGCACCACGCGCGCCAAAATGTCGGGCGAGCCGCCGGGGGCGGAACCGACCACCAGCTCCACGGTTTTGTTCGGCTTCCAGGCTTGCGCCTGCACGGCACCCGCGACGGCTAATGCCACGAATAACGAGAAATATTTTAAGTATTTGTTTTTAAACACTTTTTTACTCTCCGTTCGATGCCGCTTGGCGACCACGCCGCACGCGTCAGCCCTTTTTGCAGCGTTTCGGATTTGCTTTCAAGGCGGCGCAAGATGTCATCAGGGTCGTCCGCTGCTCATGAAATCTTGCGCTCACGCCTTTCACTCGACACACGCCCGCTGCGTAGCTTCGGCATTTTCTGCCCGCTGCATGGCAACTGACCGGACACTGCATGCTAGCGCCGAATAGGAAGTCTGTCACGACGTCGTGATGCCGCGCTGGCCACGATCACACATTGACGCTCTGGTGCGCGGTCACTAAGCTACCCATTCAACTTGGAAAGCGACACTCGCCCATGCCTTATTACCTTCCTGCCCAAATCGGCCAACCGCTCGCCGAAGTGGATACGCCCGCGCTGATACTCGATCTGGATGCGTTTGAGGGCAACCTTAAATTGCTCAACGATTCCATCGCCGGACGCAACGTCAAGCTGCGACCGCACGCCAAGAGCCACAAGTGTCCCGACATCGCGCTGCGCCAGATGGCGCTCGGCGCGGTGGGCGTGTGTTGTCAAAAAGTCAGCGAAGCCGAGGCGATGGTGGACGGCGGCGTCAATGACGTATTGATCGCCAATGAAGTCGTCGGCACGACAAAATTAAAGCGGCTCGCGGCGCTGGCCAAGCGCGCAAAAATCGCCGTGTGCGCGGATCACGCCGATAACGTGACGGCGCTGGACAACGCCGCACGCGACGCAGGTGTCACCCTCAACGTGCTGGTGGAAGTGAACGTCGGCGCCAACCGCTGCGGCGTCGAGCCCGGTGAACCGGCGTTCAATCTGGCGCGGCAAATTCATCAAAGCAAACATCTGCACTTTGCCGGCTTGCAGGCGTATCAAGGCGGCGCGCAGCATATGCGCAAGACCGAAGAGCGCCGCGCGGCGATCGAGGCCGCGTGTGAAAAAGTGAATCGCACCACCGCGTTGCTGGCGCAGGCGGGTATCCCCTGCGAGCGGGTGACGGGTGCGGGCACCGGCACCTATATGTTCGAGGCTGCGAGCAACGTCTATCACGAAATACAAACCGGCTCGTATATTTTTATGGATGCCGATTACGCCAACAACGACTGGACGGAAAGCGGCATCCCGCGTTTCGCGCACAGCCTGTTTGTGTGGACCACGGTGATGAGTTGCCCGGCGGCGGATCGCGCCATCGTCGATGCGGGCTTGAAGGCATCGAGCATTGATTCCGGCATGCCGAGCGTGTTCGATACGCCGGGTGCGGAATACATCAAGGCGTCCGACGAACATGGCGTGTTGAAACTCACGCCGGGTACAGCGTTACCGCTGGGCTTGAAGCTCAAGATCGTGCCGGGTCATTGCGATCCGACGGTGAATTTGTACGACCATTTTGTCTGCGTGCGCAAGGGTGTGGTGGAGGCGCTGTGGCCGATTAGCGCTCGCGGCGCGTTGTTATAGAGCTGTCAATGTCAAAGGCCCGTGCACGCTGATCCGCTGCAAGTGCTCGGGCGCGCCGACGCGGCTTTGCAGCGAGCCCGTGCGCCATGCCTGACAAAAATGCTCAAATTTATCCCTTTAAAATCAAATAGTTAGAGGCGGCACTTGGACACCCTGCCACACGTGGGCTTCGTCGGCATCGGCAACATGGGCGCACCGATGGCGGCGCAAATGATCAAAGCCGGTTTTGATCTCACGATCTACGATCTGAATGCGCACACATCGGCCACGTTTGTTGCACGACACGGCGGGCGCACGGCCACAAATCTCGCTGAACTCGGCGGTGGCGTGACCGTGGTCATCACCATGTTGCCCGACGAAAAAATCGTACGCGATGTCATCCTCGGCGAGCTGGGTGTGGCACGAACACTCGCGCCGGGGAGCGTCGTCATCGACATGAGCACGTCGGACCCAACCGCCACACGCGCGCTGGCCGAAGCGCTGGCACCGCGTGGCATCGCTGTGGTGGATGCACCGGTGATGGGCGGCGTGGTATTCGCGAAAGATGCCACGCTCGATATCATGGCGGCGGGCGATGCCGCCACCATCGCCCGCGTCGCGCCCTTGCTCAAATGCATGGGCCGCAGCGTGACCGAATGCGGTGCGGTAGGCAACGCGCACGCACTGAAAGCGCTGGGCAATTACATCAACGCCTGCGCCATGATTAACGTGGTTGAAGCCATGACCATCGGCAAGAAATTCGGCCTCGACACAAAATT